>JAZPZZ010000198.1:0-41964 GCA_045544935.1 Oscillospiraceae bacterium | reverse complement strand
GCAAGGCCATGGCACTGGGCATCAACAAGCAGGGCTTTGTGGACACGCTGCTCGAAGGTCACGGTGTCGTCGGTCACGGCGCCTTCCCGGACGGCTTCAGCACCTTCGGCGGCGATAAGATCAAGACCGAGGACTATGATCCCGACGCCGCTGCCAAGCTCCTTGAAGAAGCCGGCTGGGTCGATTCCGACGGCGACGGCATCCGCGAGAAGGACGGCACCAAGCTCGTCATCCGCTGGCTGACCTATCCCAGCCGTCAGGAGCTCCCGCTGCTGGCTGAGGCTGCCCAGGCCGACCTGAAGAAGATCGGCATGGAAGTGGACATCAACTGCACGGCCAACCGCCGCGAGTTCCTCGCCGATATGACCAGCTGGGACGTCTACGCCTCCGCGCTCGTGACCGCTCCCTCCGGCGATCCGCAGTACTTCTTCACCACCAGCTGCCTGCCCGGTCAGAGCTACAACTTCGGCGCCTATGAGAACGAAGAAGTCAACGCGCTCATGGAGCAGCTGGCCACCGAGTTCGACACCGCCAAACGCGGTGAGCTGGCTGTCCAGCTCCAGCAGAAGATTCTGGACGACAACGCCTACCTCTTCTGCTCCTTACTGCAGATGAACATGATCTCCAAGGCGAATGTGACGGGCTACACCGCCCACGCCTGCGACTACTATCAGGTCACTGCCGATCTGGACATTGCCTGATTCATCCCGCAAAACAGCCGGGGGTGCTGCAAAACACGCAGCACCCCCATTTTCAACATCAGGAGTCCTTTTTCATGACCAAGAAGCAAAAAAAGATGTTGCGGCGCATTCTCATCGCCGCAGCTATGATGATCGTGTTGCACTTCGCCGTGGAGCTTCTCGGCGAGCATGTGCATGAGCCGATCTGGTTTCTCCTGTACCTGATCCCGTACTGGGTCGTCGGCAACGACATTCTCAAGAAGGCCTGGAAGGGTATTCGCAACGGGCAGGTCTTTGACGAGAACTTTCTCATGGCCGTCGCCACCATCGGCGCCATCGCCATCGCGCTCATCAGCCGCAGCGGCGATTATACCGAGGCGATCGCGGTCATGCTCTTTTATCAGGTGGGTGAGCTGTTCCAGAGCTATGCCGTCGGCAGGAGCCGCAAGAACATCGGCGCGCTCATGGACATCCGCCCGGACTATGCCAACATCGAGCAGGGCGGTGAACTTCAGCGCGTCGACCCCGATGAGGTCGCCGTCGGCACGGTCATCGTCGTGCAGCCCGGTGAGAAGGTGCCGATCGACGGCACCGTCGTGGAGGGCGTGAGCGCCCTCGATACCAGCGCCCTCACCGGCGAGAGCGTCCCGCGCACTGTGCATGAAAATGACGACGTGGTCAGCGGCTGCATCAACCTCTCCGGTGTGCTGAAACTGAGGACTACCAAGGAATTCGGCGAATCCACCGCGGCGAAGATCCTCGACCTCGTGGAGAACGCCACCTCCCGCAAGGCCAAGAGCGAAAATTTCATCTCCCGCTTTGCGCGGTACTATACGACCATCGTCTGCTATTGCGCGCTGGCGCTGGCGGTGCTCCCGCCGGTCGTGCGGCTCATCAGCGGCTCCGCCGCCAACTGGGGCGACTGGATCTACCGCGCCCTGACCTTCCTCGTCATCAGCTGCCCCTGCGCGCTCGTGATCAGCATTCCGCTGAGCTTCTTCGCGGGCATCGGCGGGGCGAGCCACGAGGGCATCCTTGTCAAGGGCTCCAACTATCTGGAGGCGCTCTCCAAGACGAAAACGGTTGCCTTTGACAAGACCGGTACTATGACCCGCGGCGTCTTTGAGGTGAACGGCATCCACCACAGCAGCATGGAAAATGACAAGCTGCTGGAGCTCGCCGCGCATGCGGAGATCGCCTCCTCACACCCGATCGCCAAAAGCATCCAGAAGGCCTATCTGGAGGGTCTCACCTGGCAGGACGACGGCGAGATCGCGCCGAAGCCGGCGGATCTGGCTTCGAGAAAGCTGGACCGCAGCCGCGTGACGGAGCTGGAGGAGCTCGGCGGTCACGGCATCGTGGCGAAGATCGACGGCAGAACCGTCGCCGTCGGCAACGCAAAGCTGATGGAGCAGCTGGATGTGCCGTATATCGACTGCCGCCATGTTGGCACCATTGTCCATATGGTCATCGACGGCGCCTACGCCGGCCACATCCTGATCTCCGATGTTGTGAAGCCAACGGCGAAGGATGCCATCCGCGCGCTGCATGATGCGGGCGTCGCGCGCACCGTCATGCTCACGGGCGACGCGCAGAAGGTGGGCGAGGCGGTGGCCTCTCAGCTCGACATCGACGAGGCGCGCTGTGAGCTGCTGCCGGCGGATAAGGTCTCGGCGGTGGAGGAGCTGCTCAAGATGAAGCCGGAGAAGTCCGTCCTCGCCTTCGTCGGCGACGGTATCAACGACGCGCCGGTGCTGGCTCGCGCGGACGTGGGCATCGCCATGGGCGCCCTCGGCGCGGACGCGGCCATCGAGGCGGCGGACGTCGTGCTCATGGACGACGACCCGAAGAAGATCCCGCTGGCCATCCGCATTGCGAAAAAGTGCATGCGCATCGTCTATGAAAACATCTGGTTTGCCATCGGCGTCAAGGTGCTCTGCCTGATCCTTGGCGCGTTCGGCATCGCCAGCATGTGGCTCGCCATTTTCGCGGACGTCGGCGTCATGGTCATCGCCGTTCTGAACGCGATCCGCGCGCTTTTCACCAAACACCTGCATGCCTGAATATCCCCCATAGGGGGTTGCGGAAACCGACGTTTCGTCGTAAAATAAGGCACTACGAAATGATTGCAAGGAGTTTTCTCATGGATCCGTTGAAACAGAGAATCATGGAATACTGGTCCCGCCGCGCGGATTCGTTCTGCGATCAGCGCATGCGCGAGCTCGTCGATCCCAAGCGGGAGCGCTGGCTCGCGGAGCTTCAGCGCTATCTGCCCCAGGACGGCGGACGGCTGCGCGTGCTTGATCTCGGTACCGGCACGGGCTATTTTGCCTTTCTCTTCGCCGCCGACGGACATGACGTCGTCGGCATCGATCTCACGGCGCACATGATCGAAAAGGCAAAGGAGGCGTCCGAGACGCTCGGACTCCCCGTGGATTTTCGCGTCATGGACGCGGAGCATCCGGATCTGGAGGAGGCGAGCTTCGATGTGCTCGTCACGCGCAACCTCACGTGGACGCTGCCGCATCTGCCGTCGGCTTATCACGAGTGGTATCATCTGCTCAAGCCCGGCGGCGTGCTAATCAATTTCGACGCAGACTATGCCAATTACGCCGAACTGAACGATCCGGACAACCTGCCCGAGAACCACGCGCACAAGAACATTCCGGCCGAGTGGAAAGAGGATAACGACGAGATCACCATGGAGGTCGCGGCCTATCAGCAGCCCCGTCCCCAGTGGGATGTGCAGCTGCTCCTGAGAGCGGGCTTCGAGCAGGTCCATGTGGACAACGGCATCTGGAAGCGGATCTACGCCGAGATTGACGAGTTTTATAACCCCACTCCGATCTTCACCCTCGTGGCGTACAAAGCCGAAAAATGAATCAGAAAACACAACAGCGGAGCGATCACTCGCTCCGCTGTTTGCTGTTTATACGCAGATCAGATCGTGATATATGATCTCAGAAGCCTGATTCTGAAAGGTGGTCATCTTTTGAATCCAGAGCATCTGGTTTTCAGACTTCAGTTTTTCTGTAATTTTCTCGCGTTTTGCCATTTGCTCCATCAGTCGATCCAGCATCGCCTCCGCGGATCGGTCAACCTCTGACAGATGTGCGTTGAGAGTCCCATTCATCATCATGGCATCGTATACTGACCTCTGATGACTGCGGAGAAATCGCCGTCTGCGCTCACCCCAGATGCCAATACTCGGTGATTCTGGCGGTAGCAAATCTGGGATCAAATAATCTCCTTCCCAATGGTAAGTCAGTTTTTCGCTCATTCCAAAACTCTCCTCCAAAAGCTCGCGTCCGGCGTGTCGATGATCTTCAGAATCAGCTGCTCCAAATCGGGACGGAGCAGGCTGTCCTTGGGCAGATCATTGCGCCAGTCATACAGTGCCTTGACGATCAACTGCCGCTCATCGTCGTTGATTTTGATTTTATAACGCATGAAAAACGCCCTCCTTCGTTTGGTGGTTCCATCTTAGCGAAGGAGGGCTTTGCTGTCGAATGTGCGAAAACGGTTATTTGAAGTAGTCGATAAAAACAAGAAATCCGAACCCGTCGCCAATCGGCACCAGGTTCGGATTTCGTTGCTTTGGTGGAATGAGCTTAGAAGTATGAGAAAACACCCAGAATGATATCAAAAACCATTCTGGGTGCTTCCTTAGTGCCCTTGCAATGCTTTAGAAGTTCGTTTTCTATACTTCCTTATAAAAACGTCCCATGAGCAGGCTCTTTTTTGCGGGTCGTCGAGGACGCCGACCCCTACGACGTCAGAACGGGCTTGCTCCACGCCGCAGCCGCGCCCCCGTTCTTCCTCTCCAAATTGCATTTTCAAATGCAATTTGGTTATATGCGGGCGTAGGGCGGGGACCTGTGCCCCGCCGTGACCTTTCCGTGAAATGCGGCGGCCAACAGGTGGCCGCCCTACGGTGTCTGGATTCGTGCACATGTGGATGGAGCAGGTCGCCCCTACAGGTCTCTTTTTCATCCGGTGCATAAAAACGGGAGGGGCAAGCCCCTCCCATGCGTTTAGCCTTTAAGTCCGCGCTCTTGTCTGTCCATGTTCTCCACGACCACGTCGTGCAGCTCGCCGAGGCTGGCGGCGTATTCGAGCACGAGCCACGGCTCGTTGGTGTGGAAGTGGATCTTGATGAGATCCTCATCGCCCACGGCGAGCAGGCTGTCGCCCTTGAAGTGCTCGGTGATGTAATCGAAAATCTCATCCTCATCGAGGTCGTGGCCCTCGATGAGCATCTGCGTATCAAAAATGAATTCCAGCATGGGTATCTCTCCTTTAGTCGTCGAGCTTCAGCACGGCGAGGAACGCCTCCGTCGGGATGGAGACGGTGCCGAGCTGGCGCATCTTCTTTTTGCCTTCCTTCTGCTTTTCGAGCAGCTTCTTCTTGCGCGTGATATCGCCGCCGTAGCACTTGGCGAGCACGTCCTTGCGCAGGGCCTTGACCGTGTGGCGGGCGATGATCTTCCCGCCGATGGCCGCCTGCACGGGGATCTCGAAGAGCTGGCGCGGAATGTTCTCCTTGAGCTTTTCGCAGAGGCTTCTCGCGCGGCCGTAGGCCTTGTCCTTGTGGGCGATGAAGCTGAGCGCGTCGACCGGATCGCCGTTTAGGAGCATATCGACCTTCACGAGCTCGCTCGGGTGGTAGCTCGAGAACTCATAGTCCAGCGAGGCGTAGCCCTTGGTGCGGGCCTTGAGCGTATCGAAAAAGCTGTAGACGATCTCGTTGAGCGGCATCTCGTAGGTGAGCTCTACGAGGCGCGTGTCGAGATACTGCATGTCCTTATATTCGCCGCGCAGGTCCTGGCAGAGCGGCATAATATTGCCCACGAACTCCTGCGGCGTGATGATGCTCACGCGCACGAACGGCTCCTCCGCCATCTCGATGGAGGCGGGGTTCGGGTAGTTGTGGGGGTTATCGACCATGACGACGGAGCCGTCCGTCTTCGTGATGCGGTAGATAACCGACGGGAGCGTCGTGATGAGGTCGAGGTCAAACTCGCGCTCGAGCCGCTCCTGAATGATCTCCATATGGAGCATGCCGAGAAAGCCGCAGCGGAAGCCGAAGCCGAGCGCCACGGAGCTCTCCGGCTCGAAGGAGAGGGACGCGTCGTTGAGCTTGAGCTTTTCGAGCGCGTCGCGCAGGTCCGGGTACTTGGAGCCGTCCTCGGTGTAGATGCCGCAGTAGACCATGCTGCGCGCCGGGCGGTAGCCGGGCAGGGGCTCGGCGGCCGGATTCGCGACGCCCGTGACCGTGTCGCCGACGCGGGTGTCGTCCACGTTCTTGATCGAGGCCGTGAAATAGCCGACGTCGCCGCAGCCGAGCTCGTCGCAGGGGTCGAGCCCGATCGGGCGCAGGTGGCCGACCTCGAGGATCTTATACTGTGCGCCGGTCGCCATGAGGCGGATCTCCATATCGCGGCGGATCGTGCCCTGCATGACGCGCACGAGGACGATGACGCCGCGGTAGGCGTCATACTGGCTGTCGAAGACGAGCGCCTGCAGCGGAGCCGACGGGTCGCCCTTCGGGGCGGGGACGTTGTCGACAATGCTGTCGAGCACGGCCTGAATGTTCACGCCCTGCTTGGCGGAGATCTCCGGCGCATCCATGGCGGGGATGCCGATGATGTCCTCGATCTCCGTCTTGGTGCGCTGCGGGTCGGCCGCGGGCAGGTCGATCTTGTTGATGACGGGCAGAATCTCGAGATCGTGGTCGAGGGCAAGATAGGTGTTCGCGAGCGTCTGCGCCTCGACGCCCTGCGAGGCGTCCACGATGAGCACCGCGCCCTCGCAGGCCGCGAGGCTACGGCTGACCTCATAGTTGAAGTCCACGTGGCCCGGGGTGTCGATGAGGTTGAGCGTATAGGTCTCGCCGTCGCGCGTGTAGTTCAGACCCACGGCGCGGGCCTTGATCGTGATGCCGCGCTCGCGCTCGAGCTCCATGTCGTCAAGGAGCTGGTCGGCCATGTCGCGCTGCTCCACCGCGCCGCAGAGCTCGATGAGCCGGTCGGACAGGGTGGATTTGCCGTGGTCGATGTGGGCGATGATGGAAAAGTTACGAATGTGGTCTTGAGGGATCATGGTTCGGTGTCTCCTGTCAGGGAAGATAGGGCGTGCGCAGCCTGCTCGGCCGTGCTTTGCATGGCGCGCACCGCGAGGCGCAGGCGCTCGATCTGCTCGGTGGGCAGGGTCGGCTGATCCGTCCGCCCGAGGAGATAGTCCGCGCTCACGCCGTAATAATCGCACGCGCGGCAGACAAACTGGAGTCCCGGCTCGCGCGCGCCGTTTTCATAGTGGCTCAAAAGCGCCTGGCTGATGTGCAGGTCCGCCGCCACGGTCCGCTGGGAGAGCCCCTTGGCCGCGCGCAGCGCATGCAGCCGCTCAGAAAAGCCGCGTTCCAACGCAATCATCCTTTCTGTCGTTGATTACAGCCAGTATTATAGCGAGTTTCCGGCGGCTTGTAAATAGGATGGAAGGCAGCTTGTGATTGACACTTGCTATATGGAATGTTAATATTATGATTGGTAATTAATATTTTGCAGGTGATATACAAGCAAAGCAAAGGAAGGAGACACCATGATGAGGAAAATTATGAGTGCTGCGCTTGCCGTGCTGCTGCTCTTCAGCCTGTTCCCGTTCACGGCGGCGGCGGCGGAGATCATTGGCAGCGGTACTTGCGGCGAAACCGTCTCATGGACGCTGGACCGCGACGGTCTGCTCACCATCAGCGGCAGCGGCCGGATTACTTACTGCTCCTGGCTGGAGAACGATCTGGTGAAGCAGCAGGCGAAAACGGCGGTGTTCGCCGAGGGGATTACAGCGATTGGCGTGGGCGGCGGCATGTTTTGCGAATGCACCGCGCTCACGCGCGTCGTGATCCCCGCGAGCATGACAGGGCAGCTGAACGCCGGTGATTTCATCATGGCCACTGCGCTTGAAACGATCGAGGTCTCTCCCGATAACCCGATCATGACGTCCGTCGACGGCGTGCTGTATACGAAGGACCTCTCCACTATCATCAAATATCCTGCGGCGAAGAGCGGCGCGTTCACGATTCCGGACGGCGTCGAGACGATCGTCGACGGCGCGTTTATGAACTGCAGCGCGCTGACGACGCTCACGCTCCCCGCGAGCGTCACTACGGTCGGAAATGGTCCGTTCGAATCGGATTCCCTGACGGCAATCCTCGTCGCGCCCGACAATGCGAGCTTCACCTCCGTGGACGGCGTTCTGTTTACCAAAGATCTCATGGAGCTGGTCGGCTTCCCGTACGCAAAGTGCGCGAGCTATACCGTCCCGGACGGTGTGACGAGCATCCGCGGCAGCGCGTTCAGATCGTGTATGGGGCTGGAATCCATCGTGCTTCCGGATGGTCTCACGAGCATCGGCTCCATCGCCTTTATGGATTGCTGGGAGCTGAAGGAAGTGACCATCCCCGCGAGCGTGACCAAGTTTGATTTCCACACGTTCTCCGGCGATTGGGCGCTGGCCGACGTCTGGTACGGCGGCACAAAGGCGCAGTGGAAGGCGATCGAACGCTGCGAGGGCAACGATTCGCTGACCAGCGCGGTCATCCACTGCACGGACGGCATCGTCGATCCGAACGCGGTGGAGCCGGCTTCCGGCCAGTGCGGTGAGAACGTCTTCTGGGATCTGGACGAGAACGGCGTGCTCACCATCCACGGCACGGGCCCCATGACCAATTATGATTGGATGCAGAACTCCCCGTTTTTTGACAACAAGGGCATCCGCTCCGTCATCATCGAGCCCGGCGTCACCAGCATCGGCGACTTCGCTTTCCTGTTCTATAACGTCTCCAACATCCGAAGCATCTCAATTCCGGCGAGCGTGACGTACATCGGCAGCAACGCGTTGTGCGGCTGCCAGAACCTCGAATCGGTCACGATCCCGGAGCACGTGGAAACCATCGGCTGGGGCGCGTTCGCCCGCTGCGCCGAATTGAAGACCGTCACGATTCCGGCGAGCGTCACCAGCATCGGCGAGGCGGCGTTCGTAGACTGCCATTCGCTGGCGGAGATTCTGGTCGCGCCGGAAAACCCGGCCTATTCGTCGCTGGACGGCGTGCTGTTTAACAAGGATCGCACCATGCTTCTGGAATATCCCTCCGCCAAGCACGCGGACTACACGATCCCGGACGGCGTTGTGCAGATCGCCTCGCGTGCGTTTGAGGATCTCGAGGGCCTCACCAGTCTCGTGGTCCCGGAGGGTGTGGAGCGCATTGAGAACGGCACGTTCTGCGGCTGCTGGAACATGAAAAGCATCACGCTTCCGAGCAGCCTGACCTTCATCGGCGAGCGCGCCTTCACCTATGACCATTCGCTGGCGGACGTGTATTTCCTCGGCACGCAGGCGCAGTGGAACGCGGTTCAGATCGAATCGAACAACGATTCTCTCTCGAACGCGACCGTGCACTGCCTCGGCGTTGAGCCGTTCGATCCCATCGTCTCCCAGCCCGCGGATCAGACCGTCCCGCTCAAAGCCAACGCGGTCTTCTCCGTGCAGGCAGAGGGAACGGACCTGACTTATCGGTGGCAGTACTGCAAGAGCGGTAAAACGACGTGGTATGATTCCAGCTTCGAGGGCTGCGACACCAATGCGCTCACGGTTCAGGCAACGGCCGGACGCGACGGACAGCGCTACCGCTGCGTCATCACCGACGCCGACGGCAGCGAGGCAATCTCCGCGCCCGCGACGCTGACCGTTGGGCCGGAGCAGGCCTCCATCCGGATCACCGACCAGCCCGCAGACCAGACCGTCCCGCTCAAAGCCAGCGCGGTCTTCTCCGTGCAGGCAGAGGGCATGGGCCTGACCTACCGGTGGCAGTACTCCAAGCCCGGCAAGCCGACGTGGTGGTATGATTCCAGCTTCGAGGGCTGCGACACCATTGCGCTCACAGTTCAGGCGACGGCCGGACGCGACGGACAGCGCTACCGCTGCGTCATCACCGACGCCAATGGCAGCGAGGTCATCTCCGAGCCCGCGGCGCTGACCGTGGGGCCCGCTGCCCGAATCACCGTCCAGCCCGCGGATCAGCTTGTCCCGATGAATGCCGACGCGGTCTTTTCCGTGCAGGCAGAGGGCACGGGCCTGACCTACCAGTGGCAGTACTGCCAGCCCGGAAAAACGATGTGGTATGACTCCGGCGCAGACGGCGCCAATACCAGCGAGCTCAGGATTCCGGCGACGGTAAGACGCGACGGACAGCGCTACCGCTGCATCATCACCGACGCAGGCGGCAACAAGGTCATCTCCGAGCCCGCAACGCTGCATGTCGGCTAATCCAAACGCATAATACAACACAACGAAAAGGGATTGCTTCGGCAATCCCTTTTTTGTGCGTTGCAATCCGGTTCCGGCGCGCCGCGTCCGCAGGGGCCGGCGTCCTCGACGACCTGCGCAGAACCAGCCAAAATATGCTCCATTTCTCGGCGACTCCGCACTGCCTTGCCTTCTGTCATCCTGAGCGGAGTCGAAGGATCTCGGCACCGCAGCAGGACAGAACATCAAGTGTCTTATCAACTGCCGGTTCCCCGCCGGGGGCATCCTTTCTGAACGATCAGAAAGGTCGCAAGGGGCTCCCGCCCCTTGGATTCCCAGCAGAAGTGGGTGCTGGCAAACCCGCAGCGGGCAATCAATTCTAGCACCCAATTATAAAGCGGTCCTCTGGGCGGCAGAAAACGGCATCACCACCGGCACGAGCAAGACCGCCTTTTCGCCGAACCAGCCTTGCACCCGCGCCCACGTGGTAACCTTCCTCTGGCGCGCGCATGAAAAGCCGGCCGCCGGCAAGACCAATCCGTTCACCGACGTGCCCGGTGGGCAGTATTACACCGACGCGGTGCTGTGGGCCGTGTCGAAGAACATCACCAACGGCATCGACGCGACGCACTTCGGGCCGAACAACCCCTGCACGCGCGGACAGATCGTCACGTTCCTGTATCGGGATTTGAAGAAATAACTTCATACGCAATGAAAAAAGGACTGCTGCGGCAGTCCTTTTTTCTGTCCTGCGCCGAGCTGAAAGAAGGACGTAGGGCGGGTTGCGAAGCGCCCGCCGGTGGGATTCTGCCGGCGTTGAGAGGCGGGCGCAAGCGACCCGCCCTACGGCATGTGATTCCTCATTGCGTATTCGCCGCAATATCCGCACCCTTTCAGACGGAACTGTGCGGGAGGGGCAATCCGCCCCTCCGGTGGGTCGGTGCGTTTGCAGAAAATTTGCTTTTTCGTAATTAATATGTTAAAATTATTTTTTATACTGCAAAGTGCAATTCCAAATCTAAGGAGAATCTATGCTGAAACGAATGATTTGCTGGGCGCTGTCGCTGTGCGCGGTGCTGTCGCTGGCCGTGTTTCCGGCGCGGGCGGCGGAGAGCCATGAGCTGACCGTCTTTCTGTTTTTGCGCTGCGAGCTGGGCTTCAACGAGGCCGCGGCCTGCGGCGTGATGGCGAGCATTGAGGCCGAGAGCTGCTTTGAGCCGACGGCGTACAATCCCGCCGGTTACTACGGCCTGTGCCAGTGGGGCGGCGAGCGGCAGCAGCGGCTGTACGCCTTCTGCGCGGAGAACGGGCTGGACGCCGCCTCGCTCGAGGGGCAGCTGCAGTTTATGAAGCACGACCTCGAAACCGCCGAGACGGCGGCGCTGGCCGTGATGCGGAGCGTTGAAAACACGGCCGAGGGCGCCTATCAGGCCGGCTGGGCCTGGGCGGAGACCTACGAGCGCTGCGCAGGCTCGCACTACGCCTATCGCGCCGGCGTCGCGCAGACAAGCTACTGGCCGGTCTACGAGGGCTATCCCCTGCCCGAGGAAGTGAAGGCCGAGCCCATCGAGATTCCGGAGTCCCGCGGGGACTACGTGACGTATCTGTGGGAGCTGAAGGGCGCGCCGCAGCCGCGCGTGAGCGCATGTCCCTTCGCGGACGTGACGAGCGCGGACGATTGCTACAAGGCCGTGCTCTGGGCCGTGCAGAACGGCATCGTGCAGGCCAAGGGCGAGTTCCACCCGGACGACCCCTGCACCCGCGCGGAGCTGATCACGCTGCTCTGGCACACGAACGGCACGCCCGCAGAGGAGGACGAGGGACTTTACACCGGCGCGAGCTGCGCGGACACGCTGTTTCCGGCGGCGCTGAAGGACCTCGTCGGGTAACCGAAATTCGTGGTTTTCCCTTGCAAAACCACTGCAACGGTGATACACTGATTTTTTGGAGAACGACTCCGTTACATACGACAAAATTAAGTATGGAGGTAGATACCCATGTTTGAGAATCTGGTTGAGATCCTGAAGGCCAATCCCCGCAAGATCGTCTACACCGAGGGCACCGACGCGCGCATCCTCGAGAGCGCGGCGCGCCTGAAGAAGGACGGCTTTCTGACGCCTGTGCTCGTCGGCGTGGTCGACGAGGTGAAGGCGGCGGCCGAAAAGGGCGGCTTTGACATTGAGGGTCTCGAAATTCTGGACCCCGCGACCTATCCGGAGATGGAAGAGATGGTCGCGCAGATGGTCGAGCTCCGCAAGGGCAAGATGAGCCCCGAGGATTGCCGCGCCAACCTGCAGAAGGGCAATTACTTCGGCACCATGCTTGTGAAGATGGGCAAGGCCGACGCCCTGCTCGGCGGCGCCACCTACTCCACGGCCGACACCGTGCGTCCCGCGCTGCAGCTCGTGAAGACCAAGAAGGGCGCCCACCTCGTGAGCTCCTGCTTCATCATGGTCCGCGGCGACGAGATCCTCACGATGGGCGACTGCGCCATCAACATCGACTATCAGGACACCGTCGACAAGGAAGGCAACGTGACCTTCACCGCCGCGCAGAAGCTGGCGGAGGTCGCCATTGAGACCGCCAAGACCGCCGAGGTCTTCGGCGTCGACCCGAAGGTCGCCGTGCTGAGCTTCTCCACCAAGGGCTCCGGCAAGGGCGGCACCGTGCAGCTCAGCCGCGACGCGACCGCGATCGCGAAGGAGCTCGCTCCCGAGCTGAAGATCGACGGCGAGATGCAGTTCGACGCTGCCGTCTCCCCCCCCGTCGGCCAGCTGAAGTTCCCCGGCTCCCCCGTGGCGGGCCACGCGAACGTGTTCATCTTCCCCTGCATCGAGGCGGGCAACATCGGCTATAAGATCGCCCAGCGTCTCGGCGGCTTCGCGGCCTACGGCCCGATCCTGCAGGGTCTGAACGCCCCGATCAACGACCTCTCCCGCGGCTGCGACGCGGAGGAAGTCTACCAGATGTCCATCATCACGGCGGCTCTGGCGTAAAACATCCAAAAACGAAAGAGACCGGCTACGGCCGGTCTCTTTTTTTGCTACGGAGCAAAAGCGGGAGGGGCAAGCCCCTCCCCTACGGCGGAGCGCAGCAACGCCGCAAAGCCTCGCAGAGTTTGCGCGGAGCGCAAACAATTCAACTCCGTTTTTCCGGCGACATGTGCGGCGGAAAAACTCCTTCGGGCTGGCGCGACGCCAGCCCCTCGCTTCGACCAAACCGGGCAAAGCCCGGTGCGATAAAAGCGAGTAATTTCAAAAAGAGAGCACGGCCAATAGCCGTGCTCTCTTTTTGAGGCCGTGAGGCCGTCAGGCCTTCGGTCCTGCGGCGACGAGGGCTTTGCCGGCTTCGTTGCCTTCGTACTTGACGAAGTTCTTCACGAAGCGCTGCGCCAGATCCTGCGCCTTGGCGTCCCACTCGGCGGGATCGGCGTAGGTGTCGCGCGGGTCGAGGATGGCGGGGTCGACGCCGGGCAGCTCGGTGGGCACCTCGAAGTCGAAGACGGGGATCTTCTTCGTGGGGGCCTTGAGCACGTCGCCGTTGAGGATCGCGTCGATGATGCCGCGGGTGTCCTTGATGGAGATGCGCTTGCCGGTGCCGTTCCAGCCGGTGTTGACGAGATAGGCCTTCGCGCCGGACTTCTCCATGCGCTTGACGAGCTCCGCGGCGTACTTGGTCGGGTGCAGCTCGAGGAAGGCCTGGCCGAAGCACGCGGAGAAGGTCGGGGTCGGCTCGGTGATGCCGCGCTCCGTGCCGGCGAGCTTTGCGGTGAAGCCGGAGAGGAAGTAGTACTGCGTCTGCTCGGGCGTGAGGATGCTCACGGGAGGCAGGACGCCGAACGCGTCGGCGGAGAGGAAGATCACGTTATCCGCGGCGGGGCCGGAGGAGATACCGTTGACCTTCTGGGCAATGTTCTCGATGTGCTCGATCGGGTAGCTCACGCGGGTGTTCTCGGTGACGGACTTGTCGGCAAAGTCTATCTTGCCGTTCTCGTCGAGCGTGACGTTCTCGAGGAGCGCGTTGCGCTTGATGGCGTCGTAGATATCGGGCTCAGGCTCGGCGTCGAGGTTGATGACCTTGGCGTAGCAGCCGCCCTCGAAGTTGAACACGCCCTCATCGTCCCAGCCGTGCTCGTCGTCGCCGATGGGCAGGCGCGTCGGGTCGGTGGAGAGGGTGGTCTTGCCCGTGCCGGACAGACCGAAGAAGATGGCGGTGTTCTTGCCCTGCATGTCGGTGTTGGCCGAGCAGTGCATCGAGGCGATGCCCTGCAGGGGCAGATAGTAGTTCATCATGGAGAACATGCCCTTCTTCATCTCGCCGCCGTACCAGGTGTTGAGGATGACCTGCTCGCGGCTGGTGATGTTGAAGACGACGGCGGTCTCGGAGTTCAGTCCCAGCTCCTTGCAGTTCTCAACCTTGGCCTTGGACGCGGTATAGACCACGAAGTTCGGCTCGAAGGAAGCCTCCTCCTCGGGAGTCGGCTTGATGAACATGTTGCGCACAAAGTGGGCCTGCCAGGCGACCTCCATGATGAAGCGGACGGCCATGCGGGTGTCCTTGTTCGCGCCGCAGAACGCATCGACAACGTAGAGCTTCTTGCCGGAGAGGGCCTTCTGCGCAATCGCCTTGACGGCGGCCCAGGTCTCCTCGCTGGCGGGGTGGTTGTCGTTCTTATATTCGTCGCTCGTCCACCAGACGGTGTCCTTGGAATTCTCGTCCATGACGATGAACTTGTCCTTGGGGGAACGGCCGGTGTAGATGCCGGTCATGACGTTGACGGCGCCAAGCTCGCTCACCTGGCCCTTGTCAAAGCCCTCGAGCTCGGGCTTCATCTCTTCCTCGAAGAGCAGCTCATAAGAGGGATTGTAGATAATTTCAGTGGTGTCGGTAATGCCGTACTTGGTCAAATCGATCTTTGCCATGCAAGTGACCTCCTTTGTTTTTGGGGTTACCCCATCATTCCTAATCTACACCTATTTCATAGTAAAAGCAAGGGAAGAATTGTGAACAAAAAACGGGAGGGGCAAAGCCCCTCCCTGCGGATTCTGTGTTACGCGACTGCGTGCTTTTGTCTGTTTCGAAGCAAAACCTGCACGACGAGCATCAGGGCGATGACGCCGATGCCGATGACGTCGGTGAGAAGGCCCGGATAGATGAGGCTCAGGCCGCCGGCGATGAGCAGCACGCGCTGCCAGAGCGGCGTTTTCGTGAGGACAAAGCCCTCGAGACCGGCGCTGACGCCGAAGATGCCGACGATGGCGGTGAGGACGATCTGCACGACCTCGAGCGCGCCGCTGATGTTGTCAAACAGCAGCGCCGGGCTGAAGGCGAAGACGTACGGCACGATGAAGGCCGCGATGGCGAGCTTCGTGGCGTTGACGCCGGTTTTCATCGGGTTGGACTTCGCGATGGCGGAGCCGGCATAGGCCGCGAGCGCGACCGGCGGCGTGATGTCCGCGACGATGCCGAAGTAGAACACGAAGAAGTGCGCGCTCACGGCGGGCAGGCCCATCTTGATGAGGATCGGCGCGGTCGTGGCGGCCATGATGCAGTAGTTCGCGGTGGTGGGAACGCCCATGCCGAGCACGATGCAGCAGAGCATCGTGAGGAACAGAGCGAGGAAGACGCTGTTCTGGCTGACGGCGACGATGCCGGTGATGAGCTTGGAGGCGAGGCCCGTGGCCGTGATGCAGCCGGCGATGCAGCCAGCGACGGCGCAGGCGACGGCGACGGTGATCGTGCCCTTGCCGCCCGCCTCGAGCGAGGCGCCGATGGTCTTGAAGGTCTCGGTGACGACGCGGAGGGCGGCGGAGCCGCTTGCCTGCTCGCGCCTCCATGCGACGCTGTCGATGATCGTCTGCGGGATGCCGACGGCGATGGCGACGAGGATGCTCACGGCGGCGGCGAAGGCCATCGTGCGCAGGTTGGTGCTCACGAGCCAGACGAGCACGACCAGCGGCGCGAGGAGATAGACCTTGACGAGCAGCTCCTTGGCGGGCATGAGCTCGCTCTTATCGAGACCCTTGAGACCGAGCTTCTTGGCCTCGAGATGGACGGAGATGAAGATGCCGGCGAAATAGAGCACGGCGGGCAGGATCGCCTTGAGCGCGACCTGCGCATAGGGGATGCCCATGTACTCCGCCATGAGGAAGGCGGCGGCGCCCATGATGGGCGGCATGATCTGGCCGCCGGTGGAGGCGGCCGCCTCAACGGCGCCGGCAAACTCGGGCTTATAGCCGGTCTTCTTCATCATCGGGATCGTGACGGAGCCGGTAGTGACGGTGTTGCCCACGGAGGAGCCGGACACCATGCCGCAGAGCGCGGAGGAGATGACAGCGACCTTCGCCGGGCCGCCGGACGACCAGCCGGCGAGCTTGTTGGCGAGATCAATGAAGAACTTCGAGATGCCCGTCCGCTCGAGAAACGCGCCGAAGACGATGAACACGACGATGAACTTCGCGCACACCTGCGCGGGCGTGCCGATGACGCCGCTCGTATCATAGAAGAGCGTGAAAATCAGCCGCTTCAGCGAGAGGGTTGTCGTGGCAGAATAAATCAGCAGCGCGCCGAGCACGCAGAGGATCGGAACACCGACACAGCGGCGGCAAAGCTCGAACATGACGAGCAGTCCGACTACACCGATGACAACCTGCATGTCTGTGAGCTTGACCGCACTGGTCAGCACACGCGCGAGAGAATTGTAGCTGAAGCAGTAATAAAAGTAGCAGGCCGCGCCGACGAGCATGATGATCCAGTCATACCACGGCATATAGTTCGGGCGGACGTGCTTCTTGCTCGCGGGATAATAGAGAAATCCCATGACGACCACGCCGCCGAGAAACGCCGTCAAGCGAATCTGCAGAGCAGATTTCAAAAACAGGGTGGAAAAAATACAGTAGAGCGAAAACAGAATCATGACGGCCGTGACGATGTGGTGCGGCACACCCTCCCAGATGCGGGTGTTCGACTCGCGGTCATATTTTTTCATCACATCGTTCAGCTCTTCTTCGCTGACGACCTCGCTCTCCGCCTTAACAACATCGACCTGCGGCGCCGAATCCGGCTTGGACTTCTTGGACATGCGGGTTACTCCTCTCTTTATTCCTTACCAAAAGGCGGTATTCAACTGCACTTTGGTAAGCAGTAAAAATGGGAACACTACAGGCGCTGAAAAGCGCCTGTAGTGAGATCAGTTTTGATTTGCTGCTGCAGGATCAGCCCTGAGCCTCAAAGTACTGGATTGCGCCGGGATGATAGGGAATGCCCTCAACACTGAACGCAAATTCCGGATCGAGCTCCGCGCCCTTGGCGTGGGCGGCAGTGACTTCCTCAATGTTGTCAAAGATGGAGGAGACGAAGTTGTAGACGTCAACGTCGGCAACATCGTTGCGGGCGAGCACGAGCGCTGCGATCGCAACAGTGCTGACATCCTCAGCCTGGCCGTTGTAGGTGCCGGCGGGAATGACATTCTTGGAATAGAAGGGACTGGCTGCCACAAGCGCATCGACGTGCGCATCGTCCAGACCGACGAGATAAACCTGCTTGCCGCCGGTGGCAAGGTCGGTGATGGCGGTCGTGGGAGCGCCGGCGACGATGAAGGCGGCGTCGATCTTGCCGTCCTTCAGGGAGTCGGCGGAATCAGAGAAGCTCTGGTAGACGGGAGTGATGTCGTCCTCGGTCAGATCATAGGCGCCGAGGATGTCGAGGGCGTTGAAGTACACGCCGGAGCCGGCTTCGCCGATGGAGACAGTCTTGCCGGCGAGGTCGGCGACGGACTTGATGTTCTCATCGAGGGTGACGATCTGCACCTGCTCCATGTAGAGGGCGGCGACGACGGAGAAGTCAGTCACAGCGCCGGACTCCTCAAAGAGGTTGGTGCCGTTGTAGGCATAGGAAGCCACGTCGGACTGGCAGAAAGCCATCTGAACCTCGCCCGCCTGCATCAGCTCAATGTTGCCCTGAGAGCCCTTGCCCTCCACTGCGGTGATATCCGTGTCGGTCTTCTCTCCGACGTGATTCGCCAGAACCGTACCAAAGGCAAAGTAGGTGCCGGAGCTGTTGCCTGTGGACATGGTCAGCTTGCCGCCGGCAGCCGGAGCCGCAGCGTCGTCAGAACCCGCAGGGGCGGGAGTTTCGTTCTTGCTGCCGCATGCGCACAGGGCAAACACCATCACGAGCGCCAGCAGCAGAGCCAGATACTTTTTCATGTTTGTCTCTCCTTTAACAGAATTGGACACAATTTTGAATCTTCGGAACTCAAAAACTGCGTCCATGAATGATTATACTTGAAAAACACGGTTTTTTCAAGTATATTATGCAATTTTTCAGATTCAAGTTTGCAAATACTTTAACGCACTAAATCTCAACGACCTGATATTCATACGCATTGACGATCGTTGTCTGCCCTCTTTCCGCTTTGCGCGGCAGGTTCATCCCGTAGTTGAGATGCACATGGCCGTGGAGGAACCACTTCGGCTGCCAGCGGTCGATGAGATCGAGAAAGCACTGAAAGCCGCGGTGGGCGGGCGTGTCGAGATCGTTCACGCCGCGGGCGGGGGCGTGCGTGAGGAGAATATCGAAGCCCTTGTGCCGCAGAATGGCCCACGAAAGGCGGCGGACGCGCGCGGCCATCTGCCGCTCGGTGTACTGCTGCGAGCCGGGGCGGTAGTGATACGACCCGCCGAGGCCGAGGATGCGCACGCCCCTGTATTCCACGAGTCTGCCGTCGACACTCTCGCAGCCCTCGGGCGGGTGGAGAACGAAGGACTCGTCGTGATTGCCGGGGACGTAGAACAGCGGGCAGCGCGCCATCGTGACGAGAAATTCAAGATATTCTTTGGATAGATCGCCGCAGGAGAGAATGAGATCAAAATCCTTCAGCTTGCCGGGAGTATAACAGTCGAAATAAAACGGGCTCTTGATATCCGCGACAACGAGAATCTTCATCCCTGCTCCGCCTCCGCAACGCCGCGCGTGGAGGGCGCGACACCCGCCGCGTCCACCGTGGACTGCGCGAGGGGCGAGAGCTCGTCATACACGGGGATGCTGCCCTCGACGTTGTCCACGAGATAGTCCATGCCGATGATCTGCTCGATGCTGAGACTCCACTGGTGCTCGCCGATGAGGCGGCCGTCCTGCGCGTGGAGCGGAGCGAGGAACGGATTGCAGACGCCGCGGGCGATGCTGTCGCGCAGGTACTCGGCGAGGCGGCGCGTGCCGCGCGGGAGCATGTCGCTCCAGGCGAGCTCGATCACGCCCGCGGACATGCCCCAGTAATAGTTGAGCGCGCGGCTCGAGCGCTCATATTCCTCCTTGACGGTATTGTCCCGCAGGCGGCGGAGGATGGTCTCGTAATACACGTCCCAGCGCCATCGGGGCGCGGCGAGGAGCGTGCGCTCACCGGTCTCGGCCACGTGGCAGAGGCCGAAGCCGCCCTGCCGGCCGCCGGTGTCGAGCGCGGAGATGAGGCGCACGCCGCGCTGCTGCAGAGAGGCCTCCGCGTCGTCGCCGTCCTTCTTCGAGGACCAGACGAGCAGCACGCGCGCCTTGGGATCGACCATCTGCGCGCCGAGGGCGAAGGCGTTGATGCCCGCGATCTGACCGAAGATCGGATAATCGCCGACATAGCCGAGCTCGTGCGAATCGTTCATCGTGGCGGCGATGGCGCCGAGGATGAACTTCGCCTCATACATGCGCCCGTAATACGAGCGGACATAGCGGTGGTTGAGATTCGTCGTGCAGTTCATGACGACGACCTCCGGATGCGCGACGGCGACGTGCAGGCTCGCCGGAAGCATGCGCGGCGAGGTGGCAAAGAGCAGCTTGCATCCGTCGGCGACGGCGCGCTCCATGGCAGCCTCGGGGCCCTCTCCCTCCATGATGTTCTCATAGGCGAGGGTCTCGATCTGGCCTTCAAACACGCGCTGCACATGCTGCCTGCCCTGCTCATGGCCTCGCGTCCAGCCGGAGTCGGCGGGCGTTTTGTCATAGAGAAAGGCGACACGGCGCACATTCTGCCCGGTGGGGATCACCTTCGTGAGGAGGCTGCCCTTTTTCTCGGCGGCGGGGTCGGTTTTAATGTCGAGCACGGTGTCCTCCTGCTGGAGGGCGACCTCCTCCCACATGTCGGCGAGGTGCTTTTTGATCGCGCCGTCGTCCGCCGTGCGCAGGGCGGGATAGCCGTAGACCTTCAGATAGGCGAGAAAGGCATCGCCGACCGTGGCGCGGATTTTGCCGCCGCCGGCGGCGGCATAGACCTTGCGGAAGCGGTAGAACACGGCCGTGAACCGGCGGCGCTCGTCCTCCGTCCACGCCTCGCCCGGCGCCTTGCCCAAGAGGCGCTGCAGATGGGCGTAGCCGCCGGGCTTCGTGAGCTCAAGAAAGCCGACGCGGCTGAGCCGCCAGAAGGCGACGAACTCATAATAGAGCTCGGTGCGCGCATCGCACGTGCGCTCCGGCAGAACGCGGATGACGTGCGCCGGGATCGTGGGCGCGTCGAAGAACTTGAGGACGCTGACGCGCTTGTTGCCCTCGGCGACGTAGAAGCGGTTGAAGTATTCATAGACCTTCACCGGCTCGCGGATGCCCTCGGCGAGGTGGGCGCTGCAGAGCGCGGTCCACTTGCCGGCAAACTCGGTTTTGAGCGGCAGGAGCGGCATGAAATTGGAGGCAAAGGCCTCCGTGCGGCCGCGCGACTTCGTGCCGACGATGAATTCCGCCGGAACGGCCACGACGCCGAGATCGACGGTGGACAGCTGCTTGTCGGGCGGGAGCAGCTCATCGAGCGCCGGCAGGCCGCCGTCTTTGCCGCGCGCGGCCTTTTGCCCAAGCTTGAGGGCTTCGGAGTAGTAGAGTTCAGACATGAGATATCCTTTCAAATAAATGAGGAATTAGGAATTAGGAGTTAGGAATGTACGAAACAATCACTCCTAATTCCTCATTCCTAATTCCTAATTCGCTTACACGCTCTGCAAAAACCGCAGGAAGGCTTCCTTTCCTTCCGCAGTTCTCGCATAGACGCCCGCGTGCTCGAGGACCTTGGCGAAGACCTTTCCGGTCTCGGCGCGGACGATGCCGAGGGCGTTTTCACTCGTGATCTCGTAGTTCGGCGCGAAGGCCTCGGCCCAGTCGGCGTGCTTTTCGGTCTTCTCATCGGCGCGCAGGTCCGCGCCGGAGGCGAGCGCCTCGGCCACGGCGGCGAGCTCTTCTCTCAGGCGCGCGGGCAGCACGGCGAGACCCATGACCTCGATGAGGCCGATGTTCTCTTTCTTGATATGGTGAAGCTCAGCGTGCGGATGATAGAGGCCGAGCGGGTATTCCTCGGTGGTGAGGTTGTTGCGCAGCACGAGATCAAGCTCGAAGTCCGCGCCTCTTCTGCGGGCGATGGGCGTGATCGTATTATGCGGCTCTCCGTCCGTCTCGGCGAAGATGACGGCGGATTCATCCGTATAGCCGCGCCAGACGGCGAGGATTTTGTCCGCGAGATCGACCAGCCGCTCGGGGTCTTTGCAGCGAAGCCGGACGACGGACATGGGCCACTTGACGATGCCGGCGTGCACGTCCTCGAAGCCGGGGAAGACGAATTCGGTCTCCACGGGGGCCTTTTCCATGGCGAAGGTATAGTGTCCGCCCTGGAAATGGTCGTGCGCGAGGATGGAGCCGCCGACGATCGGGAGATCCGCGTTGGAGCCGACGAAATAGTGCGGGAACTGGCCGACGAAGTCGAGGAGCTTGGAAAAGCACGCGCGGTCGATCTTCATGGGCACGTGCTCGCCGTTGAAGCAGATGCAGTGCTCATTGTAATAAACGTAGGGCGAATACTGCAGGAACCACTCGGAATGGTTGATCGTGATCGGCACGACGCGGTGGTTCTGCCGCGCGGGGTGGTTGACGCGGCCGGCGTAGCCCTCATTTTCGGCGCAGAGGAGGCAGCGCGGATAGTTCGAGGCCGGGAGATTGCGGGCAGCCGCAATCGCCTTCGGGTCCTTCTCGGGCTTGGAGAGGTTGATCGTGATATCCAGCTCACCGTACTCCGTGGGCGCCTTCCACTGAATGTCGTTTGCGATGCGGTCGCGGCGGATGTAGTTCGTGTTCTGGCTGAAATCATAGTACCAGTCCGTGGCGGCCTTCGGGTCGGCCGCGCGGAGGGCCTCAAAGCGCGCGATCACCTGCGCCGGGCGCGGCGTGAGCCGGCCCATCAGCTCGGTGTCAAACAGATCGCGGTAGACGACGGAGTTCTCCGCGAGAACGCCGCGCTCATAGGCGTCGTCCGTCAGCGCGGCGAGGATGACGTGCAGCGGCGCATCGTCCGCAATCTCGATCTCCGGCAGCGCGTCGCAGCCGAGCGCATCGAGAATCGTATTGACGGCCCAGCGCTCCTCGCAGGCTTCGATCAGCCCGGTGCGCAGGGCGTAGTTTTTCAGAGCAATGACAGCGTTCATGGTGTTTCCTCCCCATCAGTCAATTGCGGTACCGCCAACCGGGCGGATGCGCAGGACGTGGCATTTGCCCTCGCCGAAGACGGCCTCGATGCCTTCCTTGAAACCGGCGAGCAGATCGTCCGGCACGAAGGCCTGCACCGTGCCTGCAAAGCCGCCGCCGTGGACGCGGATGGCGCCTCGTCCGCCGAGGAGCTCCCGTCCGATCGAGAGCGCGAGCGACACGCTCTGGCGCGCGGGATGCGCGGGCGACCAGATGTTCTGCAGATCGCAGACCGAGGACAGGCCGGACTCGTTCACGAGCGCGAGAAAGCGCTCGAAATCGCCCTCGCGCAGAGCGTCGGCCTCAGAGGCGGCGCGGCGGTCGTCGCTGTAAAAATGACGGGCGCGGAGGACGGCGCGGTCGCCGCACTGTCGGCGCACATCCGCGATGCTTTCGCGGAAGAGCTCCTCCGGCACCTCGCGCAGCACCGTCTTGCCGAAACAAGCGGCGACGGCGCGCATCTCATCAGCAACGGCGGCATAATCGTCCGTGAGATCATCGTGGGACGAGCCGGTGTCGATGATGCAGAGAGCGTGGCGCGACGCGTCAAAATCATAGCCCGGGCGCGAGACGACGGGGTTGGCAGGATCGGCAAAATCAATCGCGACCGCGCCGCCGACGGCGGAGCCCATCTGGTCCATGAGGCCGCAGGGCTTGCCGTAATAATCGCGCTCGGCCATCTGCGAAATCTTCGCGATCGTGATCGCGTCGAGGGCGTCATGACAGAAAAAGCGGTTCAAGATCACGCCGACGAGCACCTCGAAGGCGGCCGAGGACGAGAGCCCCGAGCCCGCGAGGACGGCGGAGTGAACGTAGGCGTCGAAGCCCGCGATCTCATATCCGAGGGCAGCCACGCCCGCGGCGACGCCGCGCACGAGCGCGGCGGTGGAGTCCTGCTCCGCTTCGACGGGCTTCAAATCATCCAGCGAGACCGAAACCTCGCCGTAGCCCTCGGAGAGGACGCGGATTTCATTGGTGCCGTTCGGCGCGGCGCAGGCGAGCATGTCGAGATCGACGCTGCCGCAGAGGACGCGGCCGTGCTGGTGGTCGGTGTGGTTGCCGCCGATCTCCGTGCGCCCCGGGGCGGAAAAGAGGGCGGCCTCGTCGGCGTTCGCCGGAAACCGCGCGGCAAAGGCCGCGGCGATGCGCTCGGCGCGGGTATGATCGTCCGTGCCGTAGAGTGTGCGCAGGCTTTCGTCCAGCGCGCCGGAGGCAATGGTGTCTAGGAGCTTCATGCGCTCTCCCCTTCTTTCTTCTTCAAATGCAGCTGCGCGGCTGGGTAATCGCCGAGCATGCGCGGGAAGGTGTAGCCCGCGCGCATCAGGGCGGCGCCGGAGACGGCGGTGCCCGCTTCTTCGATCTCATAGACCGCGTCGGCATCGAGCCCCTTGAGGCGCAGATGCGGCGCGGCTTTGTACGGCTCCACGTTCTGCACGACGAGACTCACGATGCTGTATCTCTGATCCTCGCTCACGGTCTGCCAGGCGGTGAACCACGTGTTCGTCTCGTCTGTGAGACGGTAGTAGAGTCCGCCCAGCGCCACGTCCTCATCCGCGTGGAAGCGGCGAATCTGCGCGCGGATGGCGTCCTTCTCCGCATCGGGCAGTTTCGTGAGATCGAGCTCATAGCCGAAGGCGCCCGCCATGGCGACGACGGCGCGGGTACCGAGCGGCGTGGTACGGCCGGTCTGGTGATTGGGCGAGGCGGAGACGTGCGCGCCCATGGCGCTCATCGGATAGCCGAAGGAGGTGCCGCGCTGAATCTTCAGCCGCTCGATCGGGTCGGTGTCGTCCGAGAGCCAGATCTGCGGGCAGTAGCAGAGCATGCCGGCATCGAAACGGCCGCCGCCGCCGGCGCAGCCCTCGAAGAGCACGTCCGGGAAGGCGGAGGTGAGCCGCTCGAGGAGGTCATAGACGCCGAGGACATAGCGGTGGAGCACCTCGCCCTGCCGCGCGGCGGGAAGCGCGCCGGAATAGACGTCCGAGAGCGAGCGGTTCATGTCCCACTTCACATAGGAAACGTCGTGCTCGCGCAGGAGCGCGGAGAGCACATTGAAGAGATAATCGCGCACGTCCGCGCGGGACATGTCCAGCACGAGCTGGTTGCGCGCCATGATCGGCGCGCGGCCGGGCACGGTGAGCGCCCAGTCCGGGTGCGCGCGGTAAAGATCGGAATTTTCATTGACCATCTCGGGCTCGACCCAGATGCCGAACTGCAGACCGAGGCCGGTGATGCGCCGGATGAGATCGCCGAGGCCGCGCGGGAGCTTCTCGAGATTCTCAAACCAGTCGCCGAGGCCGGCGTTGTCGTCCTTCCGGCCGCGGAACCACCCGTCGTCGAGCACGAAGAGCTCCGCGCCGAGGTCCTTCGCCTCGCGCGCGAGAGCGAGGATGCGCTCGGCGTCGAGATCGAAATACGTGGCCTCCCAGTTGTTCACGAGGACGGGACGGCGCGCAAGATGATGCTTTCCGCGGCAGATATTCCGCCGCAGGAAGCGATGATAGTTCTGGCTGAGCTTCGTGAGGCCCTCGGCGAAGGAGAGCAGCGCCTCCGGCGCGGTGAAGGTCTCGCCCGGCTGCAGCGTCCACGAGAAGTCCAGCGGGCTCACACCCAGAACGGCGCGGACCGAGCCGGTCTGGCAGCGCTCGATCTCCGCGCGAAAGCTGCCGGAATAAACGAGCATGAGGCCGAGGCAGTCGCCTGCGTCCTCGGTGGCCTCGCGGTCACAGAGAATGACGAAGGGGTTGTGCTGGTGGCTGGACATGCCGCGCTCGGAGCCGACGGAGACCGTGCCGAAGGGCACGCGCAGCCGCTCCGGCTGCCGCTCGAGGCAGTGGCGGCCGTGAAAGTGCATCAGATCCCAATCGCCGAACGGGAGATCGAGACAGACGGAGGCCGCCTTCTCGAGCGTGACGGGTGTCTTGCCGTCATTTCGCAGCTCGGCGGCGCGGGTGATGACGTCCAAATCGGCGAACACGCCGTAATGCAGCCGGAGCGTCAGGCCGCTCGCCGCGTCGCGCAGGGTGATCGTGAGCGTTTCGCACTCGCCGCCGTTGTCGTAGGCCGACGGGAGACCGGCGAGGGCGTACTTCCCCGCCGTGATCTCATGCGAGACATAGCGCCAGTCCGTGCCGCGGTGGCCGCTCGGCCCGACGGCGACGACGGCAGGCACGCGGTAGTCCCCCGCGCCGGAGGAGGCGTATTCCTGCGGAATCGTGTCCGGGCTCGGCGCGCGCTCAAGGCGGTGCTCATAGTGGTTGCCGGAGAAGCCGAGATCATAAAACCGATGGAGATAGCTCAGGTCCTGCAGTCCGGCGTCGCGCCCGTAATAGAGATGGCGCAGGAAGCCGAGCTCGTCGATCTGCATCTGATAAGAGGCAGACGCCGTGCGCAGGGTCAGCACACGGGATGTTTCGTTATAGTGGATGCTCATGGGCGGAGATGCTCCTTATAAATAATCGGGTCGTCGAGGACGCCGACCCCTGCGATGCGGCGCGGCAGAAGGCAGGCCGCCGAGGTCGTCGGCCCCTACGAGAGAATTCGGCAAAAGACTAATCCCGCGTGGTCTCTGCCGGGATATAGCGGATGGGCAGGGCGCGGCGCTCGCCGGAGAAGACGCGGTCGGGGTCGAGCAGGATCTCCACCGCGGCCTCGGCCATCTGGGCGATGGGCTGCTCGATCGTGGAGCAGGCATATTTCCCGGTGGCGTAGTCGGCGATGCCGTCATAGCCGATGACCTGCACCTGCCCGGGGATCGCCACGCCCCGCGCGGTGAGATAGGCGATGACGCGGGCGGCGACGTCGTCCGTGTTGCAGAAGATGCCGTCATACGCGAGAACGCCGTCCTCCAGATGCTGATCGAGGAAGCGGTAGATCGGCGCCTCGGTCTCCCAGTCGCGGAGGATGAGGCGCGTATAGTCCGCGCCGAGCTCCCGGCACTTGTGCTCAAAGCCCTCGCCGCGGCGGTCCGCCTCGCCCCGGATCTCCGGGCCGATGCGCACGAAGAGCAGCTTTTTGCAGCCGAGGGAGAGGAGCTTTTCCGCCGCGAGCTCGCCGCCGGCATAGTTGTCGGACGAGACGCAGGGCACGCAGTAATTTAAATGACGGTCGATCGTGACGATCGGGAGAGAATCATCCGCCTCGAGATCGGGGCTGTAGGTGAGGGCGATGACGCCGTCGGCCTTGTTCTGGCGCACCATGTCGAAGCACTTCTGCTCGGCCTCGGGGTCGAAGTCCGTGATCATCAGAAGGCTGCGGTAGCCGCGGCGCATGAGGCAGGCGGTGAGCTCGTCCGTCAGATGCGCGAAAAAGGGATGGCGCAGCGAGGGCATGACGAGCGCGACGCAGTTGGTCTTGTTCGTCTTGAGGCCGCGGGCATAGGTGTTCACATGGTAGCCGAGGGCCCGGATCGCCTCCTCCACGCGGCGGCGGTAGCTCTCGCCGACGGGGATGCCGTTGATGACCTTGGAGACCGTGCCGATCGAGACGCCGGCCTCGCGGGCGACGTCCTTCATGGTGGGCGGCGCGTCGTTTCTTCGCATGGGGCTCCCTCCTTTGAACGGTGAATCTGTATCTTAAAATTATATCGAAAAAGAGGGTGCTTGTAAATGGGAATCTTCACAACGTTTTGCAGCGTTTGTCGGACGGCTGTGATGAATCTCCGCGTATAAAAACGAAGGGCAAAACTGTGCATGATTCACAAAAGTTAAGAAATTGACGCGGCAAAAACAGGCATGGTGTTGACACTTTCGCACCAATATGTTAATTTTAGTGATACGAGGTGTGAAACGATTCACGGCCGCGCCGGAGCAGTCGCCAGCCGAGGCGCCAAACCGTGGAAAGCAAGCACTGAAACAAGGAATCTGTAAATGACAGAAAGGAAGTAATCCATGAAAAGAACACTCGCATTGCTTCTCGTTCTCGTGATGGTCTTTGCGCTCGCCGCCTGCGGCAGCAAGGACAACGCCAGCGGAAGCGCCGGCGGCGATGCCGCCGTCAGCGGCGACGGACTCACCATCTTCAACTCCAAGATGGAGATCCAGAGCCAGATGGAAGAAATGGCAGCCCGTTACTCCGAGGAAAAGGGCATCCCCGTTGAGGTTTACTACTCCAGCGACACGGTTGCGGCCCACATGTCCACCCGTTATGCCTCCAACGAGCCCTACGCCCTCGCCATGGTCGATGCGAAGGACATCTACTCCCTCGGCCCTGAGCATGCTGTTGATCTGAGCGGCGAGCAGTGGGTTGGCGACACCACGCAGGCGATCTCTGTTGACGGCAAGGTTCTCGGCTTCCCCGTTTGCGTTGAGGCCCGCGGCCTCCTCTACAACGGCGACGCCATCAAGGAAGCCACCGGCAAGGACTTCGATCCTTCCACCATCAAGACCACCGATGACCTCAAGGCTCTGCTCGAGGACATTGCTGCCGGCGGCATGGAGCTGCCCGTTGGTCTGCAGAAGGAAGACTGGTCCCTCGGCGCACACTACTTTGCTGAAGTCTATGAGATGCAGCAGGATCCCGATGCCTTCATCGCCGGCATCAAGGACGGCTCCATCAAGCTCGCGGACGATCCCGTCTTCAACGCCATGATGGACACCTTCGATCTCCTCAAGGAGTACAACTACGCGAAGGACGCTCCGATCTCCGCGGAGCGTGAGGTTATGGAAATGATGCTGGCCGAAGGCGATCTGTGCTTCAAGTTCGGCGGCAACTGGGACTGGTCCGACATGGTTGACACCAACTACACCGAGAACATCGGCATGATGGCGGTTCCCTCTGCTCTGGGCGACTACAACGAGATGCTCGTCGGCGGCGGCTCCAAGTACTTCTACGTCGACAACTCCGTCTCCGAGGAGCAGCAGCAGATGGCCAAGGACTTCCTGAACTGGCTCGTCTATGACGAAGAGGGTCAGGACTTCCTCGTCAACGAGTGCGCGCTCGTTCCCGCGTTCTCCAACATCACCCTCGAGGTGAGCGATCCCCTCGGCGCCTCCGTCAAGGGCTTCGCTGACGCCGGCAAGCTGGTTGGCAACTATAACTACCTGCCCGACGATCACTATGCCAAGGTCGGCGCTTCCTTCCAGAAGTACCTGGCCGGTCAGATCGACCGCGCCGGCTTCGCCGATGAGGTCACCGCTTACTGGGCCACCGCTGAGGTTGGCGCTCACTAAGTCTTTTGGGAAACGCTGAACAAATCGCCGCACACGCCTTGGCGGTGAATCTTCCGCCTGATTTCGTCTCGAAAACTTGAAATACACAAAGTATTCCTTCGTTTTCTCACCTTTATCAGACGAAACATTCCCTCGCCAATTCGCGCACTTCAATTCATTCAGCGCTCCCCATTCGGCAAATCATTCTTCATCCCCGCAAATTGAACCCGGGTATGCGGATACCCGCATACCCGGGTATTTGTATTCTGTTCCGCGATGCCGTTTGCGCGGCGCAGAATGCCCCACAGAGGAGAAACCAAGCGGCAGATTGGAAGGTAATCTGATGAAGCAAAACACCCTGTCTAACAAAATCAAACAGTATCTGATGTTTGGCGGCGTTGGAACGGCTCTGTTTTTGTGCGTCGTGGCGGTACCGTTTATCTACGGTCTCTATCTCACGCTCACCAGCTGGGACGGCGTGAGCGCGTCGAAGCCCTTCGTCGGCTTTGCGAACTTCGCCGCGGCGTTCAAGGATACGACCTACTGGCAGGCCATGGGCCGCACCGTTGTCTACTCGGTGTTCGCCGTCATCCTCATCAACGTCGTGGCCTTTGCGCTGGCCTATCTCGTGACCAGCGGCATCAAGGGCCAGAACTTCTTCCGTGCCGGCTTCTTTGTGCCGAACCTCATCGGCGGCATCGTGCTCGGCTACGTGTGGAAGTTCGTGTTCAATCGCGCGTTCGTCGCGATCTTCAGCTCCACGTCTCTGCTCTCCACGCCGAACGGCGCGCTCTTCTGCCTGATTTTCGTATCGGTCTGGCAGTACGCAGGCTACATGATGCTAATTTACGTAGCCGGCTTCATGAGCGTCTCCCCCGACGTGAAGGAAGCCGCCATGATCGACGGCTGCACCCCCGCGCAGGCCATGCGCAACGTAACCATTCCTCTGATGCGCTCCTCCTTCGTGCAGTGCATCTTCCTGAGCATCACGCGCTGCTTCGTCGTGTACGACGTGAACCTCTCCCTCACCAAGGGCGAGCCGTTCGGTTCCTCCGTCCTCGCGGCCATGCACGTGTACAATCAGGCCTTTACCTATAAGAACTACGGTCTCGGTCAGGCCGAGGCCCTCATCCTCTTCCTGGTGTGCGCCATCGTCGGCGTGACGCAGGTTATGATCGGTAAGAAAGGGGAGGTGGAAGCATAATGACCGAGAACGAAAGAGCCGCACGGAACAAGAAGATTTCCCATGCGATCATGTGGATCGTGCTTCTGGTCCTCTTCATCTGCTTTATCGCACCGTTCATCCTCGTGATCATCAACGTCTTCAAGACGAAGGCGGACATCACCTCCAACCCCCTCGCGCTGATCGGCGCGCACGGCTTCACCTTCAAAAACTTCCCCGAAGCGATGCAGAAGATGAACTTCTGGCGCGTGTTCGGAAACTCCCTGATCATCACCGTCTGCGCGACGATCCTCACGATCATCGTCTCCTCCATGCAGGCCTACGTCATTGTGCGTAACGGCCGCTGGAAGCTCTGCACGCTGATCTTCTCGCTGATGATCGCCTCGATGGTCATCCCCTTCCAGGTTCTGATGGTTCCCCTGGTTTCCGTCTACGGCGGCACGCTGGGCGTTCTGAACCACCGCATCACCCTGATTCTGATGCACGTCGGTTTCTCGGTGTCGATGGCGATGTTCATGTTCCACGGCGCGATCAAAACCAACATACCGCTGGAGCTGGAAGAGGCCGCCACAATCGACGGCTGCAGCAAGTGGCAGACGTACTGGAAGGTCGTCTTCCCGCTCTTAAAGCCCACGATCGCCACGGTCGCCATCATCAACGCGATGGCCTACTGGAACGACTACCTCCTGCCCAGCCTCGTGCTGACGAAGAAGGAGCTCTACACCATCCCCATCGCGACCCAGGCCTTCTACGGCACCTACTCCACCGACATCGGCCTCGTCATGGCGGCCCTGCTGCTGGCGATGCTGCCGATCCTCATCCTCTACGTGTTCCTGCAGCGTTACATCGTCCAGGGTGTCACCGCAGGCGCAGTTAAGGGATAAGCACACATTGCGCTTGCGAGCGCAAAACTCTGCGAGGCTTTTTGCAGAGCCTTCCATCTGCGCTCCTCTCCTCCGTCCGGGGGAGAGGAGCTGCGGACGCGATCAGACCCGAAAGGAGATCCCCGGCGTGAAAAAGATCTTCGATATGGACAACCCCTTCATGCAGGCGCTGTCCGTTGCCGCCGACCTTCTCGCGATGAACATCCTCGCGCTGCTGTGCTGCCTGCCGGTGATCACGGCAGGGGCCGGACTCACGGCCATGAACGACCTCGCCATCCACCTGTCGCGGCAGGAGGAGGCCTACATCGTCAAGCCCTTCTTCCGCTCGTTCCGAGACAACTGGAAGCAGAGCACGCTGCTCTGGCTGATTTTTCTGGCCGCGGCGGCAATCCTTTACTTTGACTATCACGCGGCGGCGGTCTACGCCCCGCTTCTTCGATATCCGATCGCGGCGATCGGCATTCTGCTGCTCGCGCTCGCGATGTACGTCTTCGCGCTGCAGGCGCGATATGAAAACACCCTCGGCGGCACGCTGAAAAACGCCGTGTCGCTCGCCATCGCCTATTTCCCGCGCACGCTCGGCATCGTGGTCTTCACGCTCGCCTTCTGGCTGCTCGCGCTGCACTTCTACCGCTTCGGCCTTCCGGTGCTGCTGCTGTTCGGATTGTCGCTGCCGTGCTATGTGAGCGCGCTGCTGCTGCGCGGCGTGTATGAATCGCTGGAAAAACAAGCTTAAGAGAAAGAACAACATGAGAGAAAAGATGGAACAGCGCTTAGCTGAGCGCTACGACGAGCTGAAATGGCTCTACTGCGAGCTTTATCACAACGATGAAGCCGCGTTCGATTACTTCTGCGACATGCTCCGCCGCAGCTACGACGCGAGACGCGAGTCCCTCAGATCGCTGGACGAAAAGCGGCTCGGAGACCCCGAATGGTTCCGCTCGAACAAGCTCCTCGGCATGATGCTCTATGTGGACAACTTCGCCGGCGACTTAAACGGCGTGAAGCACAGGCTCGGCTACCTTCAGGAGTGCGGCGTGAACTACCTGCACCTGATGCCGCTTCTCAAGACCGTGCCGGAGCGAAGCGACGGCGGCTACGCCGTGGCGGATTTCCGCGAGGTGCAGCCCGAGCTCGGCAAAATGGAGGAGCTGGACGAGCTCACCGAGCTCTGCCACGAGAAGGACATGTGCGTCTGTCTCGACTTCGTGATGAACCACACGAGCGAGGATCACCCCTGGGCGCGCGCCGCGAGAGCGGGCGACCCCGTGGCAAGAAGCCGCTACTTCTTTTTCGACAACTGGGAGATCCCGTTTGAGTATGAGCGCACGGTGCCGCAGGTCTTCCCCGCGACGGCGCCGGGCAACTTCACCTGGCTCGACGACTGCCGCCAGATCGTGATGACCTTCTTCTATCCCTATCAGTGGGATCTCAACTACCGCAACCCCATCGTGTTCAACGACATGGCGGAAAACCTGCTCTTCCTCGCCAACCAGGGCGTGGACGTGATTCGTCTGGACGCGGTTCCGTATATCTGGAAGGAGCTCGGCACCGACTGCCGCAACCGGCCGCAGGTGCACACGCTCGTGCGCATGCTGCATCTGGCCTGCGAGATCGTCTGCCCCGGCGTGCTGCTGCTGGGCGAGGTGATCATGGAGCCGGAAAAGCTCGCGCCCTACTTCGGCCAGACCGACAAGCCCGAGTGCCACATGCTCTACAACGCCACGACCATGTGCACCACGTGGCACACCGTGGCCACGCGCGACGTGCGGCTGCTCAGCCGGCAGATGGAGGCGCTCGGCGCTCTCCCCCGCGTTTACACCTTCCTCAACTATCTCCGCTGCCATGACGACATTGGCTGGGGTCTCGACTTTGCGTGGCTCTGGGCCAATCTCGGGCAGGGCGAGGCGCCGCACAAGCGCTATCTGAACCACTGGTTCACGGGCGTGCAGCCCGGCAGCTGGTCGCGCGGCGAACTGTATAACAACGACGAGCGACTCTCCGACGCGCGTCTCTGCGGCACGACGGCCTCCCTCTGCGGCCTCGAGAGCGCCGTGACGCCCCAGGAGGTGCAGCGTGCGCTCGACTGCGATCTGATGCTCCACGCCTGGATGCTCACGCAGAGCGGCCTGCCGGTGCTCTACAGCGGCGACGAGATCGCCCAGCTCAACGACTACAGCTACCACAGCGAGCCGAGAAAGTGGGCCGACAGCCGCTATCTCCACCGCGGGCGCTTCCCGTGGGACCGCGCGAAGGAGCGAAACGACCCGAACACGATCCCCGGCAGGCTCTTCCTGCCGCTGCGAAAGCTCATCCGGCTTCGCGCGGAGAACGATGTCTTTCGCGCTGATGCGCTGGTTCGCCCGTTCGACACCGGCTCCCAGCAGGTGCTGGGCGTCCGGCGGACATACCATGGCAAAACGCTGACCGCCCTCTTTAACTTCTGCGAGGAGGGGCGCTGGATCTACAATCCTGCCCGCGGCGCGAAGGAGCTCGTGACCGGCGCGGTCTGGGCGGACGAATGGATTGAACTGCGGGGCTACGGCTTTGTGTGGCTCGAAGGAGAAATAGCATGACCACTGACCTGCTGCGCCGCGCGCGCGAGCATGAAAAAACGCATCTGGCGGAAGTTTCCCCCGCCGCGCTGCCGCACTGGCATGTGACCGGCGGCGTCGGCTGGATCAACGATCCGAACGGCTTCAGCCTCTACAAGGGTGAATACCACCTCTTTTTCCAATACAACCCCTACGACACCGTGTGGGACACGATGCACTGGGGCCACATCAAAACCCGCGACTTCATCCGCTGGGAACGTCTTCCCGCGGCGCTCGCGCCGGACGCAGTGTACGACGAATCCGGCTGCTTTTCCGGCAGCGGCATCGAGCTCGACGACGGACGGCACCTGCTGGTCTACACGGGCGTGCACAAGGAGCTCGCTCCCGACGGAACGGAAAAGGAATTTCAGACCCAGTGCGTCGCGATCGGCGACGGGGTCGACTATGAGAAATACGCCGGCAACCCCGTGATCACCGGCGCGGACCTGCCCGAGGGCGGCAGCGCACGGGATTTCCGCGACCCGAAGATCTGGCGCGAGGACGGGAAGATTTATCTCGTGGCGGGAGACCGCTGCCCGGACGGGAGCGGCGCGATATTGCTCTATGAGAGCGAGGACGCCCTGCACTGGCACTACGCCGGCACCCTCGCCGAATCCTCCAACCGCTACGGCCGCATGTGGGAGTGCCCCGACTTCTTCGAACTCGACGGGACGCACGTGCTCCTCACGAGCCCGCAGGAGATGCGCTCCGAGGGCTTGGAGTTCATCGACGGCAACACGACGCTCTGCCTCATCGGGCAGTATGACAAAACCCGCCGCCGCCTGCTGCGGCAGCACGAGCAGACGATCGACTACGGTCTCGACTTTTACGCCCCGCAGACCACGCTGACCGCCGACGGACGGCGCGTGATGATCGCGTGGATGCAGTACTGGAACAGCGTGGACTACCGTCCGCCCGAAAAGCTCCCCTTCTTCGGCCAGATGACGACGCCGCGCGAGCTGCGCGTGCGCGACGGACGGCTGGTGCAGAATCCCGTGCGCGAGCTGGAGCGCTATCGCGGCAAGGCCGTGCGCTGCGAAGACTTCGCCCTCGACGGCGAGGCCGTGCTCGACGGCGTGAAGGGCCGCTGCCTGGACCTCACGGTGACGATCCGCCCGGACGCGGAGCGCGGACTCTGCCGGAACTTCACGATCTCGCTCGCGAAGGGCGGCGACTATGAGACCACGATCCGCTACACCCCCGGCGCGCACACGATCTGCGTCGACCGCAGCCGGAGCGGACTGGCCGAGCAGATCCTAAACCGCAGGGAGTTTGCCGTGCGCGACCGCGGCGGCGTCCTCAAGCTGCGCATCCTGCTCGACCGCTACAGCTTAGAGATTTTTGTCAACGACGGCGAGGAGGCCGCCTCCTTCGTGCTCTACGCGCCGCAGGACGCCGACGGCATCTCCTTTGCCTCAAGCGGGGCGCTGCGCCTCGATCTGGAACAATATACATTGGAGTTTGATGACCATGGGAACGCAATTTGACGTCGCAGCACTCGGCGAGCTGCTGATCGACTTTACCGAAAACGGCAAGAGTGCGCAGGGAAATCCCCTCTTTGAGGCGAACCCCGGCGGCGCGCCGTGCAACGTGCTCTCGATGCTGAAAAAGCTCAATCATCCCTGCGCCTTCATCGGCAAGCTGGGCGACGACATGTTCGGAAAAATGCTGCGCGACACGGCCGAGGACGTCGGCATCGACACGCGCGCGCTGATTCTCGACCCCGCAGCGCACACGACGCTCGCCTTCGTCCACACGGCGGAAAACGGCGACCGCGATTTCTCCTTCTTCCGCGACCCCGGCGCGGACATGCTGCTGCGGGCCGATGAAATTCCGGAGGAGCTCATTCGCAGCGCGAGGATCTTCCACTTCGGCACGCTGAGCATGACGCACGAGGGCGTCCGCGCGGCGACGAAAAAGGCCGTCGCGATCGCGAAGGACGCCGGCGCGCTCATCTCCTTCGACCCGAACCTCCGCCCTCCGCTCTGGGCGAGTCTGGAGGAAGCAAAGGAGCAGATCGCATGGGGCCTCGGCCAGTGCGATATCCTGAAGATCGCGGACAACGAGCTTGAATTCATGACGGGCGAGACCGATTTTGAAAAAGGCGCCGCGATTCTGCGGCGGGAATACCCGAACATTAAGGTGCTGAACGTCACGGCGGGCGCCGACGGGAGCTACAGCTTCCACGAGGGCAAGACCGTCTTCGTCGATTCCTTCCGCCTCGGCGGCACGATCGAGACCACCGGCGCGGGCGACACGTTCTGCGCCTGCGTGCTGCACTACGTGCTCGAGCACGGCGCGGAAGGCCTCACGGAAGATCAGCTGCGCGACATGCTCCGCTTCGCCAACGCCGCGGCCTATCTCGTGACGACCAAGAAGGGCGCCATCCGGTCCATGCCGGAGCCGGAGGACGTCGAAGCCATTCTGGCAAATCATTAAGTCGTTAACCGGCTCTGCCGGTGCGAAATATTATTCTATTGGCGGTTGCTCACTCCACAACATGGACAACCGTACATAAGAAAAGGAGGAAAATCCGTTTGCTCACGGTGCGGCAGTGTGGAGACCTGTCGTAATGCGGCGCGTCCCAAGCGGGCGGTCGCGAGGCGGTTTTGGAGGAGTCCTGGCCGCTAGAGCAAGGCATATGTCCGAAGTCATTCTGAAAGGCATCAAAAAGGTCTACGACAACAAGGTGACCGCGGTCCACGATGTGAACATCAACATCAAGGACAAGGAGTTCATCGTCCTGGTCGGCCCGTCCGGCTGCGGCAAGTCCACCACGCTGCGCATGGTCGCGGGTCTTGAGGAGATCTCCGGCGGCGAGCTGTACATCGACGGCAAGCTCGTCAACGACGTCGCCCCGAAGGACCGCGATATCGCGATGGTCTTCCAGTCCTATGCCCTGTACCCCCACATGACGGTGCGCGACAACCTCGGCTTCGCTCTGAAGCTGAAGAAGGTCGACCCCGCCGAGATCAAGAAAAAGGTCGAAGAGGTCGCTGAGATCCTCGACATCACCCAGTATCTCGACCGCAAGCCGAAGGCCCTGTCCGGCGGCCAGCGTCAGCGTGTCGCCATCGGCCGCGCCATGGTGCGTGACCCGAAGGTGTTCCTCATGGACGAGCCGCTGAGCAACCTGGACGCCAAGCTCCGCAACCAGATGCGCGCCGAGATCATCAAGCTGCGCCAGCGCATCAACACCACCTTCATGTACGTCACGCATGACCAGACCGAGGCCATGACGCTGGCCGACCGCATCGTCATCATGAAGGACGGCTTTGTCAACCAGATCGGCACCCCGCAGGAGCTGTTCAACAAGCCCGTGAACCTCTTCGTCGCCGGCTTCATCGGTATGCCCGTGATGAACTTCTTCGACGGCTGCAAGCTTCTGCTCGAAGGCGGCAAGTACTATGCCGAGGTCCGCGGCGTGAAGTTTGAGCTCTCCGACTTCCAGCAGAAGGCCCTCCAGCAGAAGGAAGCCAAGCCCTGCGACATCGTCGTCGGCATCCGTCCTCAGCACATCTCCGTCGGCGAGGGCGAGCTGTCCGCGAAGATCGAGGTCTCCGAGATGCTCGGCAGCGAGTACAACATCCACGCCCGCAGCGGTGACGACGAGGTCGTCATGGTCATCCCGACCGTCGGTCTGGGCGAGGACGTGTCCATGGGCCGCGTCGTGAAGTTCACCACCCAGCCCGAGCTGATCCAGCTGTTCGACAAAGAGTCCGGCAACAACCTCATCTGGTACGATCCCGCCTCTGCGGAAGCGAATGCTCCCGAGTGCATGAATTACGCGTTCTGACGAACGCATCAAAAGAGAGCCTGCGTTGCAGGCTCTCTTTTGAAAACTCGCGCATCATCGCGCGGGGCGCTGCCCCGCTTGGTCGGCGCGAGGGCTCGCCACGTCGCCACAAGCTCTATATCCCTTGCTTCCGTGTGCAGCACGAAAGCAAGCTCATTACGCTGCGGCTCCTTACCAAATCAAAGTAAAGGCTTTGATTTGGAGAGGAAGAATGGGGGCGCGGATACAGAGCCGTCGCGCCTTAGCGCGGCTGCGGCGTGGGGCAAGCCCATTCTGACGACGCCTCAGGGAGATTTTCCGCCGCACATGTCGCCGGAAAATCGATTTCAATTGATTCGCGGCAGAGCCGCGAACTCTGCGAGGCATTTTTCGCGGCGGCTCGTGTGAGTCGTCTTTTTTATGGAGTTGAAAACATGGAAAACAACAACTGGTGGAAGCGCGCTGTGATCTATCAGGTCTATCCGCGCTCCTTTGCCGACTCAAACGGCGACGGCGTCGGCGATCTGCCGGGCGTCATCTCGAAGCTCGACTATCTCAAAACGCTGGGGATCGACGCGATCTGGCTCTCCCCGGTGTTCCGCTCGCCGCAGTATGACAACGGCTACGACATTTCGGATTACCGCGACGTTGACCCCCTCTTCGGCACGCTCGCGGATCTCGACCGGCTCATCGCGGAGGCGAAGGAACGCGGCATCCGCATCCTCCTCGACCTCGTTTTGAACCACACCTCGGACGAGCACCCGTGGTTCCTCTCGGCGAAGGAAAGCCACGAGAGCCCTTACCATGACTATTACATCTGGCGCGACGCGAAGCCCGACGAATCAGGCGGCAAAACCGCCGACTTCGGCGCGGGCGCCTGGCAGTACGTGCCGGAGATCGGACAATCGTATTATTATCAGTTCTCCCACCGGCAGCCGGATCTAAACTGGGCCAACCCCAAGGTGCGCGCCGAGCTCTACGACATGATCCGCTGGTGGACGGCGCGCGGCGTCGGCGGCTACCGGCTGGACGTGGTGGACCATCTGGCGAAGGACCCCTTCGCGGGGTACACGATCAACGGGCCGCGGCTGCATGAATTCGTGCAGGAAATGAGCGCGGCCGCCTTCCCCTCCCCGCTCGTGACGGTGGGCGAGGCGTGGAGCGCGACGATCGAGCGCGCAAAGCAATACGCCAACCCCGACGGAAGTGAGCTGTCAATGGTGTTTCAGTTTGAGCACCTGCTGCTCGACAAGGCCGAGGGCGGGGAGAAATGGGATCTCGCCCCGCTGCCGCTATTAAAGCTCAAGCAGGTCTTCGCGCGCTGGCAGACCGGCCTGCACGGCTGCGGCTGGAACAGCCTGTTCTGGGAGAACCACGACCTGCCGCGCATCGTCTCCCGCTGGGGCGACGAGGGGGAATTTCGCGAGGCGTCGGCCAAGATGCTCGCCGTGCTGCTCTTCGGCATGGAGGGCACGCCCTACATCTACGAGGGGCAGGAGCTCGGCATGACGAACCGGCGCTTCCGGCTCGACGAATATCAGGACGTGGAGACGCTGGACATGATCCGCACGCGCCGCGCGAAGGGCTATTCCGACGAGGAGATTCTCCGCTCGGCCTACGGCCGCGGGCGCGACAACGCGCGCACGCCGATGCAGTGGGACGCAAGCCCGAACGCGGGCTTCACGACCGGCACGCCGTGGCTGCCCGTGAACGAAAACTACCATGAGATCAACGCCGCCGGGCAGGTCGGCCGCGCGGGCTCGGTGTTCGAGTGCTACCGGCAGCTGATCGCGCTGCGGAAGACCCATCCGGTGTTCGAGACAGGCGCATTCACCCTGCTCGAGCCGGAGAACGACGCGCTCTTCGCCTATCGGCGCGAGACGGAGGCGGAAGCCCTCCTCGTGATCTGCAATTTCACCGGAAACGAGATCGAAAACCCGGTCTCTGCCGCGGGCATGACGCTGCTGCTCGGCACCTACGGCGACGACCAGAGCAAAAACCTGCGGCCCTATGAGGCACGGATGTACCGGAAAGGAGACTGACATGGCAAGCGGAAGAATGGAATTTCACGCGGACACGATCATGCAGCACGCGAACTTCTCCTTCGTGCTGCCGAACGACGTGGAGATGGAGGAGGTCTTTGACCACCGCCACTATGACCGGCCGACGAAGACGCTGATTTTGCTCCACGGCCTCACCGGCACGGACACGGACTGGCTCTTCGGCGGCGTGGCGCAGGAGATGGCCGTGCAGTATAACCTCGCCGTCTTTATGCCCACGGCGGGCAACAACTTCTATCTCGACCGCGGCTACCGCGGCGGCAACTGGGGCAGCTACGTGGGCGAGGAGCTCCCGGCCTACATCCGCAAGGTGTTCGGTCATGCGATGACGCGCGAGGATACGCTCATCGGCGGACTCTCCATGGGCGGCTACGGCGCGCTGCACACGGCGTTTCAGTTTCCGGAGACCTTCTCCGGCTGCGTCGCCCTCTCCTCCGCCCTGCGGATTCACCACTTCGCCGCGGGCAAAAACGACGGCATCATCCCGACGGAGATGATGCAGAACATCTTCGGCGATCTCTCAGCGCTCGAGCGCAGCGACAAAAACCCCGAGGTGCAGGTGCGGAATCTGAAATTGGCGGGAAAGCCCCTGCCGAAGCTCTATCTTGCCTGCGGCACGGAGGACGGTCTGATCGGGCCGAACCGCGAGTTTGACGCTTTCCTCACCCAAGAGGGCGTCAAGCACACCTTTGAGGAGGGGCCGGGCAAGCACAACTGGACCTTCTGGAATACCTATCTCCCGCGCGGTCTGGAGGCCGTGCTCGCATAACGAATTATGCTCCAAGGAGGAACGCAAATGAACAGAAGAAAGAAACCTCTCTCGCTCCTGCTCGCGGCCGTGCTGCTGCTGAGTCTGGGCGTCGGCGTTGTTCCGGCGCGGGCGGCAAAGGACGCCGCTCCGGCGGTCACGGACCCCGGCGAGCCGGTGCGCATGATCGTGGAGCTCGCGGAGCCCAAAGCCTTCCCGCTGAACCTCTTTTCGTCCGCGCCCTCGCGCGAGGACGTGAAGGACGCCATCCGCGATCTGATTGAGAAGGCCGCGCCGCTCTCCGCGGAGAGTGAGGCCGCGCAGGAGGTCACCTTCGGCTATGACTACTCCGTGCTGCTGCAGGGCTTCTCGCTCACGGCGCCGGAGGGCTATCTCGACGAGATCCGCGCGCTCAAGGGCGTGCGCAGCGCCTTCAAGGCAGCGACCTACACCATCGTCGAGCCCGAGGGCGGCTGGTCCAACGCCGACTCGCAGGCCGTCGTAGGCACACAAGACGCGCACGCGCGCGGCTATACCGGCGAGGGACAGGTCATCGCCGTGCTCGACACGATGCTTCTGCCCGAGCACGAGGCCTTCTCCGGCGCGGTGCCGAGCCCGAAGCTCTCCAAGGCCGACGTTGCCGAAAAGCTCCCCTCGCTGACCATCGCCGGGGAGGCCTCCGCCGACGACCTCTGGCGCAGCGACAAGGTGCCGTTCTGCTTTGACTATTATGATTCCGACGCCGACGTGACGAGCGACAATCCCCACGGCACGCATGTCTCCGGCATCGCGGCGGCCAACGGCGGCGAGATCATCGGTGTCGCGCCGGACGCGCAGCTGATCTACATGAAGGTGTTCGATTCCTATGACAGCGCGTCGGACGATGCGATTCTCGCCGCGCTGGAGGACGCCGTGATTCTCGGCGCCGACTGTGTGAACATGAGCCTCGGCTCGGACGGCGGCTTTGCGGCTTACCCGAACGAGACCACGCAGCGCGTCTATGAAAATCTCCGCGCCGCCGACGTGACGCTCTGCTGCTCGGCGGGCAATGAAGGGCTGTTTTCCGTGCTGAACTGGCCGACGCCGCTCTACATGCCGGACACCAGCACCGTCGGCAGCCCCGCGAGCTATGACGCGGCGCTCGCCGTGGCGAACATGACGATGAAGTCGTATGCCCGCGTGCGCGCGGGAGAGAAGGAGTATTACGTCGTGGACGGCTCGAACCGCAGCGAGGGCACCATCCCGCCGCTCTCGACGCTCGGTGAGGCCGCGCTTCCCGCGGTGGACTGCGGCGACGGCACGGAATTTCCCGCCGAAGCGGCGGGCGCGGCCGCCGTCATTGACCTGCGCAGCTACTGGGATGGCTACACCCAGATGTATCTGCGCGCACAGGAGGCGGGCGCGAAGCTCATCGTGTTCTGTCTGGACGAGACCTGGCAGTACGCCGAGGGCTTTGCGGTAGACGGCGCTCAGGTTCCGCTCGTGTTCATGGCATACGGCGCGGGGCAGGAGATTCTGGAGGCGAAGGCGCCGGTCTCCGCGTCCGGTGAGCCGATCGCGGTCTATCCGCCGGACAATTCCAGCAGCTGGGGTCCCGCTCCCGACCTGAAGCTCAAGCCGGAGATCGCCGGCATCGGCGCGCAGGTCTATTCTGCCGTCGCCACGGGCACGGCCGATTATGAGCGCATGTCCGGCACGTCCATGTCCTCGCCGCAGGTGGCCGGCGAAATGACGCTGCTGCGGCAGTATCTCAAGGCGCAAAACTACGACACGCCGCTCACGCTCACGCAGCTGGCCGAGACGCTCATCATGAGCTCTGCCGTGCCGGTGACAAATCCCGTCGACGGCGGCGGCTTCATCTCTCCGCGCCAGCAGGGCGCGGGCATGGGCAACGTCGTCTCCGCCATGGACGCGAAGGCGTGGATCTCCGTGCCGGGCTGCGAGCGCCCCAAGGCCGAGCTCGGCATTGGGGAGGGCAGCTTCTCCTTCACCTTCACGGTGCACAATCTCACGAACGAACCGCTGACCTATTCCGCCGAGGTCCTCGCGCTTGCGCAGGATCCGGCCGACGGCCGCTTCGCCCTCTCGAGCACGAACTACGCCGGAACCGG
>JAZPZZ010000197.1:0-10156 GCA_045544935.1 Oscillospiraceae bacterium | reverse complement strand
TGGCCCTGATCGTTCAGGGTGACGTGGCTGCCGACCTCGGGCAGAGCGGTGATGTCGTTGGAGACCTCAACCTCACCGGAGTACATGGCGGCAACAAGCGCCTTGTAGTCGTCCTGGGTGAAGGAGTCGGACCACTGGGTGCTCTCCATCGGGATCTGGACGTAGTTCAGCTCCGGATCCTCGCCGACGAGGCCGAGGTTCTGGATCTGGCCGCCGTAGTTGGCAAAGTTGCCGGCAACGATCTCGCCGAGGAGGGTGTCAACGGTAGCAGCGAGGCCCTTCATGGCGGAGGTGACCGTCATGCCCTCACCGTACATGCCGTCGATGGTAGCAGCCTGGTCAACGTCAACGCCGATGACCTTGCCGCCGACCTTCGCAGCAGCCTCACCAGCGGAGGTGAAGATGCCGCCGCCGCAGGCGAAGACGACTTCCGTGCCGCCCTTGTACCAGGTATCCATCGCAGCGGTGATATCGCCGTCGCCATAGAACTGGCCGCCGTAGACGTAGTTGATCTCGATGTCCTTGCCGAGCTCTTCAGCAGCGGCATTGGCGCCCTGCACGAAGCCGGAGCCGTAGCGGATGACAGCGGGAACAGCCATGCCGCCGAGGAAGCCGAGCTTGGTGTAGCCGAGCTTCACAGCCGCAACGCCGGCCATGTAGCCGCAGAGCTCTTCCTGGTAAACAGCGCTGAACACGTTCTCGGAGACGTGGGGCTCGTTGCTGGGATCAATCAGCTCGCCGTCCATGTCGCCGTCCTTGTAGAAGGAGCTGAAGATGTCGTACTCGGACACGTCCAGAGCGACGAACTTCACATCGGGATAGAGGTCCTGGGTCTCCACGATGGCACCGGCGAAAGCATAACCGGGCATCACGACGACGTTGTAGCCCTCCGCGATGGCCTGGTCGATCATCTCGACGCGGGCAGCGGTGGAGTCGTCGGTGGGCTTGTAGTACTTGAAGTCAACTGCGTTCTTCTCGCAGAAGGCCTTGCAAGCCTCATAGGTGGTCTGGTTAAAGGACTGGTCGGTGATGTCGCCGTAGTCGGTGATCATCGCAACCTTGACGTCGCCGGAAGCCTCGACCGGAGCCGCAGCTTCTTCGGAGCCTGCGGGAGCAGCCTCTTGCTTGCTGCCGCAGGCAGCCAGAGCAAAGACCATCACCAGCGCCAAAAGCAGAGCAATGTACTTTTTCATGCGTAAGATTCCTCCATATTTATTTTTGCATACGGGAATCGCCCCGTTGCTGTGCGTAGTATACCACAGCAGGGGGCGATCCCGCAATAATAAATTTTTACAAAAATATTAAATATATATGAAATCTTTGAAATTCACAAAAAGTTCTTTTAATCTCCTGCTTCTGTCAGGCAGCAGATCTGCTCCCCGTCGGAGACGTAGACGGTCACGTCGTCAGACAGCACGGGCTGCAGGCTGTCTGCGCGGTCGAGCACGGCGCCGACGACGCCGCTCGTCTCGCCGTAGGTGAATTCCAGCAGCAGAACGTTCAGGTCGGTCACGCGCGCGGTAATCACAGCGTCACCGAGGGAAAAGGTCTCGCCGTCAGAGGGCGTCACGGCCGATCTGCCGGCGGTCTTGAGCGCGGAAGCAAAGGCGCCGTCGGGCTCGGATGCCGTCCAGACCGTTTTGGCGGGATAATTCGTCACGAGCGCGGCGAGGCCGCCGGAAAAGTCCGCGTCCGCCCGCGAGGAAACGACGAGGTCCAGTCTGCGCACCTTTTGGCTGCGCAGGAAATCCGCCGCCGTCTGGCCGAAGGACGCCGGTCCGCCGTCGAGCAGGAGCGTATCGCCGCCGCAGGTCATGAGGATGCACTGACCCTCGCCCGCCGGGAGCATATAAATGCTGAGTCCCTCCCCCGCCTGCGGCAGCTGGGGCTGGTCCGGCTGCGGCCGCGGGTGGTGCAGGCTCCACGCCGTGCCGATCAGACCGATGATGAGGGCAAGGATGATCGAATAAAAATGCCCGCGCTTGTTCGACTGCTGCTGATTCATGCGAAGGCCTCCGTAAGTTTCAGTTTTGGATATTGTCGCATAAAATGAAGGGAAATGCAAGGGAGAACAAAGCCTCCCCATCGGGGAAGGCTTTGTATAAAAAACTTCGGCTGCGTCTATCATCCCCTCAAAGGAGGTAGATACCATGAGAGTTCAGGACGTGATGGCGCGTCATCCGATCACTGTGGAGATCACGGAGCCGGTAGCCGCGGCGGCAAGGCTGATGCGCGAGCGGAACATCGGGTCGATCCCGGCTCTGGACGGCGAGGGACGTCTGCGCGGGATGCTGACCGACCGCGACATTGTGCTCCGCTGCGTCGCGGCGGGGCGGGACCCGGCAAAGGCGGAGATTAAAGATGTTATGTCAACCGGAGCGATCACCGCCGCCCCAGGCGAGGACGTGACCGCGGCGCTCGCGCGCATGAAAAGCGAGCAGGTGCGCAGGCTCCCCGTCGTGGAGGGCGAAACGCTCGTCGGCATGCTCTCCATCGCCGACGTCGCCCGCACGCAGCGCTACGACATGGAAGCCGCGCAGGCCCTGAGCGGAATCACGGCGAATGTGTGCAGGAAATGAGAGTGGAGTGTGGAGTTTAAAAGCGGTGCGCTCCGCGCAATAAATAAAATGGCGCGAAGCGCACCTTTTCTCTTCACTCTTCACTCTTCACTCTTCACTCTTCACTCCAACAAAAAACCGCTGCCTCTCGGCAGCGGTTTTTATTTCTCTCAATTATTCCTTTGCACGCTCCAGATACTCGCCGGTGCGGGTGTCGACGCGGATGCGCTCGCCCTCGGAGATGAACAGCGGCACCTTGATCTCGGCGCCGGTCTCCAGCGTGGCGGGCTTGGTGGCGTTGGTGGCGGTGTTGCCCGCGAAGCCGGGATCGGTCTGCGTGACCTCGAGCACAACAAAGAACGGCGGCTCGACGTTGAAGACCTGACCCTTATAGGACATGATCACGCACTCCATGTTCTCCTTGACGAACTTGAAGTTCTCGGGGAGCATGCTCTCATCGATGGGGATGAGCTCATAGGTCTCGGGATCCATGAAGTAATAGAGATTGCCGTCGTTGTAGCTGTACTCCATGGTCTTGCGCTCGATGACGGCCTCCTCAAACTTCGCGGTGGGGTTGAAAGAAGTTTCGGTCACGGAGCCGGTCTTGACGTTTTTCATTTTGGTGCGGACAAAGGCCGCGCCCTTGCCGGGCTTGACGTGCTGGAACTCGACGACCTGCATAACCTGGCCGTCCATCTCAAAGAGCGAGCCGTTTCTGAAATCGCCTGCAGTGATCATATCGTAAATCCTCCTGAATTGTTATTTACAAAATTACCTGTACCATTTTACACGATTGTTGTCTGTTTGGCAAGCATTTTCTGTTACAGGATCATGAGCTCCTTCGGGGATTTCGTGAGCACCTCGGCGCCGTCTGCGGTCAGGTGCATGACGTCCTCGATGCGCACGCCGAAGCGGCCGGGCAGGTAGATGCCGGGCTCGGCGGAGCAGACCGCGTGCTCGGGCATAGGCTCGCGGTTGTTCGGCGCGCAGTTCGGCGCCTCGTGGATATAGAGGCCGAGGCTGTGGCCAAAGCCGTGGCCGAAATACTCGCCGTAGCCGCAGGACGCGATGAGGTCGCGCGCCGCGCCGTCGATCTCCGCGCCCGTGACGCCCGCCTTCGCGATGGCGATGCCGGCGAGCTGCGCCTCGAGCACGATGTTATAGACCTTCTTCATCTCGTCCGTCACGCTGCCGAGGGCGACGGTGCGCGTCATGTCGGAGCAGTAGCCGCCCTTGAGGCAGCCGAAGTCCATCGTGATGAAATCGCCCATCTCGATCTTGCGGTCGCCGGGCACGCCGTGGGGCATGCTGGAGTGGGAGCCGGTGACGACGATGGGGTCGAAGCTGTTGCCCTCCGCGCCGAGGCGCAGCTGGCGGTAGGTGAGCTCGGCCGCGATCTCGCGCTCAGTCACGCCGGGGCGAATGAGCGGGAGGACCTCCTTGAGCGCCTGATCGGTGATCGCCTGCGCCGCCTTGAGATACTCGAGCTCCTCGGGCTGCTTGATCTGCCGGAGCGACATGATGACATTCTGCGCCGGCACGAGCTTGAGGCCGAGGATGCGCTCATAGGCGAGATACTGCTGATAGGTGAGGCTGCCGTCCTCGGCGCCGAGCTTCTCGATGCCGCAGTCGGAGACGAGCTCTCTGAGAATCTTGCCGATCGGGTGCGCGCGGTCGTTGAGAATCACCTCGACGAGGCCGTCGAGCGCATTGTGCGCCGCCTCGATATAGCGCGAGTCGGTGATGTAATAGCCCTTCTCGCGCGTGATGAGCACCGCGCCGTCCGAGGTATGGAAGCCGGCGGCATAGTAGCGGTTGAGCGGGTCGATGAGCAGGATGGCGTCGAGATCGTTCTCCACGATCGCGTTCTGGATTCTCTTCAGGTTGTTCATGCTTCTTTTTCCTTCTCTCTTTGGATTTTCTGTTTGATGGCCTCCGCCATGGCGAGAAGCCGCTCCGCCTCGGGCAAAAGCAGTTCCCCGGCCGCGGTGAGCGAGACGCTTCTCCCCTGCCGGAGAAAGAGCGGCGTGCCAAGCTCGCGTTCGAGCGCGGCCACGGCGCGGCTCGTGGTGGAATGGCTCACGAAGAGCGCCTTCGCCGCCGCGGTGAAGCTGCCCTGCTCCGCGACGGCGAGGAAGATGCGCAGCTGCTCCTGCTCCATCAGAAGTTGAAGGTGTGGGGCAGCAGCTCCGAGAGCTTGTTGGAGACGTAGCGGTCCTTCTTCGCGGAAAGGACCTCCATCTCCGGCGCGAACTCCGCGAGGAACTGGCGGCAGGCGCCGCAGGGATAGCAGTAGCCCTCGCCCTCGCCGTAGATGGCGATGCGGACAAAGTCGCGGTGACCCTCGCTGACGGCCTTGCAGGCGGCGGTGCGCTCGGCGCAGATGGTGCTGCCCAGCGCGGCGTTTTCAATGTTGCACCCGGTGAACACAATGCCGCCGCGGCACTCCAAAGCCGCTCCCACAGGGAAGCGGGAGTAAGGCACATAGGCGTTCTTTGAGGCCTCCTTGGCCAGATTGATCAGCTCTCGATCCGTCATGGAAATCTCCTCCCTTTTTGAATGATATGAATAATCGTTTACTCCAGATTGATGACCCAGGCGGGCATGTTCTGGAAGATGTTGCTCTGCGTCGGGGCGAGGCCGCCGACGATGCCGCGGTGGGCGCAGACCTCCTGCTTTTCAAAGCAGACGGGGAGAATGGGCGCATTGTCGATGATCGTGGAGAGCATGGCGCGGCAGGCGTCGGCGCGCGTGTCGGACGAGGCGGCGAGATAGGCGTTGATCGCCTCGCCGTAGATCGGGTTCGTCACATCGCCGAAGTTCACCGAGCCGCCCGGCACGAGCAGCGGGGTCAGATCGAAGTCCGCCGTGAGGCGCACCTCGCCGTAATACATGTCAAAATTGCCGGCGTTCAGCGCCTCGAGATATTCCTCCCACGGCAGGGCGTTGACCGTGACGGGCACGCCGATCTGCTCGAGATCGGAGGCGAGCTTGCTGCAGACGGCGCTCTTCTGCTTGTTGTCCGAGCAGACGAGCAGCGACAGGTTCATGTCCGTCGCCTCGGTGGAGCCCTCATAGGCGAGGTATTCGCGCTCGCCGTCGCCGTCGTAGTCGAGCACCTTCGCATCGGTCAGCGCGCTCGCGGTGAGACTCATGTCATAGCCCAGACCGCCGACGAGCGTCTCGTCAAAATACGGGCTCGCGGGGTGGACCGGCAGCGCCGACGCCACGGCGCAGTCGTTTAAGAGGCTCACGGCGTAGGAGCGGTCGATCGCCGTCTGGAAGGCCTGCCGGTGAGCCGGGTTGGAGAAAAAGCGGCTGGCCGTGTTGAAGGCGATGAACTGCAGGTTTGTGGTGTTGTACTGGCGCGACTCGCTCACGCTCGAGAAGCTCAGATCGCTCTCGCCGGAGGGGTCGTTGCAGACGAGGTCGAGATCGCTGTTGTCAAAGGCGTTGATGACGTCCTCCATCGTGCTGTATTCGCGCAGATAGATCTTGTCGATCGGCAGGTCCTTCGCGTTCGGATAGTCCTCAAAGGCCACGAGCGTGGTGCCGTCGCCCTCATAGCGATAGGGTCCGGTGCCGGAGGGATAGGCATAGCTCATGGCGTTGTTCTCGATGACCGGGATCGTGAGCAGGGAGGGGAACTGCGTGTTGGCGCGGTTGAGCGTGATGACGACTGCGCCCTCCTCGTTCACCGCGACCTCAGCGATGTTCCGCAGGCGCGGGGCATAGAGCTCGGACTCATGCGCGGTGTTGATCGAATAGACGATATCCTCCGCCGTGAGCGCGTGGCCGTCGTGGAAGGTGCGGCTGGTGTCCGGCTGGAAGGTCCAGACCGAGCCGTCCTCCGTCGTCCAGGACAGGAACAGCCCCGGCATCGGCTGGAAGCTGTCGTCGAGCTGCACGAGCTGCTCATAGACGAGGCCGCCCGCGATCTGGTTGAGCGCGTTCGTGGTGGAATAGGGGTTCATGACGTCCTGCGAATTATAGTTGATGGCGAAGATATCGTCCGTCTGGTCGACGACGACGGGTTCTTCCTCATCGAAGCTTACCTCCGGCTCGTCCGTCTTGGTCCCGCAGGCGCTCAGCAGCAGCGAGAGGGCGAGCAGAAGGAGAAAGATTCGTTTCATTTGGGAGACCTCCCATTTCAGTTTCAGTCGGCGCGAAGCGCGATCACGGCGGTCATAACGCCGCGCTTTCCGTTCGTGACGCGGTGTGACCACAGCTCGTCCGGCGCGCACATGGTGCAGGCGTCCGAGACGGCAATGCGCTCCGGCCTCACACCGAGCTGCGTTAAGCGTCTCGCATTCGCGGCCTTGAGATCGACGAAGACGCGGTCGCCCTCGCCGGGGCGGATGAGCCCCGCCGTCTCGCCGCCGAGCAGCGCATTTACGCCCTCGGCCACCTCGGGCCCGACCTCGAAGCAGCACGCGCCGATGCCGGGGCCGATCGCGGCGGAGATAACCTCCGGCGCGGCGCCGAGCGAGCGCATCTGAGAGAGCGCGGCGCCGAGAATGTCCTGCACGCTGCCGCGCCAGCCGCAGTGCACCGCGGCGACGACGCCGTGCGCGGCGTCCTCGAGCAGCACGGGGATGCAGTCGGCTGTGAAAACCGCCACGGGCAGGCCGGGCTCCGCGGTGACGAAGCCGTCGCACTCATGGCGCGGGGCAAGCCACGGGCTCTGCGCGTCCGCGCGCGAGACAATCGGGACGATGCGGCTGTGGATCTGGTGGGCGTAGACGACCTCGGCCAGATCCATCCCCGCGGCGGCGCCGAGGCGGCGCCAGTTTTCACGCACATTCTCTTCTGAATCGCCCCGTCGGACGGAGAGGTTGAGCGAGGAGAGATGCCCCCCGCTCACACCGCCGAGCCGCGTGGAAAACGCATGCGGCGAAGAGAGGCAATCGGCCGTGCGGAAGACGAGACCGTTATGGTTGTGAGTTGTAAAATGATTCATAATGATACTGTTTTCGTTCCCTCAACAAAATCAAAGCGTCTGCTTTGATTTTGAAAGGAGGATTGACTTTCGCCGTCATCCTTGTGAGGCGCCAGCCTCGCAAGGTGACTTGCGTAAGTCAATCGGACGCCCTGCCGCAGCACTCCTTATACTTATACGGCTTGCCGTTGGGCTTGCACTTGCCGCAGGGGCAGGGATCGTTGGGCTTGGGCTTCTTCGCGGCGCGGACGGGCTTTTTCTTGACGCTGTCGTCCCCGCCGGCGTTGGCCACGGCGTTTTTCGAGACGCTCTTGCGCTGGATGGGCTGCCGCGGCTGCACCTGCACGCGGTAGAGGCGGCTGACCGTCTCCTCGCGGATGCCGGCGGTCATGGCCTCGAACATGTCGAAGCCCTCCTGCTTGTAGGCGTCGACGGGCTTGACGTTGGAATAGGCGCGCAGGCCGATGCCCTGCCGCAGCTCGTGCATGGCGTCGATGTGGTCCATCCAGTATTCATCGACCACGCGCAGCAGCACGACGCGCTCGAGCTCGCGGATGACGGGCGTGACGCCGTCCTCCATCATGCCGAAGGCCTCCTCGCGCGCGGCATAGACCGCCTCGGCGCGCTCGAGCACCTCGGCGGCGAGGGCGTCGGGCGTGAGGCGGCTCAGCTCCTCGTTCGGATGCTGAATGTCGCTCTCGCGCAAAAACAGCTTGCGAAACGGCGCGAGCACTTCCTTCAGCTGCGCCTGATTCTCCAGATGCACGCCGCCCATGGCGTGGGTGACCTCGCCCGTGACGTACTCGCGGATCATGTCCTGAATCTGATCGCGCAGGTTCTCGCCGTCGAGCACCTTGCGGCGCTCGCCGTAGATGATGTTTCGCTGCACGTTCATGACGTCGTCAAATTCCAGCGTGCTCTTTCTCGCCTGGAAGTTGCGGCCCTCGACGGTGCGCTGGGCCTGCTCGATGGCGCTGGAGAGCATTTTATGGTCGAGCGGCGTGTCCTCATCGACCTTGAGCGCGTCCATCATGCCCATCATGCGCTCGGAACCGAAGAGGCGCATCACGTCGTCCGTCATGGCGATATAGAAGCGGCTCTCGCCGGGGTCGCCCTGTCGGCCGGAGCGGCCGCGGAGCTGATTGTCGATGCGGCGGGATTCATGGCGCTCGGTGCCGATGATGAACAGGCCGCCTGCGGCCTTGACCTGCTCGGCCTCGACGTCGACCACCGCCTGGTGCTCGGCTTTCTTGGCGCGGTAGAGCTCGCGCGCGGCGAGAAGCTCCTCGTCTTCCGTATCGGCATAGCCGGTGGCGAAGGCGATCACGTCGTCGTCATAACCCGCCTTGCGGAGATCCGCGCGGGCGAGATAGTCCGCGTTGCCGCCGAGGACGATATCGGTGCCGCGGCCGGCCATGTTCGTCGCGATCGTGACTGCGCCGAGCTTGCCCGCCTGCGCGACGATGAGCGCCTCCTGCTCGTGGTGCTTGGCGTTCAAAACATTGTGCGGCACGCCCTGCCGCTTTAAGAGCTTGGAGAGGTATTCGCTCTTTTCGATGCTCACGGTGCCGACCAGCACGGGCTGGCCCTTGGCGTGGCAGTCGAGAATCTGCTGGATGATGGCGCGGTTCTTGCCGGCGTCGGTCTTATAGACGACGTCGGGATTGTCGATGCGGAGGACGGGCTTGTTCGTCGGGATCTCGATGATATCGAGATTGTAGATCGCGGCGAACTCCTCCTCCTCGGTCATGGCCGTGCCGGTCATGCCGGAGAGCTTGCCGTAGAGACGGAAGTAGTTCTGGAAGGTGATCGTGGCGAGGGTCTTGTTCTCCTTCTGCACGACGACGTGCTCCTTCGCCTCGATGGCCTGATGCAGGCCCTCACTGTAGCGGCGGCCGAGCATGAGACGGCCCGTGAACTCATCGACGATGATGATCTCATTGTCCTTCACGACATAGTCAATGTCGCGCTTCATGATGCCGTGCGCCTTGAGCGCCTGGTTGATATGGTGGTTGAGCGTGGCGTTCTCGAGGTCGGCGAGATTCTCCAGGCCGAACCACTTCTCCGCCTTGGCGATGCCGCGGGCCGTGAGCGTGGCGGTGCGCGCCTTCTCGTCGACAACATAGTCGGCGTCGAGATCCTCGTCCTCCTCCTGCTTTTCGTCGATGGAGGCATAGACCTTCACGCGCAGGGAGCTTGCGAAGTCCTCCGCCTTCTGGTAGAGGTCGGTGCTCTCATCGCCCTCGCCGGAGATGATGAGCGGGGTTCTCGCCTCGTCGATGAGGATGGAGTCCACCTCGTCCACGATGGCGAAGGCGTGGCCGCGCTGCACCATCTGGTGCTTGTAGATGGCCATGTTGTCGCGCAGGTAGTCGAAGCCCACCTCGTTGTTCGTGCCGTAGGTGATGTCGGCGGCGTAGGCGGCCTGGCGCTGCTCGTTCGTGAGCCCGTGGACGATGAGGCCCACGGAGAGGCCGAGGGCGTTATAGACCTTGCCCATCCACTCGCTGTCGCGCGTGGCGAGGTAGTCGTTCACGGTGACAATGTGCACGCCCTCGCCAGTGAGCGCGTTGAGGTAGGCGGGCAGAACGGCGACGAGCGTTTTGCCCTCGCCGGTCTTCATCTCGGCGATGCGGCCCTGATGGAGCACGATGCCGCC
>JAZPZZ010000196.1:0-2418 GCA_045544935.1 Oscillospiraceae bacterium | reverse complement strand
TAGGCGCCGAGCGCGACCTCCATCAATTCTCCGTCCTGGAATACGACGTGGACAAAATCTTCGCCCCACTCGTCACTGGTCGTGGCCGCGATGCTCAGGGAGGTGATGTCCTGACCGCTTTGGTTCGCGACCGTTACCACGGCATCCTCTTCTGCTTCGCCGCCGCAGGCCGCCAGGCTCAGGCACATCACCAGTACCAGCAAAAGACTTGCAAACTTTTTCCAATTTTTCATGTTTGTTTTCTCCTCTCATTTCATTCAGATATTTGGGGAATTGTGCTCCTGCTCTGCCATGGACAGTATTTCATCATGGCTCAGCTCCACATCGCCGAAGCGGACAAAGATGCCGTTGGTCACAGCGCTGTTCCATACCCGCGCATCTGCCAGCGGGCGAAACCGGATCTTGTCCAGATACGGCTTCATGTCCAGCAAAAGCCGGCTTCCGGACACAAAATCGATCTGCAAAACATGGTCGGGCAGCGGTGTGACGGCTGTGAGATACCTTCGGTTCAAGTACGTGTCCTCCTTTCCGCAAAAATAAAAATCCACCGTACAAATATTGTACGGTGGATGCAAAAAGATAACCATTAACCAAAGGTTAGGTCTTTTCCCGGAGCAGTCTGGCAAGCTGCGCTCGTTTGGTTCGGGTATCGCCCTCAATATGAAGTTTAGAATAGATTTGATTCACATACTGCTTGACGCTCCCCTCGGAGAGATAGAGCTGTTCCGCAATCTCGCGGTTACTGAGGCGCTGCGCCACCAGCTCCACGATTTCAAATTCCCGCGGTGTCAGCACGTCGAAGGCTGCCGGGCGAGTGCCGGCTGCGTTTCGCGCCGTTGCTGCTTCGCCAAGCTCAATGATTTTTGAGATTAGGTCATTTTTTATCTCCCGTTCCAACAGAGGCTTCAGGATATCATAGTTTTCTACAAACGACATCACAAGTCCGTCCGGTTCGGCGTCGGAAAGTGCCTTTCTCAGCCATGCGCGGGCTTCCTCGCTCTTTCCCAGGCGTTCATAGGCTGCCGCTGTCTGGATGCGGATGTGCAGGGCCACCAGCGCATAGTGCATGGCTTCGCAGACCGGTAGCAGCTCTGCGCTGTACCCCACCACCCGGGCATAAGCGCCTTGGGCAAGATACACCTGATTTTCGATCATTTCCATCATAGGCTTACCCGGCGCAAGCATATTGATATCAGAGAGCCGGTGCTGCGAAAAAATTTCAGGGATTTTATCCGTTTCGCCGCATAGTGCATGGTAATAGGCACTGGTGGCACACCAAAGGTTGATCCATGAGGCGTCGTGATAGCGCAGCAGCGCCGCGTATCGCTCCTCAAAGGTATAATGCTGCTCCATATCTGTATACCGCGAGAGCCGCCACGACAGAAAGTCGCAGCAGAGTGCCATGTTGATCTGCCCGTTGTCCTTGACCTGCGCATAGGCACGTTCCAATTCGATATGCGCATCGGTGAAACGGCCCTGACAGAACAGGGCCTCCGCGCGCATGATGGTTTCCGCACCCTGTCCGTGGTGGTTGGTGACCTTATAGTAATGGGGCATACACTCGTCCATCTCGGCAAGCTCGCTTTCGAGTTCTCCCGGTGCGCGGTAGAACATCATCAGAACGGACGGCGAGCCGAAGGTCCAGCCGCCGCTATTCTGGATGCTGATGGCGGGGCGGGACATCTGCGCGCTGGCGCTGCGGTGCAGGCGGCTCATGGCGCTGATGTCATTGTAGCAGAGAAAACTCAGAATGAGGTCGCATTCGCCCAGCAGGTTGCCGCGTTCTTCTTCGGAAAGCTCCGGGTGCTCCTCAATAGCTGACAGCAGCAGTGCCTTCAGCTCCAGCATCTTCGGAATTTGACGCCATGTGAACATCCGGCGCATCAGCACCAGAATGGCAAGGGGACAGGCCTTTAGCGTTTCGGCGGGGCATTTGTCCAGCGCTGTCAGCACATCCTCGGGCTTCAGCGACGCCAGCAGGATGCCCGCATCGCTGCGAATGACCCGCAGCAGCGCATCGTAGTTTTCGCTTTTCCGGTAAGCAGCGATGGCATGAAGATATTGCTTATGTTCTTCATACCAGAAACCGAACCGCTCCCAATAGCGTTTCTGCGTTTCTGCTTTCATCGTCAGAAAGCTGCGCTCTGCGCACTCCTTCATCATGTGGTGGAAGCGATAGGTCGCGCCGTCAGGCAGGCGCGAGACAAAGGCGTTTTGCGCAGTCAGCATGGAGAGAATTTGCCCAGCGTCCGCGTCGCCTGTGATGCGCTGCGCCATTTCGACGGTAAATTCATCGGCAAGTCCCATGACCGCCAAAAACTCCCGCTGTTTTTCCGGCAGCGGATCGATCATGGCGGCGGTAAAGGTGGTATAGATGTCGGAATTGCGGCTGGGCAGCACGCCGCGCTCAGAGAGCGT
>JAZPZZ010000195.1:0-4742 GCA_045544935.1 Oscillospiraceae bacterium | reverse complement strand
TGGGCCCCAACTCCTTGGCCCACAGAACGACATGGCTACGATCCGACTTGCCCATGGCCGCCGCCGGCATTGACGCGAACACCGTGATTGAGACCGCCATCGCCTCCCTCGCCGCGATGGACCAGCGCTCGCCCGAGAACCCGGCATGGCAGTATGCCGCCGCGCGGCAGCATCTCTACCGCCTCGGCAAGAGCATTGAGATTCTCGCCTGCTATGAGCCCACCTTCCGGTACATGGCCGAGTGGTGGAAGCAGCTCTACGGCGAGAGCGAGGGCAAGAACGGCATCGGCATCTACCCCGCGAGCGTGGAATACAACGCCGACCTGCACTCCATGGGCCAGTACATTCAGGACGGCCCGCGTACACTGATGGAGACGGTCGTGACGTTCGAGAATTCCCTGAACGACTTCAACGTCCCCTTCTCGATGGGCGACCCCGACAGCCTGAACTATCTGGCCGGCCGCAAGCTAAGCGAGATCAGCCGTCTGGCGCAGGAGGCCGTGAAGCAGGCGCACATCTCCGGCGGCGTGCCGAACATGGAGATCAAGGTCGACCGCCGCGACGAGGTGGGCTTTGCCGAGCTCGTGACCTTCTTCGAGCTGGCCTGCGGCATTTCGGGCTACATGTCCGGCGTGAACCCGTTCGATCAGCCCGGCGTGGAGGCTTACAAGAAGAACATGTTCAAGCTCCTCGGCAAGCCCGGCGCGCAATAAAAATTCAGGAAGTTTTTACATTGCGCATCGGCGCAAAACGTGGTAATCTATCTACAGAGGGATGTTCACACGCATTCCCCACTATTGAACATAGGAGTGTGATTCAAAATGGTTCAACTCGTCATGGGTCTGAAAGGTTCCGGCAAGACCAAGCGCCTCATCGAGATGGTCAACGGTGCGCTGCAGGAGGAATCCGGCGCCGTCGTCGTCATCGAAAAGGACAAGAAGCTCACCTTCGATATTCCGTATCAGGCGCGCCTCGTCTTCGCGAGCGACTATTCCATCGGCACGGTGGAGTTCTTCAAGGGTCTGCTCAGCGGCCTGCACGCCGGCAACTATGACATCACCCATATCTTTATTGACAACTTCGTGAAAATGATGCCCGGTGTGACCGAGCAGGACATCGAGGAGTTCCTCGGCTGGCTCGACGCGTTCTCCAAGAAGGAAAACGTAAACTTCACCGTGAGCATGACGCTCAATCCCGACGAAGTCTCTGACAAGATCAAGAGTTACGCAGTCTAAAATATAAAAATCGCCCTGTCTCATATGAGACAGGGCGATTTTTGTTCTGATTATGCTTTCCCTTCAAGGACGTCCTGCAGCGTGACGCCGGAGAGATAATCGTCCATGATCGCATCGAGATGCTTCCAGAGCGGGAGCGTGAGGCAGTGCTCGGCGCGGTCACAACCGGATTCGAGGCAGGAGACGGCAGCGAGGCTGCCCTCGGCGCTCTGGAGCACTTCGGCAACGGTGATCTCCCCCGCCGGACGGCTGAGCCGGTAGCCGCCCTCCTTGCCGCGCTGACTGCGGACAAGCCCGGCGCGGTTTAAAGAGGCGGTGATCGCCTCGAGATATTTGAGCGAGACCTCCTGCCGCTCGGAGACGTGCTTGAGCGAGACAAAGCCCTCTTGGCCATTCTGCGCGAGATCAAGCATCATGCGCAGGGCATATCTTCCCTTGGTGGAAATGACCATGGTCATCCCTCCTTGCTTCTGTTTTGTCTGCATCTAATATACCACCAATTTTGCAGGAATTCAAGCACCCGGATTTGCGGCGCGGCATAGGATGCAGCACGAGACGCTTTGGGAGGGATGATTGGATGCGGCAGGATTGTCTGATATTATTTCGATCGCTGACCTATGCGCAGCGCGCGGCGCATGTTCTGGAGCACAGCGGCGTGACGGCCACGGTGCGCAAGGCGCCGCAGGGGCTTACGGACCGGGGCTGCACCTACTGTGTTCGGCTGCGCGCAAATCGCCTGAGCGGCGCGCTGACGCTTTTGGACCAGCGCGGCATGGAGCACGGGAAGGTGTTTCTCTCACGCGAGGACGGCAGCTGGCAGGAGGTGCGGCCATGATCTATCTGGACAGCGCCGCGACCAGCTTCTTAAAGCCGCCCGCCGTGCGGCAGGCCGTGCTCGGCGCGATACAGCACATGACGAGTCCTGGCCGCGGCGGACACCGGCTCGCCATGGCGGCGGCGGAGACGGTCTATCAATGCCGTCAGCAGGCCGCCGCGCTCTTTCACGTGGAGGACGCGGGCCGCGTGGTCTTCACGATGAACGCGACGCACGCGCTGAACATTGCGATTCGTTCCCTCGTAAAGCCCGGCGACGCCGTGGTAATCTCCGGCTGGGAGCACAACGCCGTGACGCGGCCGCTGCATGCGCTGGGGGCAAAGGTGCGCGTCGCGCGCGGGAGGTTGTTCGACCCGGAGTCGGTGCTGGAGGCATTTCGCAAGGCGCTGCCGGGGGCGAAGGCCGCGGTCTGCACGCACGTCTCCAATGTGTTTGGTTTTGTGCTGCCGATCGAGGAGATCTCGACACTCTGTCGGGAGGCGGGCGTGCCGCTGATCGTGGACGCGGCGCAATCCGCGGGCGTGCTGAACGTGGACTTTCGGCAGCTTGGCGCAGCATTTATTGCGATGCCGGGTCACAAGGGGCTGCTCGGGCCGCAGGGAACGGGATTGCTGCTCTGCGGCGCGGACGGCGCGCCGCTGCTCCACGGGGGCACGGGCTCGAACAGCCGGGAGCAGACCATGCCGGAGACGCTGCCGGACCGGCATGAGGCGGGAACGCACAACGTGCCCGGCATTGCGGGTCTCGCGGCAGGGCTGGAATTTGTTTCGCCAAGAAGAGCGAGAATCGAAGCGCTGGAAACGGACCGGCTGCGTCAGCTGATCGCGGGGCTGCGTCGCATCGACGATCTGGAGCTGTTCTACGACCCGGAGGCGAAGAGCCAGTGCGGCGTATTGAGTCTGCGCAGCCGCTCCACGGACTGCGAGACGCTTGCCGAACGGTTCGGCGGACGCGGCGTCGCCGTGCGGGGCGGCCTGCACTGTGCACCGCTGGCCCACGAGAGCGGCGGCACGCTGGAGACCGGCACAGTGCGATTGAGTCTCTCCCCCTTCCTCTCTCCGCGGGAGATCGACGCCGCGGTTGACATCATGCGGGATATTTTACGCTAAAAAGGATTGACAACGCGCGGGGGATGTGATAAGATACTTTGGCATCGGAAATCCGGTATGGAGAAGTACCCAAGAGGCCGAAGGGGCTCCCCTGCTAAGGGAGTAGGCTGTGATAAGCGGCGCGAGGGTTCAAATCCCTCCTTCTCCGCCAAAAAAGAAGTCTCACCGAAGGTGGGGCTTCTTTTTTCATTGAGAGGGATTTGAACCCTCGTTCTTTGAACAATTTGAACCGTGGATACTGCAAAACAGTATCCACGGTTTTGTATTATCCGATATCCAGATCTGCCGTAACCTGATAGTAGTCGCAGGCGTGGGCGGTGTAGCCCGTCACATTCGCCTTGGAGATCATGTTCATCTGCAGGAAGGAGCAGAAGAGGTAGGCGTTGTCGTCCAGGATCTTCTGCTGGAGCTGGACGGCCAGCTCACCGCGCTTGGCGGTATCGAACTCGGTGGCGAGCTGCTCCATGAGCGCATTGACTTCTTCGTTCTCATAGGCGCCGAAGTTGTAGCTCTGGCCGGGCAGGCAGCTGGTGGTGAAGAAGTACTGCGGATCACCGGAGGGGGCGGTCACGAGCGCGGAGGCGTAGACGTCCCAGCTGGTCATGTCGGCGAGGAACTCGCGGCGGTTGGCCGTGCAGTTAATATCGACTTCGATGCCGATCTTCTTGAGGTCCGCCTGTGCGGCCTCGGCGAGCAGCGGAAGCTCCTGACGGCTGGGATAGGTCAGCCAGCGGATAATGAGCTTGGTGCCGTCCTTCTCGCGGATGCCGTCGCCGTCGGAGTCGACCCAGCCGGCCTGCTCGAGGACTTCCTTCGCATTATCGGGATCATAGCCCTCGGTGTCAATCTTGTCGCCGCCGAAGGTGGAGAAGCCGTCCGGGAACGCGCCGTGGCCGACGACGCCGTGGCCTTCGAGCAGCGTGTCCACGAAGCCCTGCTTGTTGATACCCATGGCGATTGCCTTGCGGACAGCTGGGTCCCGAATCACCGGGCTCGTCATGTTCATGGAGCCGAAGAAGGCGCGGGAGGTCTGGATGCTGGAAAACTGATAGTTGTCGTTCTCGAAGTTCGGATAGGCCTCGTAGGCCATGCCGTAGGCGGCGTCAATGTCGCCGGCCTGCAGCGCGGAGGAGAGGGTATCGCCGTTGGAAATGGTCTTGATGGTGAGTTCATCCAGCTTGGGCTGGGTGTTCGTGAGACCGCCCCAGTAGTTTTCGTTCGGAACGAGGGTGACGTGGTCGTCCGTGACCATGTCCTTCACGACGTAGGGGCCGGTGCCGACGGCGATGCCGGCATCAAAATCAGAGGCGTCGCAGTCGATGATGCAGCCGTAGGGGTCGCCGAGGTAGTTCATGAGAGCGGGGTTCGGCTCGGAGGTCTTGATGGTGAGGGTCATGCCGTCGGCCTCGATACTTTCGATCTTGGTGTCGGCAGGCGCGCGGTCATGCACCTCGATCAGATGCTCGAAGCACTGCTTGACGGCGGCGGCGTCCATGTCGCGGCCGGAGGAAAACTTCACGCCCTCACGCAGGGTGATGGTCCAGGTGCAGTCGCCGTCATTTT
>JAZPZZ010000194.1:0-15454 GCA_045544935.1 Oscillospiraceae bacterium | reverse complement strand
TTTTCGACCGCCCAGAGCATGGCGTCTTCATACCACGCGCCCTTGACCGTGTCGGTGAAGGGGTTCTTCACGCCGGAGACGGCGGGCTTGCCGGCGGTGCGATAGAGGAACGTGACAATCTGCGCGCGGTTGCAGGTGGTGTTCGGCTCAAAGGTCGTCGCGGTCATGCCGGTGGTGATCTCATTCCCGACCGCCCAGAGCATGGCGTCTTCATACCACGCGCCATTGACCGTGTCGGTGAAGGGATTCTTCACATCGGAGACGGCGGGCTTGCCCTCGGCGCGGTAGAGGAACGTGACAATCTGCGCGCGGGTGCAGGTTGCGTCCGGCGCGAAGGTGGTTGCGGTCATACCGTTGGTGATCTCCTGCTCGACAGCCCAGGAGACGGGGTCGGCGTAATACTGCTTTGCAGGCACGTCCGTGAAGGGCTCCACATAATCCGCGGCGAGCGCCGACGGCACGAGTGCGGAGACCAGAACGAACACCAGCAGCAGCGCCAGCCATTTGCTGTTTTTCATGGGTGCACCTCTTTCATATACATTCGTTAGTGTGTGCTAACGATGGAAGTATACACCGTTTTGGTTAGCTTTGTCTAACCCATTCAGACAAAAACGGACGGGTTAGACCCGTCCGATATGGAGCTTTTATTTTGAGGTGAGCACCATTTTCGCGCGATTCAGAAACGTGACGATCTCGGCGCGGGTGCAGGACAGATTCGGGCCGAAGACGCCGGGCGCAACGCCGGTGGTGATGCCGTCGTTTTCCGCCCACAGGACCGCTTCGTGGTAATATGCGTCACGAGGCACGTCGGTAAAGCTGCTGGTCCGGATCGACGGAAGGTCGCTTGCCACGCGGGACAGGAAGGTCACGGTCTCGGCTCGGGTGACGATGCTGTTCGGGGAGAAGGTCGCAGCACTTGTGCCCTTGGCAATGCTGCGCTCCCGCGCCCAGAGCACAGCCTTATAATAGTAGTCCTCAGGACTCACATCCGTGAATGGATTTTCGTTCGGGAAAAATGGCTCTGCACTGCCCATAGCGCGCCAGAGGAACGTGACCATCTGCGCGCGGGTGCAGACCGTGCTTGGGGAGAACCGCCCCGGCTCGGTGCCGGTCGTGATGCCGCGCTGCGCTGCCCAGAGGACGCTGTTGGCATACCACTCCCCCGCCGGCACATCCGCGAAGGACACATCGGGGTTCAGCGCAAAATTGTAATGAAATCGGATGGCGCCGCTCGTGAGCTCAGAGGAGATGTTCTGCACCATCGTAATGAACTGCTCGCGGCTGCCGCCGTAGTAGACATCCAGGATGATGCTGTCATGCTGAAAGGCATTGTGATCGATCGTGCCGATTCCGCCGGAGAGAAAGACGTCCCTGAGACCATAACAGGCGCGGAAGGTGTTCGCCTCGATCGTGCGCAGCGGAGCGAGAATCCAGAGCACATTCATCCGGTCACAGCCGTCAAAGGCATTGGCGCCGATCACCGAGACAGACGCCGGGATGATCAGGGATTGAAAATTTGCAGCCGCAAAGGCAGAGGCGTCAATCCGCTGCAGGCCGTCCGGCAGCCGGAGACTTTCCAGAGCCGTTCCGGAAAATGCGGCGGTTCCGACGCGGCGCAGCGTGCTCGGCAGCTGCACGCTCTTGATCTCCCTGCAGTCGATGAAGGTATAGTCGCCCACCTCGGTGATACCCTCGCCGAGGACGACGGATTTGATTTCGGACGCATAGCGCACCCACGGCGCAGGAACGCGCTGGTCAATGTTGGAATCCATGGTGATATCGGACTTCTGATAGCTGCGCATGGGTCCGCGGCCGGTGACGGTGAGCACGCCGTCACGCGTATAGGACCACGAAAGCCCGTCCCGACCGACGCCGGAAGCGATCACGTCCGCCGCAAGCGCGGAGGCCGGAAGCAGCGAGAGCGCCAGACAGACTGCAAGCAGAATGGTGAGCAGTTTTTTCATCGCACAGTCCTCCTATTTGATAATTCCATATTATCATGCACCCATCCGCTATGTCAAACAGAAAACCCCGAAGCGATTTGCTTCGGGGTTTGAGGTTTGCAATTAATAATAGCGCTTGTTCTTGTTCTTGCGGGCAGCCTCGGATTTCTTGCGGCGCTTGACGCTGGGGCTCTGGTAGTACTCCTTCTTGCGAAGATCGGACAGAACACCGGCCTTGGCGCAGCTGCGCTTGAATCTCTTAAGAGCGTTATCCAGAGACTCGTTCTCCTTGACATGGACTTCAGACATTTATTTTCCCTCCCTCCAAATACGCCTTGCGGCGCTTTAAGGGCCAAAAGCATGTGCATTGGCTTTAGCAGAGATATTATAACGGGTTTAACCGCTAATGTCAAGGATTGATTTTCTCAAATAATCAGCCCCCGCCGCAGGTGCGGCAGGGGCTGGAATTTGATGGATCAGGCTTTCGGCTTGAGGATCAGGTTCAGGATCTTGTTGGTCTTGAAGATGACCTTGACGACGTCCATGTTCTCCATGGCGCGCTGGACCTTTTCGAGCTTGACGGCCTCGGCCATGACGGTATCCTGATCGCTGTCCATGGGGACGACGACGGTGCCCTTGAGCTTGCCGGCAACCTGCACGGCCATCTCGACGGAGCTCTCGACGGTCTTGCTCTCATCCCACGTCGGCCACTCGGTCTGCATGCACATCTTGCCGTACTTGGCGGCGAAGCCCTTCATCTCCCAGATCTCCTCCACGATATGCGGCGCGAAGGGGCTGAGAAGCTTGAGCAGGACCTCGAGATCGCCCTTGGAGCAGCCGCGGGACGTGAACTCATTGACCATGGTCATCATGGCGGCGATGGCCGTGTTCATCTTGAGCTCCTCGATGTCCTCGGAGACCTTCTTGACGGTCTTGTGGATGATGGTCTCGTTGGCAGGGGTAATGCCCTCCTCGTCCGAGCAGCTCTCGCCGAGGTTCCAGACGCGGTCGAGAAAGCGCTTGGAGCCCTTGACGGCGTCGTTGGCCCAGGAGACGGCCTTCTCGAAATCGCCGATGAACATGATGTAGAGACGGAGCGTGTCGGCGCCGTACTCATTGACGATATCGTTGGGGTTGACGACGTTGCCGCGGGACTTGGACATCTTCTCGCCGCCCTCGCCGAGGATCATGCCGTGGCTGGTGCGCTTCTGATAGGGCTCCTTCGTCGGCACGACGCCGATGTCATAGAGGAACTTATACCAGAACCGGCTGTAGAGCAGGTGGAGCGTGGTGTGCTCCATACCGCCGTTGTACCAGTCGACGGGCATCCAGTAGTCCATGGCCTCCTTGGAGGCGAACTCCTTGTCGTTGTGCGGATCGAGATAGCGCACATAGTAGACGCAGGAGCCGGCCCAGTTGGGCATGGTGTCGGTCTCGCGCTTGGCGGGGCCGCCGCACTTCGGGCAGGTGGTGTTGACCCAGTCGGTCATCTTGCTGAGCGGGCTCTCGCCGTCGTCGGTGAGCTCATAGCTCTCGACCATCGGCAACTCGAGCGGCAGCTCGCTCTCGGGGATCGGGACCCAGCCGCACTTCTCGCAGTTGACAAGCGGGATCGGCTCGCCCCAGTAACGCTGACGGGTGAAGACCCAGTCGCGGAGCTTGTAGTTGACCTTGCGCTTGCCGAAACCGTGTTCCTCGGCATAGTCCTTCATGGCGGGGATGGCTTCCTTGACGGTCATGCCGTTCATGAAGCCGGAGTTGACCATGATGCCGTCTTCCTTGGCGACATAGGCTTCCTTGGTGACATCGCCGCCCTCGACGACCTCGACGATGGGCAGACCGAACTTCGTGGCGAAGTCCCAGTCGCGCTGGTCGTGGCCGGGCACGCCCATGACGCAGCCGGTGCCGTAGCCCATGAGGACGTAGTCGGAGACGAAGACGGGGATCGTGTCGCCGTTGGCAGGGTTCGTGACCGTGATGCCCTCGAGACGGACGCCGGTCTTCTCCTTATTGAGCTCGCCGCGCTCGAAGTCGCTCTTGCGGGCGGCCTCCTTACGGTAAGCGTCGACCTCATCCCAGTTCTGGATCTGATCCTTCCACTGCTCGAGGAAGGGCTGCTCGGGAGAGAGCACCATGTAACTGACGCCGAAGAGCGTATCGGCGCGGGTGGTGAAGACGGTCATCGTGTCGCCGGTGTTGACCTTGAAGTCAACCTCGACGCCCTCGGAGCGGCCGATCCAGTTGCGCTGCTGGATCTTGACGCGGTTGATGAAGTCCACATCGTCCAGATCGTCGATCAGGCGCTGGGCATACTTCGTGATGCGGAGCATCCACTGGCTCTTCTCCTTCTGCACGACAGGGCTGCCGCAGCGCTCGCAGACGCCCTCGACGACCTCCTCGTTGGCGAGGACACACTTGCAGCCGGTGCACCAGTTGACGGGCATGGTGGCCTTATAGGCCATGTCGTTTTCAAAGAACTTGAGGAAGATCCACTGGGTCCACTTATAGTAGGCGGGGTCGGTGGTATCGACGACGCGGTCCCAGTCAAAGCCGTAGCCGAGCATCTTGAGCTGATCGGTGAAGGTCTTGATGTTGTTCTTCGTGACGATGGCGGGATGGATGTGGTTCTTGATGGCGTAGTTCTCGGTGGGCAGGCCGAAGGCGTCGAACCCGATCGGGAAGAGCACGTTATAGCCCTGCATACGGCGCTTGCGGCAGACGATGTCCATCGCCGTGAACGGACGCGGATGGCCGACGTGCAGGCCCTGTCCGGACGGATACGGGAACTCGATGAGGCCGTAGAACTTCGGGCGGGGATCGCCGGTGATGGCGGCATAGGGCTTGGTCTGCTCCCAGTTGGCCTGCCATTTCTTTTCAATTGCAGTAAAATCGTATTTCATTTAAAAGTACACACCTTTACTTGGAAATTTCGTTCTGAGGCTCCTGCTGCAGGATCTCGGTCAGGTCGACGTTCTCGGCGTCGTGCCATAGTCGCTCGAGATCATAGAATTTGCGGGCCTCGTCGCTGAAGACGTGCACGATCACGCAGCCGAAGTCCAGCAGCACCCAGCTGCCGGAGCGGTGACCCTCCCGGCGCAGGGGCGGCTCACCCAGTTCGGACATGATGTGATCGATCTCCTCTGTGAGGGTCTTCACGTGGGTCGCGGAGGAGGCGGTGCAGATTGCAAAATACTCCGCCAGGACGGTGATATCCGCGGTGTGCAGCAGTCGGATATCGAGACCCTTCTTGCTGTCCATTGCCTTGACGATTTCCATCGCCATTTCCTTTGCAGGCATCATATCGTATTGCCCCTTTCTTTCACGGTGACGATTTACCAGCGGTCGTTGCCGCGGATCGTCCCGGTGGTTGCTGTGAGTGCGCCGCTTGACGTGGCGTAGATGATATCCAGATTGTCCACGGTGAGATCCGTGGTATAAGGATTGAGATAGGCGTTGAGATAGCTGAGCCACTGGTCGAGATAGATGATGACGTAGCTCTGGCCGTGCACCGTGCCGCCGTAGTTGGCGGGGATGGTGTCGAAGATGATGTTCTCCTCGTCCATCTTGAGAAACTCCTGCAGGTAGTACATGACGTTGCCGGTGGAGAGATTCGTGAGGACGTTGCGCTCGAAGAGGCTCACCAGCTTCTTCACATTCGGAATGTTGCCGAGGGAGAGCATCTGCGAGGCGATGGATTTTAAGAGCGCGTGCTGCACGTCGAGCCGGCCGATATCGCCGTTGGAATAGGACGCGCGGTAGCGGAAGACGCCCATGGTGTCATAGCCGTTTAAGAGCTGATAGCCCTGACTGACGTGGATATAGAGGTCCTGACCGGGGTCCTCATAATCCATATCGATGGGAACATCAAAATAAACGCCGCCCATCGTGTCCACGAGCTCGACGAACACGTCCACGTCGAAAACGGCATAGCTGTCGACGCGGTAGCCGATGATCTTCTCCACGCCGCCGAGCAGCGCGGCCACACCGTCCTCGCCGCGGTTTTCGGCGGCGGGATAGTACTGGTTGATTTTCTTCGGGCTCCAGGAGATGTTCACGGCGGTGTCGCGCGGGATGCTGACGAAGCGCAGGGTGTGGTTCTCCGCGTCGAGCATACCGACGAGCACCGTGTCCGTGAGGCCGGCGGCCTTGTCCTTGCCGGCGATGAGGAAGGTATAGCACCCGTCCTTGCGGCCGGCGACGTGGCGGAAGGCGGTCTCCTCCGCGGTCTGCTCGGTGATCTCGCGATTGACCTCGGGCGGACGCGCCCAGCGACTGTAGAGGAAAAGGCCCTCGCAGACGAGGAGCAGCGCGAGCAGAACGAGCACGCGCCGGAGCTTGCGGCGCTGCTTTTTCGCCCTGCGGTTCTGCCGGCGGGCGAGCTTTTCATCGTGCTCGGCCGCCGCGGTCTCCTCGGAAAACCAGCTTTCTTCCTCCTCGGAGACGAAGCCGCCCTCATACTCCTCGTCCGCGTATCCGCCGGAATCGGCGTCGGAGACGAAGCCGCCGTACTCGGAATCGTCCTCGTCATAAACGGGGCGGTATCTCATGCCTGCGCCTCCCGACGGAACCATTCGAGCGCGCGAACGGAGTTTTCGTGCGGCGCTCGGCCCTCGGCGCGGATCTCCTCGAGCCCCATCTCGAGGCCGAGGATCATGGCGGCGCGAAGGTCCTCATAAGCGAGCGCGCGAAGCCGCTCCACACCGGGGAAATCGCGCGTCGGCTCGATATAGTCGGCGAGATAGACAATCTGCTCCAGAAGCGTCATGTTCTCATGCGCGGTGGTGTGCCAGCGGATGGCATTTTCAATCTCTTCCGGCACGCCGAAGAGGTCGCGGCTGAGGGCCGCGCCGGTCTTTGCGTGGAAGAGTTTGGAATTTGCCAATTCATTCGTATCGTTTATGATACCATATTTTTCTGACAATAGCAATTGTTCAGCGGGTGTTAATTTTTTCGTGATGTCATGCAGGATTCCGGCCTCGGCGGCGTCCCACTCGTCAGCGCCCCAGCGTCTGGCGAGGCTTCTCGCCTCGTGCTCGCAGCCCCAGACGTGGGCCACGCGGCGCGGCTGGAGGAACGGATAGCTCTCCTCGCGCAGCCAGTCGAGCGAGGGCCTGGCGCCGTAGAGCCGCCTGCGGATGACGCGTTCATACGCCTTCGGCGCGAGAAATTCGACGCCGTGGCGCTCCGGCAGGAGGCGGCGGACCTGCGTGGACGAGAGCGGGAACGGCGGCGTTTCGATGACCTCGACGCGCGCGCCGTAGTCGCGGCGGAGCCGCTCGGCATGGTGCTGCACGAGGGCGAGCTCGTCATCCTCCCGCGCGGTGGCGAGGAGCGTGACCTGCGACAGAATCGTCTGAAACTCGCGCCACTCATCGAAGGTGCGGAGCATGTCCGTGCCGACGAGGAGGCAGAGCTCGGCCTCCGGATTCTCCGCGCGCAGGGCGCGGACGGTATCGACCGTGTAGCTCTTCCCTTCCCGGCGCAGCTCGAGATCCGAGACCGTGACGCCGGGCATATCCCCGAAGGCGAGGCGGCAGAGCTCGAGCCGCTCCTCCGCGTCCGGCGAGCCGGAGGCGAGGGCCTTATGCGGCGGCATGGCGGCCGGAATGACGCGCACCTCATCGAGGCTTGCCTCGCGCTGGGCGGCGCGGACGGCCGCGGCATGGCCGACATGGGGCGGGTTGAAGCTCCCGCCGTAGATGCAGAGTCTCATTTCTTTTTGGCCTTGGGCAGCTCGATCCTGGGCTTCTGCTCATTGCGCTTATAGAGCACGAACTTCGAGCCGATGACCTGCACGACCTCGGCGCGGCAGGTCTCGGAGAGCGCATCGGCTGCCTCGCGCGCGGTGAGCAGGGAGTTTTCCAGCACACGGCCCTTGACCAGTTCTCTGGCCTTGAGCGCGTCGTTCATCTGGATGATGATGTTTTCGGTGATGCCGCCCTTGCCGATGATAACAATCGTGTCCTCGGCCGCGGCCAGACCGCGCAGATATGCGCGCTGCTTACTTGTGAGCATAATAGTTCCTCAATTCTTCCTTGAAAATCCGGAGGGCGTTGCCCCGGTGAGAAATGGCGTTCTTCTCCTCGGGAGAGAGCTCTGCCGTGGTTTTGTCATAGCCGTCGGGCAGGAACAGCGGATCGTAGCCGAAGCCGTTTTCCCCGCGCGGGGCGAAGAGGATGCGGCCCTCGACCGTGCCGCGGGCGCGCAGCACGTCCCCGTTCGGGAAGGTGCAGCAGATGGCCGAAACGAAGCGCGCGGTGCGCTTCTCGAGCGGGAGATCGCCGAGCTTTTTGAGGACGAGATTGTTTCGGTCCTCATCCGAATCCTCGTGGTTTCCGGTATAACGGGCGGAATGGACGCCCGGCTCGCCGCCGAGGGCGTCGACCTCGAGGCCGGAGTCGTCCGCGATGGCGGGCTGACCGGTCGCGGCGGTGACGGCGGCGGCCTTGAGATAGGCGTTTTCCTCAAAGGTGGTGCCGGTCTCGTCGACCTCGAAGTCGCAGCCGGCCTCGCGCTGGGAGATCAGCTCCACGCCGAGATCGGCGAGGATGGCGCGGATCTCCTCCATCTTATGGGCATTGTTGCTGGCAAGGATCATGGTATGTGCTCCGTTTCTTTTCTTTTACTGCCCTGCCAGGATCCTTCGACTCCGCGCTGTCGCGCTCCGCTCAGGATGACAGGGGGTGGGTGCGCTCAGGACAGGAGCGCGTCGACGAACTCGGCGGGCTTGAACTCGACGAGATCCTCGATCTTTTCGCCGACGCCGACGTACTTGACCGGGAGGTCGAGCTCCTTGGCGATGGCGAAGACGATGCCGCCCTTGGCCGTGCCGTCGAGCTTGGTGAGGACGATGCCGGTGAGATCGGCGGTATCCAGAAACTGCTTGGCCTGAATGAGGCCGTTCTGACCGGTGGTCGCATCGAGCACCATGAGGGTCTCGACGTCCGCCTCCGGCAGCTCGCGCCGGACGACGCGGGTGATCTTATTGAGCTCGTTCATGAGGTTGGCCTTGTTGTGCAGTCTTCCGGCGGTATCGACGATGATGACGTCGCTGCCGCGGGCCTTCGCCGCCTGAATGGAATCGAACACGACGGCGGCGGGGTCGCTCCCCTCGCCGTGCTTGACGATGTCGACGCCGGCGCGGTTGGCCCAGACGGTGAGCTGCTCGGCGGCGGCGGCGCGGAACGTGTCGCCCGCAGAGAGGAGGACGTTGTAGCCCTCTTTATCAAGCTGGCAGGCGAGCTTGCCGATGGTGGTGGTCTTGCCGACGCCGTTGACGCCGACCATGAGGATGACGCTCGGTTGCGTGGTGAGAAGCAGCGCCGTGTCCTGCACCTTGATCATCTTGGTGAGGATCTGCACAAATTCCTTCTTCACATCGCTGCCGCTGCGCAGCTTCTTCTCCGCAATTGCCTTGCGCAGCTTCTCGATGGCCTCCTGCGTGGTCTCCACGCCGGTGTCCGCGAGAATGAGGCACTCCTCGAGCTCCTCGAAGAAATCCTCGTCGTCCGGCTGGTACTCGGCGAAGATGCCGGTGAGCTGCTCGTCCATGCGGCTCTTGGTCTTGCTCAGACCCTGCTTGAATTTATCAAAAAGTCCCATCTATGTTTCCTCCGTATTGTATCTTACCCGTTATCGAACGGCTTTAGCAGCCTCATCGAGACTCAGACCGATGACGCGGCTGACGCCCTTTTCCTGCATGGTGACGCCGAAGAGGTGGTCGGCCTCCTCCATCGTGCCGCGGCGGTGCGTGATGACGAGAAACTGCGTATTCTTGGAGAGATTTCGCATATAGCCCGCAAAGCGGGAGACATTGGCCTCGTCGAGCGCGGCCTCGATCTCGTCCATGACGCAAAACGGCGTCGGGCGGACTTTGAGGATGGCGAAATAGAGCGCGATGGCGACGAACGACTTCTCGCCGCCGGAGAGCAGCGTGATCGCGCTGACGGCCTTGCCGGGCGGCTGGACGCGAATCTCAATGCCGCAGTCGAGCACGTTTTCCTCATCCTCGAGGACAAGCGCGGCCTTGCCGCCGCCGAAGAGCTCGAGGAAGGTCTTGCGAAATTCGGCGTCGATGGCGGCGAACTCCCGGCGGAAGATCATCTCCATCTCAGAGGTGATATCCGAGATGATGCCCATGAGCTCGCGCTTGGCCTTCAAAACGTCGTCGCGCTGGCCGGTGAGGAAGGTATAGCGCGTGTTGACGCGCTCAAACTCGTCGATCGCGCCGAGATTCGGCGTGCCGAGCGCGCCGATGCCGCGGCGGAGCTCGGACATGCGGCGGTTGGCCTTGTGCATGCTCTCAATCGGCTGCCGCAGCTTCTGCGCGGCGGTGTGGCTGAGCTCGTAATTATCCCAGAGCTTATCGAGAATCTGCTTTTCCTCCATATCGGCGGCAAGCTTCTTCTGCTCAAACTTGGCGACGAGTCCCTGCATATCGAGCAGGGCGCGGTTTTGCTCCTGCGCCTGCTTGTCGGTGCGGGTGCGCTCCCCTTCCAGCTCCATGCGGCGGCTCAGTGCGGCGGTGAGGGTCTCCTTCTGACCGTCGATACGCATGCGCACGGCGGTGAGACGGCCCTCCGTCTCCTTGAGCCGGGCGCGGAGCGTGGTCTCACCGGACTCGGCCTGCGTGATCTGCTCGAGGCGGGCGGCGCGGTCCTCCGTGAGTTCGCGGAAGAGGCCGCTGATCTGCTCGAGCGTGCGATCGATCGTATCGCGCTCGGCATCGTATGACGCGTCCTCGGCGCGCAGGGCGGCAAGAGACTCCGCCAGCGCGGTGCGCTGGGCATCGAAGCGCTCGCGGCCCTCGGCCTGCGCCTGCTTTTCCGCGCGCACCTGCTCGAGGGCGGCCTCCGCCTTTTTGAGCGCGGCGCGGTGATCGTCGATGCGGGCTTGGTGCTCGCGCTGCTCGGCGCGGATGGTATCGAGCGACTTCTGCTGCTCGGCCATGGCGCTCTGCGCGGTCTGGAGCAGAAGCTCGGCCTGCGCTTCCTCGCGCTGACTCAGGTGCAGAGCGTCCTGCGCCTGCTCGGTCTGCTCGCGGGCGGTGTCCAGCAGGGTCTGCGCGGTCTCGAAGGCGGTTTCCGCCTCCTCCGCGAGATTCTGCTGCGCGGCCTTCTCGGCGGTGAGCTTTTCACGCTGCCAGCGCAGGCGGCTGAGCTCATTGGCGCGGGAGAGGATGCCGCTGCCGCGCGCAGCGCTGCCGCCGGTGAGGGAGCCGCCGGCATTGACGACCTGCCCGTCGAGCGTGACAACGCGGACGCGGTTGCCCATGCTCTTGGCGATGGCCATGGCGCGGTCAAGGTTCTCGGCGACCAGAGTGCGGCCGAGGAGGTTGGAAACGATATCGTCATAGCGCGCATCGCTCTTCACCAAATCGCTCGCGACGCCGATGTAACCCGGCTGCGGCTTCGGCTGCTCGTTTAAGAAAGACGGCCGAATCGTATCGAGCGGGAGGAACGTGGCGCGGCCGCCGTCCTTCTGCTTGAGGAGGCGGATGGCGTCGGCGCCGGCGCGCTGGGTGTCAACGACGATGTGCTGCGCGGAGGCGCCGAGAGCGGTCTCCACGGCGAGGGCATAACGGTCGTCGGCACGCAGGAGGTTCGCCACGGGGCCGTGGATGCCCTTTAGGGCGCCGCGCTCCTGCTCGCGCATGACGGTTTTGACGGCCTTGGAATAGCCCTCATAGCCGCGCTCGAGATCCTCAAGCATGGCGAGGCGGGATTCCGCCGAGCGGAGGTCCACCGTGAGGGTGGAGAGCTTCGACTGCGTGGCGCGGAGCGACTGGTCCGCTTGCTGGAAGGCGTCTGCGCGGCGCTTCTGCTCGGCGCGGCGGTCGTTCATGCGCTGCTCCGCCCTCTCTCGGGCGGCGGTGTAGTCTTTGAGCTGCTGCTCGAGCTCAAGCAGGCGATGGGAAGCGTCGCTGCTCTCGCTCTGGACGGCGCTCTCGCGGTCCAGCAGCGTCTGGCTCTGGTCGGCCAGCATGGTGAGGCCGGTGCGAAATTCCGCAAGGGCGGCAGAGGCCTCGTTCTCGCGCTGCAGAATGGCGGCGAAGGCGCGGTCGGCCTTGCCCGCGTCCGCGGCGTTGGCGGCGATCTGCCGATCAACGGCGGCGATCTTTTCGGCGAGGAGGTGTTTCTCCTTCGTGATCTCGGTCTGGCGAGCGCGGCTCTCGCGAATCTGCTGATCGAGAGCGGTGACGCGGTCGGCCTGCTCGGCGGCCTCAATGCGCATGCGGGCGATGCTCTCGGCGTTCGACTGCATGTTGGCGCGGAGGACCGCGGCGTCGGCGTCGAGCGCGGCGGCGTCCTGCTCGGACTGCGCGATCTGGGCTCGAAGCTCCTCGGCCTTCACGTCCTGCGTGCGCATCCGCTCGGCGCAGGCCTCGGACGCGGCATAGAGCCGGTCCAGCTCCGCCTGCGCGCCGGAGAGATTCTCCTGCGCAGCGGCATAGTCGCGCTGAACGGTCTCGTTTTGCTCCTTGAGACGGTCGAGCGTCTCCATCCAGACGGATACCTCGAGGTCCTTGAGCTCCGCTCTCAGGTCGAGATACTTGCGCGCGGCCTCGCTCTGGCGGCGGAGGGGCTCGATCTGGAGCTCCAGCTCATCGACCTTGTCGTTGATGCGCAGGAGGTTTTCCTCCGTGCGCTGAAGCTTGCGCTCGCTCTCCTCCTTGCGGTAGCGGAAGCGCGAGATGCCGGCGGCCTCCTCGAAGATCTCGCGGCGCTCGCCGGACTTGCCGGAGACGATCTCGGCGATGCGGCCCTGCCCGATGATGGAATAGCCGTCGCGGCCGAGGCCGGTGTCCATGAGGAGCTCGTGGATATCCTTGAGGCGGCAGGCCTCGCGGTTGATGTAATATTCACTTTCTCCCCCGCGGTAGTAGCGGCGGGTGATGGTGACCTCCTCGTGATCGACGGGCAGGAGCCCCGCGCTGTTGTCCAGCACGAGCGACACCTGCGCGAAGCCGAGCTTGCCGCGCTTTTCCGTGCCGCCGAAGATGACGTCCTCCATCTTGCCGCCGCGGAGCGTGCGCGTGCGCTGCTCGCCCATGACCCAGAGGATTGCGTCCGACAAGTTGGACTTGCCGGAGCCGTTCGGGCCGACGATGGCGGTGATGTCCTGATCGAAGGTCAGACGGGTCTTGTCGGGAAACGACTTGAACCCCTGCATTTCCAAAGCTTTTAAGTACAAAAGAATCCCTCAACTATTTCTTTTATTTCGCACAAAAATACAGAATACATTATACATGGAAAAACAGCGCATTGCAACGAAAGAATTGACAAAAAAGAGGCGGCCGTTCGGCCGCCTCTTAAGCGTGTTGCTATGAAATTTACACCTGCTCGTTGGCCTTCTTCTGATAGCCGGCATAGCGCTCGGCGCAGTGCTGCTCCGCCTCGGCGAAGAGCTTTTCGGCGATCTCCGGGAAGGTGCGGACGAGGCCGGCAAAGCGGTTTTCGCCCATCATGAACTCACGCAGCTTGCCGTTCGGCTCCTTGGAGTCGAGCAGGAAGGGATTCTTGCCCTCCTTGGCGAGCTCGGGATTGTAGCGGAAGAGGGGCCAGTAGCCGCACTCGACGGCGAGCTTCTCCTCCTCGATGCTCTTGCCCATGCCCTTAACCACGCCGTGGTTGATGCAGGGGGCGTAAGCGATGACGATGGAGGGGCCTTCGTACGCCGCGGCTTCCTTGAGGCACTTGATGAGGTGCGCGGGGTTGGCGCCGAGGGCGACGTGGGCGACGTAGATATAGCCGTAGGTGCTGAGCATGAGGCCAAGGTCCTTCTTCGGCGTGACCTTGCCGGCGGCGGCGAACTGCGCGCTCGCGCCGACAGGCGTGGCCTTGGAGGCCTGTCCGCCGGTGTTGGAATAGACCTCGGTATCGACGACGAGAACGTTCACATTCGCGCCGGAGGCGAGGACGTGGTCCAGACCGCCGAAGCCGATATCATAGGCCCAGCCGTCGCCGCCGTACATCCAGATGGCCTTGCGGGTGAGCTGATCGGTGTGCTTGCGGACGAAGGTGACCTCGGGGCCGGTCTCGGTGTTCTTCGAGAGCGCATCGCGCACGGCGTCGGCGATCTCGACCGTCTTCTCCTCGATATTGCCTTCGGCGAGCCACGCCTCGAGCGCGGCCTTGAGTTCGGCGTCCTGCGTCTCCTCGAGGGCCGCGGTGGCGTGCTCGGTGAGCTGGGCGCGGAGCTGATCCATGCTCAGGCGCATACCGAGGGCGAACTCGGCGTTGTTCTCAAACAGGGAGTTCGAGAACGCGGGGCCGAAGCCGCGCTTCGTGACAGCCTGCGGGAAGGCGGGGGCGAAGAAGCCGACAGCCTGCGTGCAGCCGGTGGCGTTGGCGACATACATGCGGTCGCCGAACAGCTGCGTGAGCAGCTTCACATACGGCGTTTCGCCGCAGCCGGGGCAGGCGCCGGAGAACTCATAGAGCGGCTGCTCGAACTGGCTGCCGATGGGGCTGAAGCGGTTCATCGGGTTCGGCTTCTCGGAGAGCTGCTCGATGCAGTAATCCCAATTCTTCTGCTCGTCGACCTGGTCGTCGAGATGCGCCATGGTGAGCGCGTCCTTCGGGCAGACGTTGGCGCAGGAGCGGCAGCCCTGGCAGTCCATGACGTCGACCTGGATGCGATAGCGCAGGCCCTTGAGCGCCTTGGATTCCTTCGTTGCGCACGGAGCGGCCGCGGCCTCCTCCTCGGTGAAGAGGAAGGGACGGATGGCGGCGTGCGGGCAGACGAGGGAGCACTGGTTGCAGCCGATGCACTTGTCGATATCCCAGACGGGGACGTTGTCTGCCACGCCGCGCTTTTCATACTTTGCGGTGGCGGTGGGCATGACGCCGTCGTCATAGTCCGTGAAGGCGCTGACGGGGATATCGTCGCCCTTGGCGGCGTTGGCGGGGATGAGGACGGTCTTGACGTACTCGGGCAGGCTCTCATCGATGACCTGCACCTCGTCCTCGAGGTCCTTCCACGCGGGATCAACGGCGATCTCGACCATGGCGTTGAGGCCCTGCTCGATGGCCTGGAAGTTCATCTGCACGACCTTCTCGCCCTTCTTGGAGAAGGACTTCACGGCGGCATCCTTCATATACTGCTCGGCCTGATCGATCGGGAGCACGCCGGAGAGCTTGAAGAAGGCTGCCTGCAGGACGGTGCTGGTGCGGTTGCCGAGGCCGATCTGCTCGGCAATGTCGGTGGCGTCGATGGTGTAGAACTTAATATTGCGCTCGGCGAGGATGCGCTTGGCGCGGTTCGGCAGATTGCGGATGAGCTCCTCGCCCTTCCAGCGGGTGTTCAGGAGGAACGTGCCGCCGGGCTTGACTTCGTTGACGATATCAAAGCTCTTCATGTAGCTCTGCTTGTGGCAGGCGAGGAAGTCCGCCATGGTGACGTAGTAGGTGCTGTGGATCGGCTCATGGCCGAAGCGCAGGTGGCTGCGGGTGATGCCGCCGGACTTCTTGGCGTCATACTGGAAATAGGCCTGCACGTACTGATCGGTG
>JAZPZZ010000193.1:0-3314 GCA_045544935.1 Oscillospiraceae bacterium | reverse complement strand
TTCAGACCAGCAGTCGAAGAAGTCGAGCCAGCAGTCGTTCCAGGTGTTGACCTTCAGCTTGAAGATCTCGGCCGGGGTGATGTGGTTCTCGCCCAGACCGTCGGCCGCGACGAGCGCGCCGAAGACCGTGATGACCGCGGTGATGATGAGAACGACCTTTTTACGGTCAAGGGTCTTGCCCTGCTCGGCAGCCTTGTCGATGAAGTGGGCCGCGAGCACCTCCATCAGCGAGATGGCGGAGGAGATGGCCGCGATGAGAACGAGCAGATAGAAGATCACGCCGAAGATGCCGCCGATGGTGCCCATGTTGTGGAACACGTCCTGCAGCGTGGAGAAGAGCAGACCGGGGCCGTTGAGCTTAATCTCGCTCACGGACAGACCCTGCGCAATGCCGTTGGCCACGGCCGCCGGGATGACGGCGACGCCGGCGAGGATGGCGATCAGGGTATCGGCAAAGACGATGATGACGGAGTTCTTCGGCAGATTCTCCTTCTTGCTTAGGTAGGAGCCGTAGGTGATCATCGCGCTCATGCCGAGGGACAGCGAGAAGAACATCTGGCCGCCGGCGGTGGCGAGGATGGACAGCACGCCGGGCGTCGACTCGACGAACTGGCCGAACTCGGTCGTCTTCGTGGCGTAGCCGGGCACGAACATGAACTTCAGACCTTCGACCGCGTGCGGCATCGTGAGCGACTTGATGATGATGATCACCAGCATCACGAACAGCGCCGGCATGCCGACCTTGTTGAACTTCTCAATGCCGCCGGCAACGCCGCCGCGGTTGATCGCCCAGCAGATCACGAAGAACAGCAGCGTGATGCCGATGCTCAGCACGGGATTCGTGATCATCGCGCCGAAGCTGGAGCTGTCGGGCATGCCGCCGAAGATGCCGATCAGATTGATGATGACGTAGTAGATGCAGTAGCCGCCGAGGACCATGTAGAAGGTCAGCACGAAGAAGCCGCCTGCCACGGCGAGCCAGCCGATCCACTTAAACTTCTTGGAAATGGCCTTATAGGCGTTGACCGGACCCAGACCGGTCTTGCGGCCGAGCGCGAGCTCGCCCATCATGATCGCGAAGCCGACGAAAATCGCCAGAGCCAGATAAATCAGCAGGAACGTAAAGCCGCCGCACTTGCCCATCTTGTACGGGAAGCCCCAGATGTTGCCGAGGCCGACCGCAGAACCGATGGCGGAGAGCAGGAACCCGATGTTCGAGCCGAACGAGCCGCGTTGGTTGGTACTGGTGGGAACTTGATCCATAATATAACCTCCATTCTGTTGAGTCGCCTGCACGCGGATATCCCTCTTCTTTACTGCAACGTGCTAAACAATTCAGGATGTGGCTAGTTTACCGCTTTTTTCCTGTGTTTTCAACGGTTTGTTCACATTTTATTCATTTTCGTAGGAATGATTAAAAATGGTAAACATCATCATGAATATTTTTGATAGATTGAACAAAGCGAACCGCCTGTTGCATGGACAACAGGCGGTCTGGTTTATTTCGCATTGATGTTGATAAATTCCGCGCGGAGCTTGGAGTAGAGGATCTTCTGGCTGCTGTAGAGCCCGAAGTAGCCCGAGAGCATGTAGGCCACGCCGCAGCCGAGTGCGAAGTAGATGAGGTTGCCGCCGCCGAAGAGCTCCACGCTCAGCACGATCGAGGCAATCGGGCAGTTCACCGCCCCGCAGAACAGGCACACCAGCCCGAGCGCCGCGGCAAAGCCCGCCGGGATGCCGAGCAGGGGACCGAGCACCGCGCCGAGCGTCGCGCCGATGAAGAACGTGGGGATGACCTCGCCGCCCTTGAAGCCGGAGCCGATCGTGATTGCGGTGAACACGAGCTTGAGGATGAAGGCCAGCGGGTGCGCCGTCCCGTGCTCGATCGCGCGGGTAATCACGCCCATGCCCGCGCCGTTGTAGTCCCCGGTGCCGACGAGGAGTGTCAGCGCGATGATCGCGGCGCCGCCGAGGGCGATGCGGAGATAGCCGTTCGGAATCCGCTTTGCAAGCAGGTGCTCCGTCCCGTGCATGGTGAGACAGAAGAGAATGCTCATCACCGAGGCCGCGATCGCGAGGCCGACGGCCTTCACCAGCAGCAGCGCCTGCACCGGCTCCACCGGCAGGAAAAACCGCGTCGGCGCAATGCCGCACACGACGGAGATCCCATAGGCGATCAGCGCCGAGACGATGCACGGCACGAGCGCGGAGTAGTAAAACACGCCCACGCTGATGACCTCCAGCGCGAATACCGTCGCCGTCAGCGGCGTGCCGAAGAGGGCGGAGAACACCGCGCTCATGCCGCAGAGTGTCGCGAGGCGCATGTCCTTTTCGTCGAGGTGGAACAGCTGCCCGATCTGGCAGCCGAGACTCCCGCCGATCTGCAGCGCCGCGCCCTCGCGCCCCGCGCTGCCGCCGACGAGATGGGTGATCACCGTCGCGAGATAGATGCATGGCACGAGCAGCAGCGGCACGTCGTCGCCGAAGTGGATCGAGTCGATGATCGCGTTCGTGTTCTCGTTCTCCATCCGGCAGAGTTTGTAAAACGCCGCGATCACGAGACCGCCGACCGGCAGCAGCCACAGCAGCCACGGATAGAGCCCGCGCAGCTGTGTCGCCCATTCCACGCTCGTGTGAAACAGCGTGCCGACGGCTCCGCCGACCGCGCCGGTCACGCCCGCCACGATCAGCCATTTGAGAAACGTCAGCGCAAACTCCTCCGCCGAGCGCACGTCCTTTTTCAATTCTCCCGAGAGCTCATGCAGCTCTTCCTTGATCTCATGCATCGGGAAGAACGCTCCTTTTCCAATTCTGTCTTCTGTGATTCTGAAAGAGAATCGGTAGGGGAGGGGCTTGCCCCTCCCGCGTGATCCAATCCATTCTGCAAAAGAATCCGTAGGGGCGATTCACGAATCGCCCGCGTCTCCCGCGGCAGAAGCCGCATCCGCCATTGTACACGCTTTCGCCCCGATCGTCCACCCCCGCGGCGCAAAAGTTTTCGTGCCCCCTTGATTTTTCCCGCCGCTTTCGGTATAATCACAGATGCTGTCCGACAAACACGCGCGCAGCGTCATTCGGAGGTGTATCGAAGTGGTCATAACGGGCCTAACTCGAAAGCACGAAAGAGTTTGATCGGAACGTCCGGGAAAAACCGTTGATTTTCAAGGGCTTGCGGGGCGTTTGGATTTGGCTGATATTTTCGTTCTTGCCTGTTTTTCTTGCCGATTGCTTTCTGAAGCAAAATTTGCTTGAAATTTTGGCTGCTTCGCTCTAAAATTTGAATACATGGAGAGTTGTCCGAGTGGTCGAAGGTG
>JAZPZZ010000192.1:0-8544 GCA_045544935.1 Oscillospiraceae bacterium | reverse complement strand
GCGATGGCCACACGCTGCTGCTGGCCGCCGGAGAGCTGATAGGGATAGGCGCTCTCCTTGCCCTCCAGGCCCATTTTCTTCAGCAGCGCGAGGGCGTATTCCTGCGCCTCTTCCTTGCTCTGGCCGTGGAGAATCGGCGCTTCGGAGATGTTTCGCAGCACGGAATAATGCGGAAACAGGTTGAAGCTCTGGAACACAAGACCATAGCGCGTGCGAAAGCGCGCGAGGTCCGCCTTCGGGGCATAAACGCCGCCGTGCACGGCATACTGGCCGTCGTAGAGAATGTCGCCGCCGTCCGCCGTCTCGAGGAAGGTGGCGCAGCGCAGGAGCGTGGATTTGCCGGAGCCGGAGGGACCGATAATGGAGACAACGTTGCCCGGCTCGACGTCGAGGGAAATGTCCTTCAGGACGGTATTATCGCCGAAGGATTTCTGCAGGCCGCGAATCTCCAGGATCGCGGCGGAATTGTTTTGAATGGATTCTGCCATGATTCGTTCCTCATCCCTTGTAGTAATCGAGCCGCTTTTCGACCCTGCCCATGACCCGGTCTACGATGAGATTGAACACATAGTAGAACACACCTGCGACGAGGAAGGGCATGAAGCTCGTCTGGGAATTTGCGATCTGCTTGCCAATGGTGAACATCTCCTGATAGGAGACGGTGAAGGCCATGGAGGTATCCTTGACGAGCGTGACAATCTCATTCGTGACGCTCGGCATGATGCGCTTGACCACCTGCGGGAGGACGATGCGCATGAAGGTCTGCAGCTTCGTATAGCCCAAGACGGTGGCGGCCTCATACTGCCCGACGGGGATCGACTCGATGCCGCCGCGGTAGATCTCGGCAAAATAGGCCGCGTAGTTGATGGAAAACGCGATGACGACCGGAATGAGCTTGTTGCGCGCAACACCGGCGCCGAAGAGATAATACGGCCCGTAGGTGACGGCGAGCAGCTGCAGCATCAGAGGCGTTCCGCGCAGGACCGTGATGAAAAAGCGCGTGACGGCAGAGATGATCTTGTTCTTGCTCATGCGCAGGAGCGCGACGATCATGCCCAGCGGCAGAGAAAACAGCAGCGTGAGAAAGAAAATGGCGCAGGTCTTGCCGAGACCCTCGCTCATTTTGATAATCATGGTCATTAAGGACATGACGGGAACCTCAATTCGTTCTCAAAATGAATCCCGAAAGCGCATGGAATGCGCTTTCGGGCGATGAATCAGTCAGCCTTTCGGCATGCAATCAGTCCGCCAGGAAGAGCAGATTGTTGACAATGTCGGGATACTTGGCCGCGATCTCGGCATAGGTGCCATTTTCGACCAACGCCTGCACGGCGGCCTGCACCTGATCGCAGAGCTCCTGGTCATCCGCGCGGAAGGCGATGCCATACTGCTCGGCGCCGAGCTGCTCATCGATGATGGTGAGGCCCTCGTGCTGCGCGACGTAGCTCGCGGCGACGGGCATATCGACGAACACAGCGTCCACGCTGCCGCCCTCAAGCTCGGTGAAGCACTTGAGGAAGCTGTCGCAGGTGAGGACGTTTTCAAACGTGCCGGCCAGATCCGCAAGATCGTCGTTCAGCAGCGCCTCGCCGGAGGTGCCGAGCTGCACCGCGACGACCTTGCCCGCGAGATCCGCGGAGGAGGCAAAGCCGCTGTCGCTCTTCACGACGAGGACCTGCGTGTTGTCATAGTAGGGCTCGGAGATGACATAGCCGGCTTCCTTCATGCTGTCGAGAATGGTCATGCCGGACCAGACGCAGTCGCACTCGAAGGAATCGAGCTGGACGAGCTTCTCATCCCAGTTGACGCCGAAGATCTCAAGCTCCCAGCCGAGATAATCGCACACGGCCTGGCAGACCTCAACGTCGAAGCCGGTGTAGTTGCCGTCGTCGCCGAGATAGCTGAAGGGCGGATATTCCGGATCGATGCCCATGACGAACTTGGTTCTCTCGCCCGCGTCCGCGGAGCCGGCCGGAGCGGCGTTATTGCTCGAGCCGCAGCCGGCAAACAGAGCCGCCGCCATCACGAGTGCCAGAAGCAATGCAAGTGTTCTTTTCATTTGAATAACTCCCTGTGTTCAAGATAATTCAGTTTCGCAGGGTTTCTGCGCTTTATTATACTAACACACTAACGCGTTATTGTAAAGAGGTAAATCCAGGGCAAAGAGCCGAAAAAAACTTGCAGCACGGCGCAATTTGCTGTAAACTCTGGAAAAACGGCAGAAGGAGCAAGGAAAGATGGAACACCTGCAAACGATCCGCGCCGCGATTGAGGCCGCCGAGCGCGAGGCGGCGGAGCTGATTCTGCATGCGCGCGGCATTCTCGCGGAGACCAAAAGCGGGCGGCGCGACGTGGTGACGGAGTATGACCGGCGGGTACAGGCGCTGCTGGTGCAGCGGCTCGGTGAGGCCGTGCCGGGAGCGCGGTTTTTCTGCGAGGAGCTCGACGAGCGCGATCGGCTGGACGCGGCGCAACTTTTCATCATTGACCCGATTGACGGGACGATGAACTTCGTACACGGCTTTCACCACAGCTGCATCTCGGTCGCCTACGCCGAGCGCGGCGAGGTGCTGATCGGCGCGATCTATAACCCATATATGGACGAACTGTTTTGCGCCGTCAAGGGCGAGGGCGCGCGCTTGAACGGAAGACCCATCCGCGTGACGGACGAAGGGCTCGCCGGCAGCGTGGTCTGCTACGGCACTGCCCCCTACAATCCCGAGCTGACGGACATGACGTTTGAGACGGCAAAGAAACTCTATGCCGCGAGTCTGGACCTTCGGCGCGAGGGCTCGGCGGCGCTCGACCTCTGCTCGGTCGCGGCCGGACGCGCGGGGCTTTATTTTGAGATGAAGGTCAGTCTCTGGGACTACGCCGCGGGCGATCTGATCGTGCGCGAGGCCGGCGGCGTCTGCTGCCAAATTGACGGCAGCCCCTTCCCTGCCGACGGCAGCCGGACCGGCATCGCCGCCGGGTCGCCAAAGGCGATGGCGGAGTTTTCGGAGCTGATGAAAGCATAAAAAAGAGCCTGCGCAGCAGGCTCTTTTTTGTTTTATCCTTTTCCCTTTTCCTTGGATCTTTTGTCGTTGATGATCTGCATCTCAACGGCGGTGACTTCCTTGACGCCGTGCTCCTTGGCCCAGGCGACGCAGCCCTTGAGGACCGTGGGCAGGAAGATACGCGGCACGTTCAGGAGCATCTCGAGCGCATCATCCGTGAAATGTACCTCCGGATCGGTGCGGTCGGCGGCATAGCGCACGGAGTCGAGCGAGGCGTTGCGCAGCGGCAGAAGCTCCGGCTTGAGCCGCGGGGTCTTGGCGAACCAGAAGTTTTTGCTGTCGCGGTAGCCATGACAGATGAGCACGTTCGGCCAGAGCCTGCCCTTGACGCCGTTGATGATGTTATCGAGATACTGCGGCTTCATGAGCATCTTGTCGATGCGGAGGATGAAGTGCGCGCCGTACTGCGTGGTGATGCCGTTAAAATCGCGGTACGGAGGCGGATAGCAGCCGTCGACGAGCTTGCGGCCGATGTCCTCCGTGGCGTTCTCCAAATCGCTCATCCAAGTGCACTCCATGACCTGATAGGCCTCGGAAATGACCTTCGGGCGCGGGGTGGACGGATCTTCCGCGATGCAGAGGCCGTCCTCAAGCGTGAAGCCGAAGTTTTTCATCTTCTCGGCGGGCGTATCGCCGGGCCAGCCCTGCGCGACGATCTTCTTATGATAGCCGCGGCCCTCTGGCATGAAGTTGATGGCGACCTGCTTGCGGCCGGCAAGCAGATGCTGCGCGGTATTGGAGGAGTTGCGCGCCTCGAGCACCATGGCGTAATAATCCTTGCCCGCGATATAATACGGGAAGCAGAGCGAATAGGAGCCCACGGAGGTGCTGCCGTCCTCGGCCAGCGTGGAGATCATGACGGTGGGCATGGGGAAATAGGAGCTCGTCTGATAGAAATTATCGACGATGCGGAGGTCTTTGAAGCTGCTCATAGGGCGTTCTCCTTCCTGATTGGTCACAGAATCTGTTCTGTTGTTCAATTTAGACGGTTTTATTATAACAGAACCGGCGGAAGTGTCAAGAAACTTCCGCCGGTTGGCTGTTTAATTGAATTTGCCTTACGCGTCAAGCACCTCAACGAGCTCGATGCGGAAATTCAGCTCCTTGCCCGCCATCTCGTGGTTGGCGTCAAAGGTGATGGTCGTGTCGTCCTTGGCGACGATCTTCACCGGGAAGGGCTGGCCGTACTGATTCTGCAGATAGACCTGCTGGCCGACCGAGACGCTCTCCGCGCCGGGCAGCTTCGCGATCTCAACGGCAAAGACGGCGTTCGGATCCTTTTCGCCATAAGCCTCGGAAGGCATGAGGTGCACGTCGAGGACCTGCCCGACTTCCATGTCGGCCACGGCCTTGTCGAAGCCGGGGATCATCTGACCCGCGCCGCAGACGAACTCCAGTGGCTCGCCGCGGTCATAGGAGGAATCAAACTGCGTGCCGTCGTTGAACGTGCCGCAATAATGCGCGCGGACGCGCTTGCCGACGTTCTTGCCCTCGGGACCGCCGTGACAGTCGCCGCAGTCGTGGTCATGCTCGCCGCAGCCATGGTCGCCGCAGGAATGACCCTCGCCGTGGTGATGGTGGTCGCAGTTGGCGCCGGTGTTGATCAGTTCGCCGCGCAGATAGGCCTCGACCGCCTCGTCCGTATTGCCGCTTGCGCCGGCGCAGAGCTCGATACCGCGCTCGGCGAGCGCAGACTGCGCGCCGCCGCCGATGCCGCCGCAGATGAGCACGTCGATGCCCTTGTCGTTCAAAAGGCTCGCAAGCGCGCCGTGGCCGCTGCCGTTGGAGCCGATGAGCTCGCTGCTGACGACCTTGCCGTCCTCGACCTCGTAGACCTTGAAGGTCTCGGTGTGGCCAAAGTGCTGGAAGACGTTTCCGTTTTCGTAGGTAACTGCAATTCTCATTTTGATTTGGTTCTCCTTTGTTTTGATTCAGATAGCATATTTATAACACATTTGATTCATAAAAGAAAGTTCACAGGTCACATAAGCATTTCTTTCCTTCAGGTAAGTATCTTTCAAAAATGTCGGTACTTGCGATGCGCTTTCCTTTTGGGTACAATGGAGGCACTTGAAAAAGATGGAGGTATCATCCTATGTCCAAAAAGATTCTCGTTTTGACCGGCAGCGCACGCAAGGGCGGCAACAGCAACCGCATGGCGAAGGCCTTTGCCGACGCCGCCGCGGCAAAGGGCCACGACGTCAAGGTCATTGACACGACCGCGCTGAAGCTCAATTTCTGTCACGCCTGCCAGACCTGCTACAAGACCGGCAAGCCCTGCTCGTTCGACGACGATTTCAACACGATCGCGGATGAAATTCTCGCGGCCGACGCGCTCGTCTTTTCCTGCCCGGTATACTGGTACTCCGTGCCGAGCCAGATCAAGGCCGTGATGGACAAGATGTTCAGCTTCGTGATCGGCGAGAAGCAGGAATTCTTTGGAAAGGAATGCGCGCTGATCTGCTGCTGCGAGAAGGAAGACCCGTCGATTCTCGACGGCGTGAAGATCCCCTTCGAGCGTACGGCCGCGCTGAACAAATGGACGGTCGCGGGCGAGGTGCTCGTGCCGGGCGTGTTCTCCGTCGGCGATATCGACAAGACCGACGGCATCGCGCAGGCCGAGGCGCTCGCGGAGAATTTCTGATCAAATCTATTTTTATAGAGTGCTGTAAAAAGCGGCGCGCAGCACAGGGCAAAACCCTGTGCTGGACGTTTTTCAATTAATTATTAAATTCGATTTGTTATCTTGCATTCCAATTCGTTTTTCAGTAAAATTAAAAGTGACGTATCAACGGCATTCTTCACAGGGAGACACACATGGATAAAATCAAAAACTTATTTAAGGGCGGCATTCGGCTTCGGATCTTCAGCATGCTGCTCATCACGATCGTGCTGATCATCGCTGCCTATACGGCGGTCTTTTTTTATCAGACCAACCGCGTAGAGCAGCTGGTGAGCAACACCTACGAAACGCAGAAGCAGATCTATGTCGAAAACGGTCTGGAGGACGAGTATGAGGCCATCCGTACCGAAGCCGTGGACACCTTTCACAGAGAGATGTTCCACGCCCGCAACATTCTCATTCTGGTGATCGTTCTGATCGTCGCCGCCGGAATGGTGTCCGCTTTTTCCATCGCGAGCCGAATCACCGACCCGCTGAACACCATCACGCGCCGCGTGGCGTCGCTGGGTGTGCGAAACCGGCAGTTTCGGATGGAGGACATCTATCGGACCGGAGATGAGATCGAAGTTCTGGCGGAATCCTTTGCCAAGCAGTCGGCCAGAACCGCGCTGTACATTGACCAGATCAAGCATGTTACCGCAGAGAAGGAGCGCATCGGCGCAGAGCTGGATATGGCCAGCAAGATTCAGAGCAGCCAGCTGCCCAGTCTCTTTCCTCCCTTTCCGGACCGGAAGGAATTCAGCCTCTTTGCCAGCATGACGCCGGCGAAGGAGGTCGGCGGCGACTTCTACGATTTCTTTATGATCGATGACGATCATATGGGCTTTGTGATGGCTGACGTCTCCGGAAAGGGCGTGCCCGCGGCGCTGCTGATGATGGTCTCCCGCGTGCTGATCAAATCCGGTCTTCAGAACGGAAAAGGGCCCGCTGAGACGCTCGCGAGCGTGAACAATCAGCTCTGCGAGGGCAACGACGCGGACTTTTTCGTGACCGTCTGGATTGCGGTGCTGGAGATTTCGACCGGAAAGGGCGTCGCGGCAAACGCCGGGCACGAGCATCCGGTGCTGCGCAGAGCCGACGGCAGCTATGAGCTGCAGGTGTATCGGCACTCCATGCCGATCGGCACCATCAAGGATCTTCCCTTCCGGCAGCATGAGTTTCAGTTGAATGTCGGCGACAGCTTTTTCGTCTACACAGACGGCGTTGTGGAAGCGACAGACCGGAATAACGAACTCTATGGCACCGAGCGCATGCTGGCCGCGCTGAACCGAGATCCGGACGCGCCGCCGGAACAGATTCTGGCCAACCTCTCGCAGGATATCAACCGCTTTGTGGATGGAGCGGAGCAGTTTGACGATATCACGATGCTGTGCTTCCGCTACGCGGGACCATCCACGCAGGCGCAGGAGGAAACTCCATGAAAAGATACAAGATTCGAAACGCTCTGAGAGTGATCGGGGATATTTTCATTCCGCTGCTGCCCGGCATCATCAGCGCCGGCCTCTGCGGCGCGGCGGCGGCTCTCATCTCTCAGACCGTGCCAAATTATACGGAAAACAACGTCTGGGCGTTTGTCTATCAGATTCTGACGCTGATCAACACCTCCATGATGACCTTCCTGACCGCCTGGGCGGGCTATCGCGCGGCAGAGCGATTCGGAGGAACGCCCATTCTGGGCGGCATGCTCGGCATGATTACCTCTCTGGACGGCATCAATCAGATTGCCGGCATCATGGGGCTCTATAACAGCGCCGTTCCGCTGGACTCGGTGCTCTGCAGCGGAAAGGGCGGCGTACTGGCGGTCATCGCGGGCGCGCTTCTGATTGCCTATGTGGAAAAGGCAATCCGCACCGTCATGCCCAAGAGCATCGACGTGGTGTTCACACCGCTGCTGACCATGTTTCTCTGCGTCATCCCCTACATTGTGTTTATCATGCCGCTCTTCGGCTATGCCTCCGGCGGCATCGTGTGGCTGTTCGGCAGAGCCTGCCTGTCCGACAACACGGTCATCCGGGCGATCTCCGGCTACTTTGCGGCAGCCGCGTTCCTTCCGCTGGTGGCGGCGGGCATGCACCACGGCCTCGTGGCGCTCTACAGCGTGCAGCTGCAGGAGCTCGGGTTCGTGACGCTCTATCCGGCGCTCGCGATGGCAGGCGCCGGTCAGGTCGGCGCGGCGCTTGCGCTGTGGAAGAAGGCCAGAGCGGTCGGAAACGACAATCTCTGCTCAGTCATCTCCGGCGCGCTGCCTGCCGGACTGCTGGGCGTGGGCGAGCCGCTGATTTACGGCGTCACGCTGCCGCTCGGCAAACCGTTTCTGACGGCGGGACTCGGCGCGGGCTTCGGCGGCGCGTTCATCATGGTTACGCAGGTGGCTTCCACGACGTGGGGTCCCTCCGGCCTGCTGGGCGCGTTCGTGATGACGGCCGGTCCCGGCGGCTCTGCCCGCAGCGTTCTGCTTTATCTGACAGCGCTCGTGATCAGCTATCTCGGCGGCTATCTGATGACGAACATTCTGTATCGCGAGGATGAGCTTCGTGTTGAGACCGTGCTCTCCGGCGAAGAGACCGCCGCGTGGCGCTCCGCTTCCTTTACGCGGCTGAGCAGGAAGAAGTCCCGCAGGGTCGAGGCCGGTGCTCCGCTGCTGGACAGCGCCGGACACAACGCCCTAAAGCTGCCGCTCACGGCGCCGGTAAGCGGCGAGACCGTGCCCATGAAGCAGATTCCGGACATCATGTTCTCCTCCGGCGTCATCGGCAGCTGCATCGGCATCCTGCCGGAAAATGGGCAGATTCTCTCGCCATG
>JAZPZZ010000191.1:0-28684 GCA_045544935.1 Oscillospiraceae bacterium | reverse complement strand
TGAGCTGGAGCTTCGAAGAGGTCGACGAGAAGCTGCACGGCATCATGAAGGAAATCTTCAAGGCCTGCTACGACGCCTCCGTCGAGTGCGGCCAGCCCGGCAACCTGATGCTCGGCGCGAACGTCGCCGGCTTCCTGAAGGTCGCCGAGGCCATGATGGCACAAGGCATCGTCTGATTGGGCTTGCTCCATTCCGCAGTCTGACATAGGCTTTGCCTGTGTCAGCCGGCTCCATATCCGCGCCCCCAATCTTCCTCTCCACCCCGAATCTTTGGATTCGGGGTGGTTTTTGATTCAGAGCATTCCGTTTGAGCAGCTGCGGCACAGGCACGGCCTGAGCCGCACCGGCTGCACATCCATTCCCCCAGTTTTCCTCTCCAACCCGAATCTTCGGATTCGGGTTGGTTTTTTGTTGTTTCAATACAGCAAGGCCGGCGCATAAGCGCCGGCCTTGTGGCTATGTATGGGTTTTGGTCTGCCGGGGCATCAGCCGGCGGCAGTGGTCTGCTCCTCTTCCTCGTCTTCCTTGCGCCGCTTGGCGACGATGAAGAAGATCCAGGAGGCTGCGATCACAAGTGCGCCAAGGATCGAGCCATAGAACAGAGGCTTGTTGTTGTGGTAGCGGACCCACAGATTCGTGGTGACGTAGAAGTTATCAATTCCCTCGACGTACTGGTTGCCGGCAGCGTCGGTTGCGACGATGCGGAGCTCATGCGCGTCGGTGGAGTCGCCGTTGATGTCGAAGCTGTAGTTGCCGCCGTTGCGGACCAGCTCGTCCAGCTCATCCTCGGAGAGGGTGATGTACTCCTTGCCGTCCAGATAGATGACCACGGAATCCAGCTTCAGGTCGTCATTGGCGGTCATGTTGACCTGCATCTTTTCGAGGTTGTAGGTCTTTCCGCTCTCCAGATTCAGAACGCTGACGGTGGGATCGACCTGGTCGATGCCGAAGCCAAGCTCGGCGCCCTTCGTTTCGAGCGTGTTCTCGGCCACGTTGCCGGCCTTGTCCTCAGAGTGGAACGTGATGCGGTAGACGCCGCCGTCCTCATAGTTCTTGCTGAAGACGGTGTAGACGTACTTGAACCACTCGCCGTTGCCGCCGCTCTGCTCCACGGTGTAGTCGCGGCCTTCCTTCAGAACGGTGGACTTGTTGTTCTTGAAGATGGTCAGCTTGATGTTCTGCAGCTCGTCGGGGTTGACCTCGGTCATCACGACGTTGCCCGCCTCGCGGACGTAGGTGCCGTTGAGGGCCTTGGTCTCCTTGCTCATCTCGTAAGCGGAGCCGAAGCGGTTGGCGGAGAAGCGGATGGTCTGCGTGGTGGTGTTGCCGGCCTTGTCGGTGAGCGTGGCGGTGAGGGTGTAGATATCATCCACTTCCTTTTCCACCGGGAAGTTGTTGAAGACAAAGCGGCGGCCGTTGTGGATATCCTGATATCCGCCGTCGAGCTTGACATCGCCGCGGTTGGCGCCGTCGAGCGTGATCTTCGCGAGATTCGGATCCCAGTTCGTGTCGGAATAGGTCACGACGGGGATGATGTCATCGCGGTTGGCAGAGTTGTTCTCCACGCCGGTGATCTCCAGCTTCGGAGCGGTCTTGTCCACGAAGAAGACGTCCTCGTTGTAGCCATCGAACACGCGGCCGGCCTTGTCGGTCACCTTGATATCGAAGGTGTAGCGCGCATCGCCCGTGTAGGAAATCGTGGCGGTGTGCGTATCGCCGTTGGAGCGCCAGGTGCTCACGCCCGGGATCGGCGCGTTGGCGCCGTCGTCCGTGGCAGCGAGGGAGATTGCCACACGGCTGGAATCGAAGTTGTGCTCGGTGATGACAATCGTGGCGGTACGGGCAGCCTTGTAGTAGTTGCCGTTCTGCGCGGAGGTATTGTCGTAGGACACGGAGACCTTCGGGTCGATGTTGTCCACGGTGAAGGCGTTGGCGGCGACGGTGTTCTCGGCGAACTCCGCCTTCGGCGCCTTGTTGCCGGCCTCATCCGTGTAGGCAATGTCGAAGGTGTAGTCGGCGTCGGCCGCGAAGAGGATGGTGGCGGTGTGAACCGTGTCATCGGCGTTCGGCTGTCTGCCGGCCGTCTCCGTCCAGCCGACCAGCTGAGGCGCGCTGCCGGCGCTGCTGGTGAGGGTCAGAACCACATCGTCGGGATCGAAGTTGCGCTCGGTGATGCGGATCGTGGCGGTGCGGGAGGCCTTGAAGTAGGTGCCGCTGTCCGCGCTGTTGTTGTTGTAGGAGACGTTGATCTTGGGAGCCGTGGTATCCACCTTCACGTGAACCGCGTTATCCGAGCGGTTGTTGATGGCGTTGCCGGCGTTATCGACGGCGTAGACCACGATCTGAACGTCGTTGCTGTTGTTCTTCTCGGCGTCAACCTTGATGGAGGTGCTGAAGGTCTGCTCCAACTCGCCCTGCTTGGGGGTCGCCTTGTCGAACTTAAAGAGCGTGCCGGACTGCGTGGGCGTGTTCGGCGCGGCGCTGCTGCGGTTATAGACCTCGTAGCGGACTTCCTTCAGGCCGGAGTAGGTGCCGCCGACCTCGGGATCCTTGACGTCAATCTTCACATCAAAGTCCGCGTTGTAAATGCCGTTGATCGGCTGCTCCGCCGGGGTGACGGTGATGACCGGAGCCACAACCTCCTGCGGATGGTTGTGGTCGACGATCAGGCCGTCGGTGCTGAGATATCTCACGTTGCCGGCGTTGTCCGTCACCTTGAGGTAGATGACGCACTGCTGATCCTCCGCGAGAGAGAGTCCGTCTTCGGGATATGGCGTCCAGCTGCTGATATTCTCGATCTGCTCCATGGTATAGCCCGCGGTCAGATTCTTGGCCTCTGCCGCCTGCAGCTTGAAGTACTCAACAGACTTGATGGGAGAGATATCATCGGAGCTGGTCTGCTGAACCGCAATGCTCTTCGCGGACCAGATGCCGAAGGCCACGTCCTCGTCGAGGACCGGATCGCTCCAGCTTCTCGGATTGGCGGGATCCTCAGCCACCGTGGCGACAAGCGTCGCATTCGGCACCGTGTTATCGACCGTGAACTCGTTGTCACTCTTATCGGTGTACGTTACAGGCTGATTGCTGTTGCCGGCCTCATCGGTGTAGGAGATGTCGAGAACATAGTTCGCATCCCCATAGAAGGTGATCGTGGCAACATGCTGATCCTTGTCGGGATTCGCCGGAACGGCGGCGCTTCCCTCGTGGGTCTCGTCAGCGGGGACTTCAGGCTTGCCCTGATCGGGATAATCCGTCCAGTCGGAAATCTCCCAGCTGACCTCTTCGATCGGGTTGCCGTTGACATCCGCAGCATGGATGCTGATGCCTGCGGTTGCCTCATCCTTATCAAAGTGATTGCTGCGCTCGGTGATGGTCACGATCGCCTGACGAGCGGTATAATAGCTCGGCTCCGCGTTGCCGTTCGCTTGATCCACGAACTTCACGCTGACGGACGGCGCAGTGATGTCGATATCGAGCGGGATGGTCACGGTGTTGACGTTGCCGGCATGGTCCACCGTGGTAATCACGACCTCAACATTGCTGCTGTTGTTCATCGTGTCCGTCACAATCACCGTAATCTCATCCGGGAACTCATGCGCACGGTTGACGTTATCCTCGTCCAGATAGCGGTTTCCGCTCTGGGTTTCCACACCGTTGTCAAGGACCACATAGTCGACCGACTTGATGCCGGAGTACGGCCATTCGTCGGTGACCGTGTAAGCGACCTTGATGCCGTCTTCGTTTTCCTTGAGGCCATAGGCGTCGTTGTCCTTCTCGCTGGGCTCGGCTTTAATTTCGCTGGCCTTGGAGTCAACGACCACGCCGTTGGTGTTGATATAAGTGTAGTTGCCGGCTTTGTCCGTCACGCGCAGATACGCGAGGAACTCCGCCTCAGGGCTGATTTCGATGGGGTTGAACGGATGGAACTCATGTTTCGCATACAGATCGTCCAGCTGATCCGCCAGTTCGGCAGCGGGCAACTCGCTGAGCTCGTCCTTAAGCTGGTACTGATAATACTCAACAGGAACGACCGGGCTGGTGACGTCCTCGCCAAAGGCGTTCACGGTGACGGTGCTGTTGTTGTTGTACTTGCCGAAGGTAATGACCTTCAGGAACCCATTCCAGAGCCACTCCAGAATGGTCTGCTCGCCGTCCTGATCCTTCGCGGTGACGGTAATTCCGCCTGTCGGAGCGGTCCGGTCAACGGTGAACTGATAGGGGTGCTTGGTGCCCTTGGCGAGCGCTACCTCTTCCATCTCGAGGCCGGCGAGGTTCGTGTACTCGACGGACCACTGATAGTTCGCGTCCTTGTCGAAGACGAGCGTCATCACGTGCGTATCGCCATCGTCAGCTTTGCTCTTGATGATGTCGTCCGAGGTGATATTCAGCGCGTCACCCGCGCCGTTCACGGCAGAGTCGATCGTCACTTTGACGTTCTCCCAATCGAAGGTGCCGGCGCGATCCGTGATCGTGAGTGTCGCGGTTCTGGCGACGTTAAAGTAGGGTTCCTCCGCATGCGGCAGATTCGCCTTTTCGTTCACGTCGTAGGAGAGCACCGCGGTGGGATTCGTGACATTGATCTTCAGAGGAACCGAAACGTCCGCGGCCTTATTGCCGGCGTTGTCCTCCGCAGTAATCCGGACTTCCACATTGTCGGAATTGTACTTCGCGGAGTTGACGACGATTTGAGCGTCCTTCAGTTCCGCCTTCAGATCGGAAACCTGCGGTTCCTTGTTCGGATCCGCGGTGAACAGATTGCCGCGGTCCTTCACCTTTCCGTCCAGCAGAATCTGATAGTCCACCGTCTTGAGGCCGGAGAAGTCCGTATCCTTCAGAACATCATCATTGACATTCACAAAAACGGTCACGGTTTCGGACGTAAAGTAGCCGTTGATCGAGCCGGCTTGAGGACTGGCTTCGATTACACTGGCAGTGCTGTCCACCACAACGCCGTTGGAGCCGAGGTAGAGCGAGTTGCCTGCGTTATCCGTGATGCGGGCATAGACCACAAAGATTTCATCCTTGTCCAGGCCTTCCACCCGATCGTTTTCCTGCGGCAGGAACTTGCCCTGCTGATAGAGCTGATCCAGCGCCTCGCTGCCGAGCGGCTCGGAGCTGTGCGTGACGTCCTTATAGAACAGGACTTTCTGCACGCCGGTCAGACCGTCCTTCTTCTCCGTCACGCTGACGGCGGTCGGCTGGCTGCGGAACAGACCGAAGGTGATCTTCTCCAGCATTTTGGTAATCACGCTGCCGCCCTCGGCCTGAATGGCGGCCTCCGGCGCGGTCAGGTCCAGCGTGAACACAAAGGGATCTCTGCCGGTGACCTGCTCCGGATCGATCTCGCAGGTGCTGCCGGCGCGGTTGGTATAAACGGCGGTCCAGTTATGCTCGCCTTCGCCCTCGAAGGTATAGACAAAGCTGCTGCCGTCCCAGCGCGCGCGGACCTCTTCCCCGTTATCACGGATGACCAGACCATTCTCGTTCAGGCTGCTGGCGCGGTCCGTAATCGTGAAGGAAACCTGGCGCGGCTGATTGTAGTAGGGCTGATTGTCAAGGGCCTCGCCGCTCTTGGTGCCGCCGACCGTCACTGCCATGGAGGGGGCCTCAGTGTTGACCTCGAACACCTGAGAGGCATACTCCGCGCTGTTGCCCGCGACGTCCGTGACAGTCACATGGACAACCACATTGTCGGAGTCGTTCTTCGAGGCGTCCACGGTGAGCTTCGCTTCGACCGTCTGCTGCGCGGAAGCGGAATCATCCTCGCCCAGCGAGAAGAGCACCACGGGCTCCTGCGTCTGTTCGCCGTTGCTGGTGACCCAGGCGGTGATCTCCTTCACGCCGGAGAAGGATCCTGCCAAGTTCTGGAAGAGCGGATCCGTCGCATTGACAGAGACCTCAAAGTCCTTGCTGTACTGCGCGGCGCCCTGATCCTCTGGCTTGAACTCCACCTCGGGAGCCTTATCGTCCTTGACGACCGCCTTCAAGGTCGAGTTGAAGTCGATGGGATAGCTTTCATCTGCCCAGAAGCCGGGAATAAATACGTACAGACTGGAGAACACTCTGGACTGCGCGATATCGACCCGTCTGGTATTGATCGTGCGCTCCCCGTCCTGATAGTAGACGTAAAGCCTGTTGTTGCTGCCGCCGATAGGAACCAGAGTCACTTTCGCGTCGGCGGTGTTTTTCAGCACGACGACCGCATTGCTCTGATCGTACTTCACGGCATCCGTCGTGGTCATGGAGACATTGCCGCTGAACGGTCTGGCAGCCGAGCTGATGAAATCCACACGCACGCTGATATCACCGGCGGCGTTTTTGACTTCCACATTGTTGCCGTTTTTCGCAATACGGTCGTCAGCCACCGGCTTGCCGTTCTCCAGAACCGTCATGGTGCTGACCTTGTAGCCGTTGTAAACAACAATGGAAAACGCGACTGACGCGCCGTGATCCACCGTATTCTGATTGCAGACGATTCTGCCGCAGTTGCCGTTGTTGACGCTGGTTTCGACCTGATAGCGATTCGGCGCGAAGGAAATGGTGACGGTCATATCGCTCTGAACGTTGCTCAGGCTGACATTCACGGCCGTTTCATTCTTGCCGAGATCGTCGCTGTTGAGGTTGGAGGTCTTGCCGCTGGTCTCGTCCTTGGCCTCAATCTGGATGACGCGATAGGTCGCGTTCGGCGTAGCGGTAATCTTCAGTTCCTTGCCCTGAACAATCTTGACCGTGCCCGCTTCGCACTCGGGATCCGTGCTCACAGCACCCTTGTCCGCGTCATAGTTGACCACGATCTGATACATCGGAGCATAGGTCACGGCAATCGTGGTATCCTTCCGGACCGTATAGGACGCAAGCTCGAACTTCGTCGGGTCGGTCTCGGAGATGGTCTGCTGCGCATCGCCAATCACCAGAGAACTGATGACATAGTCCGCAGGTGCTTCCACCTGAATGCTGACCTCGGTATCACCCTCGACCTTATAGGATTCCTCGCCCAGGACCGTGCCGTTGACGGTGATCGTGCCGGCGCTGCTGCTGCCGGTCTCGGTATAGGAAATCTGATACTTGTTCAGAAACTCCACCTGAATTTCGAGATCTCCCTGGACCTCGACCTCAAAGGCAGTCTCCTGCGCAGGGTTTTCAAGCGTCTGAAGCTCATCGCCGATTTTGACGGACTTGATCACGTCGTCCTGCTTCGGCGTCACCTTGATGCTGAGCTTGTCGCCCTTGGTGACGATATACGCTTCGTCGGTCTTGTCGTTGACCGTCACAGTGCCCTCGCCGGTCTGCTTGACGATGACGCTCGCCATGTTAAATACCAGCTTGACTTCCAGCTGCTCATCCACGGCGGAGATCGACTGGGTCTGCTTCTCCTTGGCCGCATAGTGCTCCGCGGAGACGGAATACTCCAGCGCGACCGCCTTTTCTTCCGCCAGCGCCTCGGCACAATCCGCCACCTCGGCGATGACGGCCTTGCCGTCCTCATCCGTCTTGACGGAAGCTGCCTCCTCGACTGCTTCTCCATCCACGAGCACTGTGTATTCGATCACAGCCTCGGGGATGCCCTTGTCAGTATCCTGATCTTTGACAAGGACCACATACTCTGCGGCCTTCTGCTCCGGGTCCTCCTGCTCCGCCGCAATGGTGGTGGGCAGCAGGCTCAGAAGCATAACGACCACAAGCACCGCAGATAAGAGGCGATGCCATTTCTGATGCGTTGCATTAGCCATGTTGTTGCTCCTTCTATCGTTTTTTTGTTTCTACCGATTTATTCTATAAACTCCGCACTGTCTGTGAAGTTGATCTCCACATCCACAGAGAACGGTCCTTGTTCAGCGCTCGGCGCCGCGGCAGCATAGCCCTGATAGGCGCTCAGGTCCGTCGTTTCCTCCACGGCGGGCGCGCTCGGCGCGTAGGCCGGCGCCTGCGCCTGAAAGGCGCTGAGATCGGTGGTCTCCTCCATCGCCGGCGCGCTCGGCGCATAGCCCGGCGCCTGCGCCTGAAAGGCGCTGAGATCGGTGGTCTCCTCCACCGCCGGCGCGCTCGGCGCATAGGCCGGCGCCTGCGCGGCGAACGAGGCGAGATCCGTCGTCTCCTCCACCGCCGGCGCGCTCGGCGCATAGGTCGGCGTCTGCGCCTGGAAGGAACTGAGATCCGTCGTCTCCTCCGGAACCGAGCCCAGAGGCGCATAGCCCTCAAGATCGGTGGTCTCCTGCGCTGCGGCCGGCGGGATCACCTCGGTGGGATCGGCGAGCTCGTCCGTTCCCACGGCGACGCCCATCTTGGGCGCGCTGTGCACCAGTCTGCCGGAGCGCGTGATCTTATCGGTGATCTTGCCGCGTTTGCTGTTGACCGCGCTGGGTCGGTGCGCCTTGTCGCCGCCCTCTTCGTTCTGGCGGCGAATCGCCTCCACGCCCTTGCGCGCGGTAGCGCCGCTCAGGATGCCGATGACGGTCGGAATGTCCAGAAGGAAGAAGAGCGCCACCGCGGCAAGGAAAAACACCGCCGCGACCACGAAGCTGATGGTGGAAAGCCTTTGCAGCAATTCTACCGTCATCCCGCCGACACCTCCTCTCCTCTCACGGCGCCGAACGCCGTGTCCACAGCCGCCTGCGTATCCTCAATCATGCGCAGGATATCGCGCTTCTTGCTCTCCGTCAGATCGGTCGACGGATTGATCGAATCGGCAATCTCACGAATGTCCTTCACCATGTCGGTGAGCTCGGACTCCGTAACGCCGTCCGATTTGAATTTGCTCGCATACTGCTGGATGGCGCTGCGCGCGAGCTCCAGAAGCTCCAGACGGGCGATCTCGGTCTCGTCATCGTCTCTGGCGACGGAATCCATCAGCTCAGAGATGTCCCGGAAGAAGGGCTCGTACTTGCCGCGGTCACTGGCCTCGGTGATGGCGGTCGTGATATCGCGGTAGAACTTGCCGACGTTGGTATAAACCTTGGCCATGCCGAGGTTCTCATAATCCGGCGAAGCGTACTGCTGCAGCTCCTCAAACCACTCGACCGCGCTCTTGGCCTTCGTGATCTGATTGTCGCTGTTGCCATAACTATAATAGTACCAGAAAAGCTTGCCGGTTTCAAAGCAAATATTCGTGTAATCCTCGGGAGAGCGGGTCAGCTCCTCCTTGTGATTTGTGATCAGCCGCTCGAGCTGCTTGGCCTCCTCCAGATCGAAGGAGGAATCGTCCTTATATGCCTGAATCAGGCCGAGATACGCCTCGGGATTTCCGCCCTGGCCCGGAACCTCGATGCTCTGCGCGTACAGGTCGATCTTCCGCGCGTCATCAGAGCTGTGGCTCGCCTCCTCGACCAGTCTGACGTAGGTCTCCGACGCCATGTTGGAGGCCATGCCGTTGAACACGAAGCCTCCGACGGCGAACGCGGCTGCCAGCACGCCTGCCGCAATGAAGGTGCCCAGTTTCCGCTTGTACTTTTTGCGTTCCTCGACGACGCTGTTGATAATCTTCTCGGGATCCAGCCAGTATTCCAGCTCCGCCGCGGACTGATAACGGTCATCGGGATTGCGCTGCGTGCATTTGAGAATGACCGACTGCAGGCCTTCCGGAAGGCTGGGGTTGATCTGCTGAATCGGCTTTATCTCGTAAGGCGGCTCGCTGGGGTTCATGCCGGTGACGAGATGATAAAGCGTGGCACCGAGACCGTAAATGTCGGTGCGCGGGTCCGTCTGACCCATGTTTCCGAACTGCTCGGGCGCGGCATAGCCCACGGTGCCGAGGCAGGTCGTATCCGCGAGGTTCTTTTCCTTGAACTCGCGGGCAATGCCGAAGTCGAACAGAACGATGTTGCCGTCCGGCTTGAGCATGATGTTGGAGGGCTTCATATCGCGGTAGATGATGGGCGGCTTGCGCGTGTGCAGATAACCCAGCACGTCGCAAAGCTGCATGCCCCACTCCACCACGTTGGTCCAGGGCTGCGCGCCGTATTCCTGCAGCACCTCGCTGAGCGGGTTGCCCTCGATGTAATCCATGACGATGAGGAAGGTCTCCTCATCCTCGATCACGTCCACGATGCTGGGCAGGTTCGGATGGCTCAGCTTTTTCAGCAGGTCCGTCTCGACAATCAGGCCCTGCTTGACCAGCTCGAAGTCCATGACGCTGTCCTTGCGGACTTCCTTGACCGCCCAGGTCTTGTTGGCCTTTTCGTTGAGCGCCATGTAGACAATGCTCATGCCGCCCCGGCCGATTTCGCTTAGAATTTTGTATTTCCCGTCAATCAGGGATCCGATTTCTAGCATGTTGTCTCCTCCGGTCGGTATCTCAGAACGTGCGAACCGAGAGTACCGAAATATTATCTCTCTCCTGGCGCTGCTTATCGAGCGCGATGAGCGCGTCCATATTGGCTTTCATGCCCTCCGCGCTCAGCATCTGTGAGGGCTGAAGCGAAGCGAAGATTTCCTCCTCGGAGATCTCATGGCGGAAACCGTCGCTGCAGAGCATGTAGACCGCGTCCTTCTTCGTATCGCCGAAGAACAGATCCGGATAGACGGCGTCAGACGCGCCGATGCACTGGAGCAGAACGCTGCGGCGGGGATCCGTTCTCGCCTGCTCGGGCGTGAGCAGGCCCATCTCCACTTCCCTCGCCACGACCGTCTGGTCCTTGGTGAGCACGCGGAGCTGATGATGGATCTCATACGCGCGGCTGTCGCCGACGTTGAGGATGAAGAAGCGCTGATCTGTCAGCAGCATGGCCGTGACCGTCGTGCCCAGACGCACGCCCAGACTCTTGCCATAGTGCTGGATTTTTTCATTGTACTCCGTGACGACCCGGGTCCAGTCCTCGCGGATGGCCGCGTCGGTCAGCCCGGTTTCGCAGAGCACCGGAAGACGCTCCGACGCCCAGCGCAGAAACGCGTTGACCACGGTGGCGCTGGCGACCTCGCCCTTTTCCAGACCGCCCATGCCGTCGCACAGCACGGCGAATGCCATCTTGCCCTTCGGCGTCGTGATCACGCGCGCGCCGAAGCTGTCCTGATTGGTGAACTTGGTGTTGCCGATGTCCGTACTGGCGGAAATGATGTAATTCATACGTTGAACCGTCCTTCCTGTTTTCGGGGGTGGCGGCTGAGTCAGATCAGAGGATCTGGAATTCAAAGTCCTCGTTCGCCAGACGAAGCTTCGTTCCGTTTACAATCTCAATCTCCGCGTTGCTGGGAATGATGCTGCCGTCCACGTAGGTATGGTTCTTGGAGTTGGTGTCCATGATGAAATAACGGTCCTCGCGCTGCAGGATGTTGGCATGGCTGCGGCTGATGGCGGAATTGTCGCCGATGAAGTAGTCGACGTAGCTGCGCTCCTTGCCGATGCGGAAGACGGGCTTGTTGACCGGAATGCGCTCATTGTTGCTGAGACGAATCAGATACGGCATCGGTTTGGTGCTGTTCGGCATTACAACGGTGGTGAGCACGGTGGTCTCGCCGGCGCCGCCGGCATTGAGCACGACCGTTTCGCCGAAGTTGCCTGGCGCGGAGTGCGGCACCGCGGCGGCCTGATAGGCCGAGACGCTGGGCGCCTGCGGATGCGGCTGCGGCTGCGGCTGGGCGGCGGTCGGCTGCGTGACCGGCGCTGCGGCCGCCGCCTGCGGCGCGGCGGGAGCGGAAACCGGCGCGGACTGCTGGCCGGGAACGGCATAGTTCACAGGCGCGCCCGGAACTGCATACGAAGGCTGCTGCGCGGGCGCGGCGTTCTTTTTGCCCTTCTTGTCGTTATGCTTGTCCTTGCCCTTTTTCTCCGGCTTTTCTTTTTTCTGCTTTTCCGGCTTTCCGTTTGCCTTGGCGGCCTTGCGCGCCTCTTTCTGCGCTTTATATGCTGCCGCGTTGTCTTTATTGTAATGCTGAAGAAGATAATACAGGCTGATTTCCGGCTCGTCCGACGCCGGCGCTGCGCTCTGCGGAGCCGGCGCCTGCTGGGGCGCGGCCGCCGGAGACTGCTGGGGAGGCGGCCCCTGGAGCACGGTTGCCTGCGGTGCCGCGTGCTGCGCCTTCGGCTGCTGCACGGTCGGCTGCACCGAAACGGGCGGCTGCACTCTGGAGCGCACCGTAGGCGCGGCCTGCTGCGCAGGCTTTACCACCGGCTGCCGAGCCGGAGCGGCAGCGCCTGCGCCGGATTCGATGGTCTTAAGGACCGATTTGAACTCCAGGAGGGAAAAGACCGGCGCGCTGTTGAGATAGTTGATGATCTTCGCGACATGATCCAGATTCTCGGTCTGGTCAAACTGCGTGCTGAACATGATCTGCTTGAAGAAATCGATCATGTTCGGCTGCTCGGCAGAATTGGCGACAGGAACGCAGATCAGCTCCGTCTCGCAGGTGCTCACATCCGCGTAGATATGATCATGGTCCAGAAGGATGGACCGCGCGTCGATCATATACTCCTCGGCGTTCAGCATCGCATCCGCGATGCCGTTGAACACGCCGAGCAGGCGCTTTCTGTTTACTGCACCAGTGAAAAACTGTGTCAGCGCAACCTTGCCGGAAACGTCATATTTAATGAACTTCGTGTTGTCCAGCTGCATCAGCAGCGTGGACGCGAGGCCGGTAATACGGTTGTTCGTCAGCATTCCGAGGCTCATGGAGTCGATCTGATCCTCGGGCTGCACCGTATAAACCAGGAAGGTTTTTGCGCCTTGGTTTTCATAGGAAAAATTGCTCATAGGTTATCACACTTTTCTTTGAATTTTACTTCCAGAGTTTGGAACACACTGATTGCTGCATCGTCATTTTTCCCCAGCCGAATGCGTTAAACTCCAGCTCAATTTTGTACGTCAGAGTAATATACAGCTTTCCGGAAGCGATATGCGTTCCCGAAAAGTCCAGCCCGTTCAGGCCGCCGGCAATGTGGTAGCGCTTCAGCAGCCGCTCTGCCTCTGCCTGATCCTCACCGGCAAGATAGGCAACAAAACGCTCTCTGACGGTAGAGCCAAGCGTGGACGAATAAACGCCAGATCTGCCGTAGTCGTCCTGCTCCAGTTCTTCGCCATTGGAATCGGACACATAAACAGAGCCGTCCCAGGTGTCCTCATCAACGTCTTTGGTAAGTACCTCATTCCAAAGGTCCTTGTTTACAAATCCGTTGTTGGGGGAGAAATTTTTATAGGCGCCGTAAATCAGCTGGGAGAGATTTCCGGACTTCTCTAATTTGCCGGTCTCATATGTGTCCAGCGAGAGGCTGTTTGCGGTTGCAAGCAATACATGCGCCATTTCGTTTCTTGCTTCAAAGAAGGAGAAGAAGCTATAAAGAAACAGCATGAAAAACATAAAGATGACAACCGCAATGCAAGCCTCCAGCGACAGAAGACCTCGTTCTGATTGTTTCTTCATTCTCAATACCCTCTGTATACGATGCGCTTCTTCGTCGTCAAGTCAGAGCCCTCAGAAATCTTGATGAACTCATTCGTGTGGAAGTTTGCCTCTGCGCGGATAAACGTGTAACTGTAGTCCAGATCAAAGAGGCCGTCACTTCCCACCTCTTTGTTTTCCTGGTTCGTTACCGCCTCCATCTCGATGATATCGGCAAGGCGTTTCACCATCGTCTGCATCGAGGTGAAAATCGACATCACCAAAAACAGAGTCTGCTGATAGTTAATGTCAAGATAAGATTTGGTATCCGCATTCGATTCCAAATCTCCGAAGGCTTCATACGCCTCGGAATATCCGTCTCTTCCGACCTTGTCCAGCAGCTTGGCTTTGACCTCCTGCATCTTATCGCTGTTGAGCTGAAGCGACGTAAACGATCTCATCAGAGGTTCGATTCCGCTGGGCGTCAGGAAGACAAAGTTCTTGATGAGCTTGATGTTCCCGCCATTGACGAGAATGATCGTATCCACCAAAGACTCCAGAACAATGTAGATGAGATACACCAGGAACGGGCCGATCACCGTGATCGCGGTTGCAGACGCGATCGAGTCTACCTCTGCGTTTGTGATGATCGGGATAATATTGCTCAAAACACGGAAGAACATGATGACGCCAAAGGCCTTTACCTGGTTGGAATACTCAGAACGGGAGCCAAACATGATGTACTCTGTCTCCGCGCCGACGAAGCTCTTGGACAACTCGCCCTTGAACGCGCCGCCTGACGACTCCAGACTGGCCTTCAGAGCCATAATGTCGCTGATCACGGGCAGGCTGGTCGAAACCGTGGTGGGCTGGCCGCGCAGGTTGAACGGCTGACCGGTCAGACAGGTTTTTGTATACGTTGTTCTGCAGGACGTCATATAGCTGACATAACCTGCAAGCAGCGCCTTCTTGTAAATACCGCCGTTTTTGATGAATTTCGCCAGATAGTCGACCATGCCCTGAATCGTACTGGTCAGCGTCTCGATGGAGTCCTGCAATGTTTGAAACAGATTGGCAAAGTTCCACAGGGATTCTACTGACAGGATCCGATTTACGGTGGTCCCAATCGTTCCGATGCTGCCAAGAATCGTGCCGAGCGCACTGAGCATATCATAACTCGCGTCAGCGTCATTCTCATCAGGAGAAAAGCTGCCGAGCAGATTCTTATAGGACGTTGAAAGATCGGCATCTGAATCCTGGCCCATATTCAGAGGGTACGAAGAACGCTCCTTTTCCGAAGGCAGGCCATGATATGTGTCGTCATAATAGGTCTTATCAAGATATGCACCGAGCTGAGGATTCCAAAGCGTCGTGACGGTGACAAGAGCCTCGAAGAATCCGGTGATCATGCTGATGAAGTCCCAGATGGATTGAGAAGCGATCTCCTTCATCAAATCCTTCTCCATCTGTTCCACTTCGTCGATGGTCAATCGGCCGCTGTTCGAATAATAATACTGTGCCGGATCCAATCTTGACGTAATGTTGGTGGTATCATAACTGTCAACCCGCAGCTTCAGATCTCTGAGCTTGATCACCGCGGTGTTATAAGTATCTACGTTCATTTTAGAGAAGCTGGTCTTGAACTTGTTGATCGCGTTATCCATACCATCCTTCCCTGCTTTGCCGGTCTCTTTCTTGTTGTTGAGGGAAGTTTTGTATTTTTCCAGCTGCTCGATCTGCTGATTGATGACTTCTTTCTCCTCGTCCGACGCCGTTGCCAGTTTCTTTTCCAGATCGGCAATGTCATCATCAACCTTGCCGCTGTCCTTTTCGACTTCGTTGACAAAAACCTGCGTCAGCGTTTCTCCGAGAGAGCCCGACAAATCGGCAATATCATTCTGAACCGCGGTAATCTTGGACTCCATCGTCGACAATTGCGTGGACAGCGCGGAGATTGCAGAAGAATATGCGCTCTTCTTCTCGGGAATCGCATTCAGAAGAGCCTGCAGCTCGGAATTGTAGCTGCTGGTCTTGGAATTGATCTGGGACTCCGCTTCGCTGATGGCAGTCGTGGAGTCTTTGTTTTCTTCCTCGAGCTTCTTCTGCTCTTCTTTCAGCTTCTCAATCTCTGCCTTATGGTCTTTCTTATTTTCAGTCTGATCTTTTTCGAGCTTTTCAATCTCTTTCTTAATCTCGTCCAGACGAGTCCCTGCGGCTCCCATCTTTTCTTTTTCAGAGGACACCGTAGTGTTGAGCGAGGAAAGCTCGCTGTTCATTTGTTCGCGCTTGCTGACATAATCATCAACCGCTTGTTTGAACTCATTATAGGCCGTGTCATACTTGCCGATGGCTGTCCCTTCATCTCTCACGGCTGCTTTCAAGGCGTCAAAATCTCTGCCCAGAGACAGCAGATTGTCCGCGACTCCGGCACCGGCGCTCATCAGCCTGAACAGACCTTTTCCCGGAAGATTCTTCTCCAAATCGGAGATCATGCTGTCCAGAGAAATGCCGTCTTCCACCAGCTTGACCGGCACGCTGTACTTGCTGAACTCCAGCACCTGAGAAAACAGAACGTTTCGGTCTGCGAGCGGATATACGCCTTCCGCCTTGTTTTCAATGTTGAAATACGTATTGCTCAGGGCTTTTGAATTCTCCTGCAGATACTTTTCGAACGTCTCCGAAATCACCTGCTCCACCGTGGTCTGGTTCAGTGCGGAGCCTTTTTCCGAAACATCCTGACTCATCGCCAGAAGTCCGAAGCGCTTTTTCAGAAACTTGTCATACGTCCCGAGGGTAGAATTCGAGGCGTTGCACAGCGCCTCGTCAAATACCGCGACCGCACTGTTGATGCGGGCAGCGTTCACAAGGCTTCCCGCCAGCATGGTAAACGGAACCAGCAGGATGGCCAGGAAGAGGGAAATGACGCCCTTTTCTCCGTTGATGATTCTGTGCTCCCCATGGAACAAGCGGTAGATGAATTGAAATACTCTCATTAGTCTCTCCCAGCCGTCACTTAATTTTCAGCATAGATGTGGTTATATACCTTCGTAAAGGAATTGATCAACTTCGTGAACTCTCCGCTGATCGCCTTTCCGCTGAGCTGATAGGCCGCAAAGTCAACTGTCGTAATGTAGTCAATGATGTCTGTGCAATCGGCTCTGGCAGCATTGGAATAGCGGGCAACCCCATTCATCCCAAACCAATCCAGCGCAAAGCCGAACGGCGTGTTGAAGCTGACCTCCGTATTTACCTCGACATGCTTGCGCAGCGCGGAGTCATTCACCAGCTTCAGTTTCACGTTCACGCTCTCTACGGTGCCGACAAAATTCGTCCGCTGCAGCATATAATTCACGTAATTGGAAGCCTTCGTCTCATTTGCCGCCTGCAGGGAGTCGCCATGGATGCCGCGATAAAGATCTCTCTGCGAAAGATTCTCCGCTTTGATATAGCCCATTACAAGGTCACTGCTCGGATTATTATAGGTCGCTGCGACCTTTGCGGCGGCATCATTCGTAATGGCGGTAACAAGAAAACGCTGGTAGTAAATGAAGCCGACGCCCAGAATCCATATAATAATGATCATGGTGAGCACCATAACGATGGTGCCTTCCAGCATAATTTCACCGTTTTCGTTACGTTTCATCGTCATCCCCATTCTTTATCTTCCGATTCCCAGCACCAGGAAGAGGATCAGCATCGCCGCATAAAGGTACCAGAAGAGGTTCTCCAGCGCACCGAACTCATCGCGGAGCTTCGCCTTCGCCGGATTGTTTCGGAAATAGACGTTTACCTCCATAGGCGGCTGGCGATGCGAGTTGGTTTTCAGCTTGTATGTTTTTCCGTTGTACTCATACTGGTAGACGCCATAGCGAAGGTTTGCAGTGTAATGGTCATCCGTCGTTCCGGTTTTGGTAATCGACTTCACCCGTTTGGCAATCAAGACATGGCCGCGTTCCTCTGCCTGCTTCAAAAGCTTTTTCCGACTGAGCGGAACAACAACCGAAAGATAAAGAAAATAGATGATGGCTGTCGGAATCAACGCATAGAGTGCCGGTTTTAAGTAAATCAAATAACTCATAAGTATCCCTCCTCGGGTCGGAAAAAGGTGTATTCCTTATGCGTATCTCAGGCGAAGCACATAATACAGATCTTCGTATTCACTGACAAGGCAGATGCCTTTCGAGGTAAAGTACAGCGCGTTATCAAACTGATAATCGATGACCAGCTGTCCCGCTTCATTGATAAAGCCCCAGGTCTCCCCATTGCTGACCGCTGCGAGTCCGTTGGAAAAGCTCCTTGCCTCATTGAAGGCCGGTTCAATCACAACCTTGCCTTTGGAATCGACAAATCCCCACTTTCCCTTGCTGTTCTGGAACGCAATCAATGATCCGTAGCAGGCATCCATATCCTTCGCATCAACGGATTCAATGAGGGAGCCGTCGGCATGATAGAGTCCGAATTTGCCCTTCTCCGCCGCTACCATAATATCCTTATAGGCATACGCTCCGTTCGAAAGAAGCTTGACATCGCTGAACACGGTGTCGGAAACTTTCTTCTCGTCCCGGTCGATCAGCGTCCACTGATCGTCCTTCACTTTTACGGCAGCCGTACCGTCCACGAAGCCGGAAGCGTCCAGATAGGTGCCCTTCCGGAACTGCTGCTTCTCGCAATCGTAAAAGGACCAGCTGGGAGGATACTTCTCATCCAGCTCCTGCTCGGCTTCTTTTTCCAGCTCTTTTCTGAGCGCTTCCTGCTCTTCCTCGGTCAGCTTTGTCTCCTCTTTCTGATCCGCAGCCTGCTCGTTTTCCGCTGCGTCTTCATCTGCATTCGCCGCTTCTTTATCCGCAGCTTCTTTCGCCTTTTCGGCTGCAGCAGTCAGCTCCAGAATCAGCGCTTCCCGCTGCTCGTCCTTCTCCATCTCAGAGACTTCAACCGGGATTAAGCCATCGCCATATGCTCTCGCGTGAGCAATCTTATCCTGGAAAATATACTGTACAACACCCTCGGCATCCACAACACGAGCGTCTTTTTCCGTGGACAGAACGATCGTACCGTTGTTATCAGAAGGAGAACAGTAAAGAAACGTGTTCTCATAAGCCCAGTTGCTGTCCTTCTCCATAACGCCCCAGTTCATCTCGTCGTTTACAGTGATATATCCGAACGGAGAGACTGCAACATCCCGATAAGTGTGGCCGGATGTGGTGTAGGAATAATTGATGGTATTCATCATTTTCGTCAGCGTGTCGCTTTTTGCGCCGGAACGAAGGCAACGGCTCGCGGCAGACCGACCGTTGTTGTAATCAGCAACATCAATATAAAAACCGAGGAGGCTTTCCCAGTACTTTACCTCTTTCGGATATTTTTCACACAGAGTGTCCATCGCGCGGGCAAAATCCTGCTTGGTCACAACGTTGTCTTCAAAGCCAAGCTGATATGCCTCAATCCATTTTTCTCTCAGATCCTGACGATCATGAATTTCCAATGCAGTATTATAAGAGGAGATTGCTTTTTGATACAATCCCTTATCCATAAAAGTCTCAGCAGACTTCAGCGCATTGCCGTAGGCACTGGTATTGCCGATCAGGGAAAACCCCTGCGCCAGCCATGCCCCGCCGAGAAGAATGATCATTACTACTGCGATCGCAATACGAGCTTTTTTCATTACTGTCACCTGTCAATATAAGGATGTGAAGATGCTGGCAAGATAGCCAAAATAAAGGAACGGGCCGAACGGAAGCGAGCCTTTTAAGTTCCTCTTTTTTGTGAGCAGCAGTACAATGGCGGCAACTGCACACAGTGTGATGCCGAAAAACAGAGAGCCTCCAACTGTATAAACGCCGCCGATCAGAGACAGCGCCGCCATCAGTTTAATGTCTCCTGCGCCGATTCCGCTTTTCGTCAGGAAAGAGGCCGCCGTCATAAGCAGCGTCACCACCACGGTTGAAAAAACACTGCTGATCACATAGGATAAAGCGCCTTCCTGCGCAGTGATCAATCCAAGCGCAAGGAGCAGAACACCGACAACCGCCATTACCAGCGGAAACAGGTTCGGAATACGATATTCCCGAAAATCCACAACTCCTGCACCCGTCAAGCAAAGCAAGGCTGTATACATTTTCAGCTGATTATAGATATCGTGCACATCTTGACGTATCTTCCAGACAGCAGCAAACGTGACCACAGCAATCAGAGCGATGATAATCATTTGAAGCTCACGCCGAATCTGAAGATTGGCATACTCAGCATCCGCATCCGCTGGCTTCAGCCACTTGCACTTTGCCATCCGCTTTTCATCTATTGTTATATATGTCAGTCCGGCACACAAGAGTGCCAGAACTGCCGAAATCAAATAATCCATGCAGTTCTCCTGAGGTATACCCGTCTTAGCCGCTGAAAAGCGGCTAAGACCGGTACCATTCCCATTGGCTTTTTATGGTGCTGATTAATGAATCGTAAAGCCATCAACGATATCTCTGACCTTGCCGACGATATCGTCCTTAAAGCGCATAAACACGCCGGCGACGATAATAACGATGCCCAGAATGATCAGGATCGAGATAAAGTTCGTATCGCCCGCTTCGTTTGAAGCCATCCGACGCATACCATACATCAGTTTCACATAGAGGGCCACCAGAAATGCCTCAATCGCATCAAAACACTTCTTCAATTCCTTTCACCTCCTCATGATTGTTTATCTATAAATCGATCTGGTCGATTTATAACAGATTAAAGGCTGAAGCTCTGCATTGCTGCGGAAATCACGATCAGCATGACGCCGAGAAACATGAGCGCAATGGGCATCAGCAGCTCACCGGCGGCCTTCTCGCCTTTCTGGAGCAGCTTCTGCCGTTTCAGTTCCCACAGCTCGCCCGATTGATTTGCGAGGAATACAGGGAGATCTCCGCCGCCGCGTTCAATGCTCTGAATCAGGGCAGATGTGAATTTCTTGATATCGTCGGAATCCGTTTTCGTTCCGAAATCGCGAATCGCATCAATCTCAGACTTTCCGTTTTCCATTTCATCGCAGGAGATGCGCATCAGATCGTAAAACTCGCCCTCTTTTCCTCTGGCTACCTTCATCCAGGCATCTCTGAGAATGACGCCGGAGTTGACCATCAGCGCCAGCTTCACGATGGCATTCGGAAATTCCTTATCGCACGCTTCCTCGCGGCTTTTCACTTTCCCCTGCGTAAAAGTCACAAAATAGTAACCTGCCGCAATACTCAGAACCACAGCCAAAACCGCGAAAAGCGTGGACTTAAACACTCCCGCAAGAACGAACATCAGCGCAAAACAAAGCATGCCGAAAGACAGCGCCTGCGCCCACGCGATCCGCGCATAATATTCTCCGAACTGCGCGGTATAGTAAAGCTTGGTATTCTTGCGAAGGTCATCTCCGATTTTGCCCTGAAGCTGTGCAGCATTGATATCCTGAAGCGCCAAGCCCGCACTGTAGATCGTCTTAAACGGGAAGTCGTCCCCTTCCAAAGGCTCAATCAGATAATCATACTTGCTTCCTTTGAACAGAAAGATCAGGAACAAAATGCTCACTGCAGTTCCAATTGCCAGATAAATCTGATAAATCATCGCCATCACCTAATATCAATAATTTTTCTGCCCCAGAAATAGGAACCGACAAACACGCCAATCGCAACCGTCGTAACCACAACACCTACCAAAGAGGAGAGGTTGTTTGCAAAGCTCGGATTGGACATTTTCAGCATGCCGACGAGAACGATCGGCATGATGCACATCGCGTTGTGCTGGAGCTTATTGGACGCAAGCTTCGTGTTGATTTCCTCCGCCACCTCAATTTTGCCGGAGATAATATCGCGGCAGCGGCGCACAACATCCTGAAAGTTGCCGCCCAGACGGAAGCAGTTGCCGATGACATTGCCGAAGTTCTCAATGTCTTCATTGGCACTGCGCTCACCGAACGCAATCAGCATTTCCTCCAGCGTACGGCCGTTTTCCATTCCGGTGACAATCTCGGTCATCTCCTGAACAATCATGTCGTTCTCATTATACTGATTCAGCAGGTCATTTCTGGCATTGACAAACGCATTGTTCACCGTGTTGCCTGCCGAAAGTGATGCGGAGAGTCCTTCCAGCAGATCCATAAACTGCCTTTCCAGTTTCTTTGCGCGCCTCTCCTGAAGGCTGTTGGTGATCGCCGGCAGGAAATAGCGCATCGCAATGCCGCCAACCAGGAGAAACACTACCAGATTGCTGATGTAAGTTGCGATCGTAGCCTCCCCGTCTACCTTGAAGAGGCCGCCATAGAACACCAAACCCGCCAATCCGCCGAGAATCAAAACCAGAGCGGAATACATGATCTTCTCGGAAGCAGACATGTAATACACCCGATAGTTGAGCATCTCATTATTGATTGGAGATGGGATATACTTCGGTTCTTTCTCTTTCTTAGTCTTTGCCATATCTTACACCTCAAAATTCCGTCCGAATACCCGCAAGCTGGAGCTTGAAGGTATTGACCATTTTGTTTTTCGTGCGGTTCAGGCGGCCGGAGACCTTCTCCAGCGTGCTGTTTTCATCCTCCTCGAACACATAGAGCGGATTGAGAATAATCTGGCCGTTCTCATAGCCGACCACTTCCGTGATCTCCATCGTCTTTCTGGATTTGTCTCTCAGACGGGAGAGGTGGATGATGATGTCCACGGCGGACGCGATCTGCTGCCGGATGGCCTCCAGCGGCAGGCCCGCCGCGCCCTGCAGCACCATGGTCTCCAGACGGGAGAGCATATCCTCCGTGGAGTTGGCGTGGCCCGTGGAGAGCGAGCCGTCATGGCCGGTGTTCATGGCCTGCAGCATGTCCAGCGCCTCGCCTCCGCGGACCTCGCCGACGACGATGCGCTCCGGGCGCATACGAAGGGAGGATTTGATCAGATCGCGGATCGTGATCTGTCCGGCGCCGGCGGCGTTGGCGTTGCGCGTTTCCAGACTGACCAGGTTGTCCACGCGGGTGATCTGAAGCTCCGCGGAGTCCTCAATCGTGATGACGCGCTCGTCATGCGGGATGTAGTTGGAAAGCGCGTTGAGGAAGGTGGTCTTGCCGGAGCCGGTGCCGCCGCTGATGAAGATGTTGTATTTCGCCTTGACCAGCAGCTCCAGCTTGTCGGCGATCTCCTGCGTCAGAGAGCCGTACTGGATCAGCTTTTCGATGGTCATCGGGGTTTTGGAGAATTTACGGATCGTGATCGTCGGTCCGCAGAGCGCGATTGGCGGGAGCACGACGTTGACGCGCGAGCCGTCCGGAAGGCGCGTGTCGCAGATGGGGTTGGCCTGGTTGACCTCGCGGCCGGCCTGGCCCACGATGCGCTGGATGATATCCTCCAGGCGGCGCTGGCTCTCAAAATGCTTGTCCATCTTGAACAGCCTGCCGTTCTGCTCGATGAAGATATTGTCCGGTCCGTTGATCATGACCTCGGTGATGGAATCATCGTTCATGATCGCGTCCAGCAATCCGAAGCCGCGGATGGAGCTGTACACCTGCTGCACGATGGAGACGCGCTGGTCGATGGAGCAATACAGGCTGCCGATTCGCTGGGCGACAATCTCCTCGACCCGCTCCTCCAGCTCCTCATCGGACATCTTGCTCAGCGGAAGATTCTCCGTGATATACTGCTTGATTTCGGTTACAAGCTGCTGTTCCTGCTCAAAAGTCATGGTCCGTCTCCGTTCTTATCAGTTGCCGATCTTGTCGAACGCGTCCAGCGTGGAAAGCTGCTTCACAATCTCCTGCACACTCGCCTTGGCATACCGCGGCGCGCCGCCGAGACTGCGAAGATCCAGATCCTGCAGCAGCGAGCCGGTGTAGCTGTTGACCCGGTTGTACAGCAGGGACATGCGGCGGTTGAGCGCGTTGTCCTCGCGCTCCTCCTGGATGCTCAGCGCGTTGTAGGCGCGGAAGACCTTGTCGTTTGCAATTTCCGAGCCGTCGCTCACGACGACCCAGGCGCTCGCCAGACGGTAAATGTCGCGATAGTCCTTCGCGAGGCTGAAGTCCATATCGAGCACGATGACGTCATAGGATCCGCCGACGCCCTCGGCGGAGAGCAGGCGCACGGTCTCCTCCGTCGTCAGCTCCAGCATATCCAGCGCCTGCTTGGGAGAGGCGAAATAGTAAACGCCGTTCGCATCCTGCCGCACGCAGCTCTCCACCTTGAGGGTGAGATTGGACTTTTTGGTCTTGAGGGCGAACATCACGTCGCTCAGGTTTGAGCTGCCCTCCGCGGAGAAAAACAGATCGGAGGCGCCGAATTTCTCCAGATTCATGTACAGGGTCTTGCGGCCCGCGCGCGCAAAGTGCAGCGCACAGGCGGCGGCCATCGTGGAGCTGCCCGCGCCGCCTGCCGGCGAGGCAAAGAGGAGAATCTGCCCTCTCTCGTCAGGACCGCCGGGGCCGATGTTGGGGGCGTGGTCGGAATACACGCCGAGGATCTGCTTGTAGATCAGCTCCGCCTTCTGGAATTTACAGATCGCGCGCTGATCGTTCAGCGTCTCCACGCCGAGCGAATCCACAAAATACGCAAATCCACAGCGGCTCGGAAGCTCGAGCAGGTCGATATCGAAGGAATCGCTGGCGATCAGCACGTCGATTTTCTCCTGCTGGATGGAAGACATCGCCAGCTCCGGATTGGTGAAGGAATAGATTTGCAGCTTATCCGCGTATTTGGTGCTGAACACGGAAACAATCCGGCTCAGATAGCTCTGATCCTTCTCCAAAATCGCCAGTTTGATCTTCATAGAGGTCGCCTCCCTGTGGATTTCCAATATCAAAATATACGCATTTATTTTCACATAATATTAATATCTAAATATTATGTAAATTTCCCATTATACGCAAAAATGGCTATTCGTGATTCAAAATCACAGATAGCCAGATAAAAACAAATGTTGATGCTTTCGGCGATACGGCAGGCCGCGCCGAAAAATGGCGAAAAATGATGATAGTCGTCGTCAGATTAATCTTATTCTATATTAATATTAATATATTATCGAAAAAAAATCAATGCCGGAAGTTCTTGTTTTTTAAAAAATTTTGAACAAAAGAGAGGCGCTGCCTTGGCAAAATGCCGAGACAGCGCCGGTTTTTCAATTGTTTTCAGGATGCCGCAGCATGACCTGAAATCACGTCCGGAATGCGGATGTGATCAGATGCGCATGCAGACGTCCCAAGCACGCCAGATGACGGTGCGCAGGTTGCCGATGGCAACGCAGTCGCCGACACGATAGACGTGGGGCTGCTTCTCGCCGACAGGCGCGGGAACGAAGCCGATGCCGTTGACAACAGCGTCGCACTCCTGCTTGAAGGTGCCGTCCGGAGTCTTGATCATGCAGTAGCCGTCGCCGATCTCGGTGATGGTGGAGTGCAGATAGGTCGGGACCTTGTGATACGCCATGGCGTCACGCAGGAAGGAGGTGTTGGCGAGGCAGGTAGCCTGAGCCGCAACGAGGTCATTGCCGTACTCGACGATGATGGGCTCCTTGCCGAAGTTGCGAACCATATCGTAGGCCGCCTCGCAGGAGGACTGGCCGCCGCCGAGGAAGACAACCTTCTTCAGCTTCTTGTCAGCGATTCTGCCTTCCTTCAGGAGCTCGGTGAAGTTCATGCACTTCTCGAAGCCCTTGATCTGAGGCATCTGACGCGGGGTGGAACCGGTGGCAACGATGATCTCGTCGAAGCCGCGCTTGATGGTGCCAAGATCGTTGACCTCGGTGTTGAGGCGGACTTCGATGCCGGCCTCTTCGAGCTCGCGCTTGTACCACTTGATGAGTTCCTTATCGTTCTCCTTGAAGGTCATGGCGGAAGCCGTGAGGAACAGGCCGCCGAGCTCGCCGGTCTTCTCGAAGAGGACGGGGTTGTGGCCTCTCTTCTTCAGGACCAGGCAGCACTCCATGCCGCCGACGCCGCCGCCGATGACAGCGACCTTCTTCGGCTTCTTGGTGGGAACGATCTTATAGCGCTTATGCTGCATCGTGGGCGGGTTCAGGGCGCAGCGGCCGAGGTGCAGGGAGTCGCCCAGAGCCTGCATGTTCTCCGTGCCGGCGGACTTGGAGAAGTTGAAGCAGCCGTTGTGGCAGCGGATGCAGGGACGGATGGTGTCTTCCTTGCCAGCCTTGATCTTGCTGACCCAGTCACCGTCGACGAGGTTCTGACGCGCGATGGCGACAGCGTCCAGACGACCAGCTGCAATCTCCTCAGCGGCCTTGACCGGATCCATACGGCCGGCGCAGGCGACGGGGATGCTGACTTCCTTGCGGATGGTCTCAACATCTTCGAGGTTGCAGTTGTCGGGCATGTACTGAGGCGGATGTGCCCAGTACCAGGCATCGTAGGTGCCGTTGTCGGTGTTCAGGAACTGGTAGCCGGCAGCTTCCAGAATCTTAACAGCCTGCTTGGACTCTTCGATGTCACGGCCGAACTCCTCGAACTCCTCGTAAGGCATAGCGCCCTGGCGCCAGCCCTTCGTGCAGGAGCGAGCGGAGTAACGCAGGGAGACGGGATAATCGTCGCCGGCCTGCTTGTGGATCTCCTGGACGATCTCGGTCGCGAAGCGCAGACGATTCTCCAGAGAGCCGCCGTACTGGTCGGTACGATAGTTCATGTTCGCAATGGCGAACTGGTCGAGGTTGTAGCCCTCGTGGACAGCGTGGATCTCAACGCCGTCGACGCCGGCTTCGCGCAGCTTCTTGGCGGTCGCGCCGAAGTGCCACACCATCTCCTGGATCTCCTCGATGGTGAACGGACGGGAAGGAAGGTTATCCGCCCAGCGGTTCGGGGTAGCGGAAGCGGAGGCGCAGGCATACTGCACGTCGATCACGGGGGAGGCCAGCTTGTTGAGCAGGTCGTTGCGGCCCAGAGCGGCCATCCAGGGAGTGACAGCCATGGAACGGCCGAAGCCGCCGGCCAGCTGGATGAAGAACTTACCGCCGGTCTTGTGGTACTCGTCCATGAAGGGCTTAACCTGCTTGTACATATGACGGTTCTGGTCCAGCCATTTACGCATGAAGGTATCGCGGATAACCTGCATGCCGGGCAGAACGAGGCCCACGCCGTCCTTGGCGCGGCTGAGGAGGAAGTTCGCAGCTTCGGTATCGAAGTGGGAAGGCTCCAGCCAGCCAAACAGGGTGGTACCGCCCATGGAACACTGGACGATACGGTTCGGAATTTCTACCTCCCCGATCTTGAACGGGGTAAATAGAGGCTCGTATTTTTTGTTCATAATAAATCCCCTTTAATCAGTTTCTGTACCGTTCGCGATTGGACGAACGTCCGGCTGTTACGGCAGAAGCGCCGTCACATAATGAACAGGCCACATAAGGAAGTCGCCTGCGACACGGGCCACGTCAAGAATCGCCAGGAACTGGTCCTGATCCTTGCCGTTGAAGAGCTTCTCCTGAATGAGGTCGACGTTCTTCGCCGCGACATAAGCACCGCCGCAGAGAACAGCACAGATCAGTAGCTTCTTCTTCATGAATGTTTCCCTCCCTAAAATGATTTTTTGGTTCATTGCCATTCAAAAATTTGTACGGTATGCACCATAGGATGGTAATATTATAGTAATTTTTTTACCTGTAGTCAACAACTTTTTTCTGTTTCACGAACTTTGTCCGTCAATCAATCGCGTGTCGGGTTACATAATTATGTTAATTTATGAACAAATTCTTCTGAACACTTTACACGACGATTTGTTAAAAAATCGACACGGCAACCGGACCCCTTGGCGCGCTTGACAAATCTCAATTTTATGCTAAAATTAATTCAAATTTTTGAATCGATAGGAAGCGAACCAACCATGAACACCGAGCTGCGCCGCAGCCTGAAATTTCTCTTGTTTTCGATCTCCGCGGGCGTTATTGAGATCGGCTCCTTCACGCTCTTAAACGAGCTGCTGCACCTCCCCTACTGGGTGAGCTACCTCACCGCGCTGGTGCTCAGCGTGCTCTGGAACTTCACGTTCAACCGCCGGTTTACCTTCCAGTCGGCCGAGAACATCGGCAAGGCGATGACGCTGGTGTTTCTCTACTATCTTGTGTTCACGCCGCTGAGCACGATGCTCGAGCACCATCTCGCGGGCGTGCGCGGCTGGAATGAATATCTCGTGACGGCGATCAACATGATTCTCAACTTCGTGACGGAGTTTCTGTACCAGCGCTTCGTGGTCTACCGCAATTCGCTCGATACGAACGACAGAGCAAAGCGTGCTTAGCGCGCTTCAAACGGGAGCCTCGATGAGGCTCCCGTTTGAATTACTCGCGCTCCATCGCCCTCCGGTTGGTCGGCGCGAGGGCTCGCGTAACGCTTCCCCTTAGGGAGTTTTTCCGCCGCACATGTCGCCGGAAAAACGAATTTGATTTCTTCGCGCCTTCCAAGGCGCGAACTCTGCGAGGCACTGCATCCCTTTATTGTTAATTTAATAATGATTGCTTTGCGCCTTTGGCGTGTTATAATGTGTGTAATCTACTGTACTGACAGGAGGTATCTCACCATGGATATCCGCGCGAAGATGAACATGACGATGCTCTGTGACTTCTACGAGCTCACGATGGGCAACGGCTATTTTGACCACGGTCTGAAGGACCGCATCACGTATTTCGACGTGTTCTTCCGCTCGGTGCCAGACGGCGGCGGCATGGCCATCGCGGCCGGTCTCGAGCAGATTATCGACTACATCAAGGAGCTGCACTTCTCGGCCGAGGACATTGACTATCTGCGCGGCCGAAACCTCTTCAGCGAGGAATTTCTGGAGTATCTGCGCACCTTCCGCTTCACGGGCGACATCTGGGCCGTGCCGGAGGGCACGCCGGTGTTCCCGCGCGAGCCGCTCATCACGGTGCGCGCACCCGCGATCGAGGCGCAGCTCATTGAGACCTACGTGCTGCTGCAGCTGAACCACCAGAGTCTGATCGCCACGAAGGCTAACCGCATCTGCCGCGCGGCGGGCGGGCGCACGGTGCTGGAGTTCGGCTCTCGCCGGGCGCAGGGCTCGGACGGCGCGATCCTCGGCGCGAGAGCGGCCTATATCGGCGGGTGCGCCGGGACGGCCTGCACGGTGTCCGACCCGCTCTATGGCGTGAAGGCGCTCGGCACGATGGCGCACTCGTGGGTGCAGATGTTCCCGAGCGAATATGACGCCTTTGTCGCTTACTGCCGCAGCTATCCGACCAACGCCGTGCTGCTTGTCGACACCTACAATTCCCTCAAATCCGGCGTGCCGAACGCGATCCGCGCCTTCAACGAGGTGCTGCGGCCGCTCGGCATCACCTCCTGCGGCATCCGCTTCGACTCCGGCGACATGGCCTACCTGACCCGCAAGGCCCGCCAGATGCTGGACGAGGCAGGCTGGACCGA
>JAZPZZ010000190.1:0-40219 GCA_045544935.1 Oscillospiraceae bacterium | reverse complement strand
GATGTTGCCGCCCTTGCCGGCCGCGTCCCAGCCCTCATAGCAGAGAATGACGGGAATCTTCTTGCGGTAGACAACGTTGTGCAGTTCGCCCAGGCGCTTCTGCAGCTTCTTGAGCTCCTTTTTATAGTCCTCGTCCGTCATGCACGGGGAGAGATCGACGTCGGCGAGCTTCGGCATCTTTTTGAGCGGGAACTTCTCGCTGAAGGGCTTGCCGACGTAGCGTCCGGCGGCGAGGGCCTCGTCCACCTGCGTGACGAGAAGGCTCAGCGCGTCGCGCGCGGCGAGGCGCTTGTTGCTGCCGTCGAGCTTATGCCACGGGATCGTCTTGCCGGTCTTGTCCATGAAGGACTCATAGGCGTCGCGGAAGGCGTCATATTCTCTGTGCTGCCAGAGATCGTCCTGCGTGACGCGCCACTCGGTCTCGAAATTCTCGCGCAGGGCCTGCATGCGCTTGCGCTGCTCCTTTTTCTCGATATCGACAAAGAGCTTGAGCACAAGGTAGCCGCCGTCGCGCAGCTGGCGCTCGAACTCATTGACCGCGCGGACGCGCTTTTTGTATTCGTCCTTCGTGATCTCGCGGCGCAGGAGCTTGCGCACGGCCTCCTCCATCCAGCCGGAATCGTAAAACATGATCTTGCCGTTTTCCGGGATGGCCTTGGCATAGGGATAGAGGAAGGGATAGCGGCACTCCGCCTCCGGCGTGATGACCGGGGAGATGACGTTATAAAAGCGCGGGTCGATCTCGCTGATGAGCTCGTTGATGAGGCTGCCCTTTCCGGCGGCGGACCAGCCCTCGATGAGCACGATGATGGGGAGCTTCGCCTCGCGGATTTGCTGCTGCTGGGCGAGCAGCCGCTCGCGCAGAGCCTTGATTTCCGCCTTCAGAGCGGCGTCTTCGGTTTTGCGGGGTTCTTTCTGATCTTTTTTCATGGTGAGTCCCTCTTTCTGTTACTGTTTTTGAGTACAGGACATTTTGCGCCGGATATGGTGAATTCTTAACCAATATTTTACGATAAGTCGCGCATGAAGTCAACGAGGAGTTTTCCGGCTTGACGCAAAAACCGCACAGTGTAAAAGCACTGTGCGGTTCTTGCTTCAGATGATGTTCGCGTCCACGACGGCGTCGGGATAATCGCGCTTGTGGCAGGTGAAGAGAATGACCTGCCGCTCGCGGCTGATCTCGTAGAAAAGCTCCATGGCGCGCTTGGCGCGGCCGTCATCGAAGTTCACGAGCGTATCGTCGAGGATGATCGGGCAGGGGTCGTCGCCGGTGAGCGTCATGGCGCACATGGCGAGGCGCACCGAGAGGTACAGCAGGTCCGCCGCGCCCGCTGAGAGATAGGACGCGCTGCGCGGCAGCAGATCGTCCGCGCGCTTGGCGCTGGCGGCAAAGTCGCGCGTGAGCGCCACGCCGTCATACCGTCCCTGCGTGAGATAATCCATATAGTCCGCGGCCTTCGCGGCGAGCTCCGGGGAAAAGCGCGTCTGAATTTCGCCGTCGGCCTCCTTTAATGCCTCCACGGCGAGAGCAATCGCGTCGTACTGGTCCTGCAGCTCATCCCGTCTGGTGCGGAGCGTCTCGAGCTCGCTTTCGAGCGCCATCGGGTCGCCGATCGCGCGCACCGCGCCGGCCAGCTCCGACTGCTGGGCGCGCAGCCGCTGCGTCACGCGCTCGAGCGCCTGCTTCTGGCGGAAGTACGTGGCGGCCTCGCCGTCGCCGCGCTCGAAATCGAGCTGGCGCAGGAGGCGCTCGTGCGTCTCGGCCTGATGCTCGCGGGCGTCCTCGGCGCGGGCGGAGAGCTCGCGCTCGGTCTCCATCGCGGCGCGGCAGGCGCGGTAGGCCGCGCGGTGCTCCTCCGCGAGGCGGAACATGTCGTTGATGCTCTTGGCGTCGTACTCCTGCAGGATGGCGAGAAACGCCTGATGCGCCGCGTCGGCGCGGTGATTCTGCACCAGCTGCCAAATGCCGAAGCCCACTGCCGCGAGCACGCAGACGGCCGCGGCGTAATAGAGCGCGGGACTCACAAGATAGCCCAGCACGGCGCAGAGCGCCGCGAGCACGAGCGCCGCGATCCAGAAATACGGCTTGCCTCTGCGCTTGGAGGCGCGGAGACGTTCGCGGGCGGTCTCGGCGTCGCACTCGAGCGTCTCGGCCACGTCGTCCGGGTCCGTGACGCCGAAGCGCGTCTGCTCGAGGGCGGTGCGCTTTTGCGCCGCCTCGCGCCGCGCGGCGGCGAGCTCGTCCTCCACGTGCTGCAGGCTCGCCTTCTCCTGCCCCATCTGCGCGAGCGCGTCGCGCCGCTGCCGCTGCCGCGCCTCGTTCATACCGGAGGTGAGGCGGGCGATCTCGGCTTCATTCTCCTCCAGCTCCTGCTGCAGAAGCGCCTGCTTCTGCCCGCTCTGGGCGACGGTCTCGAGCTTCTGCTCGATGGCGGAGATCTTCTGGTCGATCGCGGGAATTTCGCCGCGCGAGACATTCTGCCGCTTGCGCTGCCAGGCGCGGAGCCGCCCCTCCGCCTCGGTGAAGGAGGTGGTCTCCTCCCCCGCCGTGACCATGGACACGATGCGGCGCTCGAGTTCTGGCGTGCCCGTGACGGTGACGCTGCCCTGCCCGATGAAGGCCGTGCGCGCGAAGACCGGCGCGCTCACGCCCGTGAGCGTCTGGCCGACGGTGGCGGCGTCGAGACCCGGGACGGGCTCGTTCGTGCCGGTATAGACCGCAGAGAAATCGCGCATGGGGGCCTTCTCGCTCGGCGTCGTGCGGCGGAGCGTGATGTTCTTCCCCGCGTGCTCGAGCGTGATCTCGCCCTCCATGGGCGCGCCGCTCCACGGGGCGTACTTCGTCTTGGCCGGAAGCTGGCCGCCGCGCGCGCGCTCGGCGGTGTCCACGCCGTATAGCATGGCGCGGAGGAACGCGCACCACGTGCTCTTGCCGCTTTCGTTCGGCGCGTAGATGATATTGAGGCCGCGATCGAGCTTGAGCTCGTCTCCGGCGAGCGTGCCGAAGGTGGCCTTCATGGTTCGGATGATCATAAGGGATATACCTCCTCGTCCCGGTCGAGCGCGGCGAGACCCCATCGGGCCGCCTGCGTAATCTTCCGGCGCTCGGCGTCGGTGGCGGCGGCGTCATAGCGGGTCTTGAGCGCGGAGAGGAAGAGTCCGCGCAGGGTATCCTCACCCGCGCCGTCCCAGAGAGACTGCCGCAGGCGGGTTTCATCGCGCAGATCCAGCGCAAAGGTCATGCCCTCGAGCGCGGCACGCAGGGCGGGAAGATTCGGCGCGCGCTGCGCCTCGCCCTTGAGGATGACGCGGAAAATATGGCGCGGGCTGTCCTCCGGCAGGGCCGAGAGCACGGCCTCGAGCGGAGATAAGTCCGTGACGTCCACGGGCAGAATCTCATAGCGCCGCCCATCCACCGGCAGAAACCGCACCTTCGCCTCTCCGCGGTCGACCTCGGCAAGAAGGACGCCCTTCTCCCCCGTCTCGTCAAAGCCGCGGCCCTCCATGCAGCCGGGCCAGGCGTAGGTCGTGTTGCCTGCCTTCTGTACGCCGCCGAAACGGTGCACGTGGCCGAACGCGGCATAGTCCACGCCGCAGACCGAGAGCTCCTCGACGGAGATCGGGTTATAGGGCGAGGCCGCGTTTCCCACCTCGCCGTGGACGCAGAGGAGCTCAATCTGCCCCTCGCGCGGACAGCGCCAGCCGCGCAGCAGCGGCGCGCTGCGCCGGTCCGTGAAGGCCGCGCCCCAGACGCGCACGCCGAGCGCGGGAAGCTCGATGGGTGTGAGCCGGTTTTCGCGGAAGATATGTACGTTCTCCGGAAAGCGCAGGCGGGCGTATGGGCTCTCCGGCGCGTAAAAATCATGGTTGCTGGGGGAAATGAACACCTCGCAGCCGCAGCCGTCAAACACGTCGGAGAGCGTGCGCGCCGTCTCGCCGTAGGCGCTGTCGGAGTCGAGCAGATCGCCGGGCAGAAGAATGATCTCGGCGCCGTTTTCGCGCGCCATGTCCGGCAGAGCGCGCAAAAGCGCGCGCTGCTCCTGCCGCCGCTGGGCGGCCTTCTCGCCGGGCAGCGCCTCAAAGGGCGAATCGAGATGCAGGTCCGCCGCGTGGAGCACTCTCACCGCGCTCATCGGATGCGCAGCGCCTCCGCGCTCCGGCAGAGGCCGGTCTCACCGTCGATGGTGAAGATCGCGCCCTCCATTTTGCATCGGCCCGCCGCCGCGTCATAGCGCCGGGGCGGGTCGCCGAGAAAGCGGCCGATGCTCTGCTCCGGCTCGATGCCGAGCACGGAGTTGGCCGGCCCCGTCATGCCGAGGTCGGTGATGTAGCCCGTGCCGTTCGGCAGGACCTCGGCGTCCGAGGTCTGCACGTGCGTGTGCGTGCCCCAGACGGCGGAGACGCGCCCATCGAGATAAAAGCCCATGGCGCGCTTTTCGCTCGTGCCCTCGGCGTGGTGGTCGACGAGGACGATCTTCGTTTCCACCTGCTCCAAAATCTCGTCGGCGACGAGGAAGGGGTTGTCGGTGTTCACGTCGAGCGTGAAGCGGCCCATGAGGTTCACGACCGTGACGGCGACGCCGCTTTTCGTTTTGAATTCGCCCCAGCCGCGCCCCGGGCACTGCGGCGCGAAGTTCGCCGGGCGCAGGATGCGCTTGTGCGAGTCCAGATAGGGCTGGAGCTCATAGCGCACCCAAGTGTGGTTGCCGAGCGTGATCACGTCGGCGCCGGCGGCGAAGAGATCGTCCGCCTGCCGCGGCGTCACGCCGACGACGTTGGCATTCTCCCCGTTCACGACGCAGAAGTCGATGCCGCGCTCGGTTTTGAGCGCCTTGAGACGCTCGGTCAAAAACTGCAGGCCGGCCACGCCGCAGACGTCGCCCACCGCAAGCACTCGCAGATCCATAACAGACCTCCCGATCAAAAACATATTTCGACATTTTATTATATCACAGTTTTCGCGGTGGATTCAATCCACAGTTTGGCACCGTGTCATCCTGAGCGGAGCGCGTCAGCGCGCAGTCGAAGGATCTTGGCTGCGCAGCACAAGACAACAGCCTGCATTTATCTTACTGCTCTGCCAAGATCCTTCGACTCCACTTCGTTTCGCTCAGGATGACAGGCTGCTGTATGATTCCGCGCCGATCGGACATACTGAATCCGGAGGCGATGATGATGAAAATGATCAAGCACCTGCTGCTCGGCATGACGCTCGGCGCCGCTGTGATGACCGCGCTGTGGAAAAATCCGAAGAGCCGTCAGGCCATGAACGACGCCATGCAGACGGCGGCCGACAAGGCCGAAGATCTGAAAAACACGCTGGAAATGTAATCCGAAAAAAGGCAGTTTTTTACACGTAAAAACTTTTTTCAAAAAAGGCTTGCATTTCCCATCCGGCTGTGCTAATATACTAAAGCGCTTGAGCGCCGTTAGCTCAGCTGGATAGAGCGTCTGGCTACGGACCAGAAGGTCAGGGGTTCGAATCCCTTACGGCGTGCCAGGAAAAAGCCTTGAATCTCAACGGTTCGAGGCTTTTTTCTTTTCTCGTTTCCTCCAGCTTTTGCGAAAGTGTCAACAGAAAGTGTCAACAAAAAGTTTATTTTTCAAAATTTCGGGGAGACCGCACTGTGATTGTGCGGCCTCCCTTTTGCGGTTTTACGCCGGTTTCGGCTCCTGTCCGGCGGCGCTGTTCCCGTTTTCGAGCTGCTCCAGCAGCCGATCGAGATTGATATAGAACCGCGTTCCGGCGTAATATCCGGGGAGCTGCCCCTGCTTGAGCATCAGGCGCAGGCTGTAAACGGACATGACGCCCATCTTCGCCGCCTGCGTGATCGTCACAAACCGGGGAATCTTCACATCATCCATATTCGGCATCCGATTGATATCAGGGCTCAATGCTGCATCCTCCTTCCCTGCATCCGACTCAGCGTTCCAAACCATACTCATGTTTCACATGACTCCTTTCCCGCTGGTCCCGATGCCGAAGCTCATTGTCAAAGTTTCGGAATCGCCTTCGCCATTGCGAAGGAATGCGGGCAAAGCCCGCAGAATCATGGTTTTTGAACCATGATTCCGATTCCTACACTGTAACGTCATCCTCTGAAAGTCGCATTTTAATGCGACTTTCCTACCACAGAGCCATGCTCTGTGGTACACAGCGCAAGCTGTGATGAGGATAAAGTTATAGACCAAATCCATAGTTTCCTGCATGTGCAGGGATCGCGATTCGATCCCGCTGCACAGCTTCAGCCGTTCCCGCAAGGGCAGGATTGCGGCTGTCATTTCATTTTTCCTTGTCCTCAAAATGTCCTTTTCTGCCGGGTCTGCCCGGCGCAGTTTGTTTCGAAGCGTCTGCCGTTCGGCGGTGAGCCGATCCAGCTCTGTCTGCGTTTCCTCCATGACAGAATACAGCTCGTCCATCGTCTCTATCCGATGCTCCGCCAGAAAGCGCGTCTCCCGGTCAATCTGATCCAGCCGCCGCAGCTCCTGGCGGAGAAACGGGCTGTTCGGTTTATAGTCCGTGCCCTTCGGGAGAATCCCCAGCTGATAGCAGTAATACAGATAGAGCCGGTAGATGTGCGACGGCTTCCCGTGCGGACGGAAGACAGATCGCAGCGTCTCCGGAAGCTCCGGCTGGCGCACCCGCGCCGGCCGCACATTGGGGGAATGCCACGTGAGCAGCTCATGCATTCGCTCCGGCACCCAGTTCGGGTTCAGCGTATCAAGCCGCGTAAAATGCTTGTACTGCGGAAGCCGGATGCGAAAATGCAGTTCGCTCGTGAAATCCGTGATGTATCCCAGACGGCGGAGATACGCCTCTGCCTCGCGGATGGTAAAGCTGGCGTGAAACGCCTCGAGAATGTCCTCGCGATAGACGTTATAGCGCGTGGGCCTGCCGTCCTTCTCATCGAAGTGCACCGGACGGGACGCCGCCTTGTGTGGAATGGGGATCACCGACAGGCCGTGCCGCCTGCAGTAATCGTCCGACGCCTCACGCATAAAGTACAGCTCCTGCTTCGAGTAGTTGTACTTCTTCCCGTCCACGAAGGAGACGGAGTTGATGATGAAGTGGTTGTGCAAGTGGTGCCGATCCAGATGCGTGGTCACGAGCACCTGAAAGCGATCGCCCCAGAGATGCTGTGCGGTCTCCACGCCGATCTGATGACACTCCTCCGGCGTGACCTCGCCGGGCTTGAAGCTCTGGTAGCCGTGCCAGGCGATGTATCCGCCGGTCTTGTGATACTGCTCCTTGGTCAGCTGCATCTGCTGTACGGCGGTCTCCGCCAGGCAGTTAATCCCGGTCACGAACTGTCCGTCCGCAGTTGCCTCCGGCCGCTGCACATAGCGCGCCGCGTTGGCGAGATCCTCCAGATCCGGAATGGGGCAGGTCTTCTCCGGGTTCTCAGCATAGTCGATCACATCTCTGAGGTTGCCGGAAATGTGCCACAGCTTCGTTGTTGCCATCAGCGCACCTCCTCCGGTTCCATCGTAAAGGCGCTCTGCAGGGCCACAATGGAGAGCTCCAGCCGGCGGGCGTCCTCCGCCTGCCGTCTCGAATCAGCCCGTCATGGATGCGATACAGCTCGTGCATCGCGTCCCAGAACGCTTTGGGCGGCGCCGCCTCCGCGGTTCTGCCCTCAATGAGCGAACAGAGAAACTGCGACTGCGAAACGCCACGTGCCTTCGCCATGCGGCGGAGCTTGCTCTTTGTTCTCGGCGGCATCCGCACGGTAAACGCAACATTCTGCTGCACTGTCATGCGCCCTCCTTTCCGGGGTATTCAGGGTGCTCCCTGGGGAAAGTGGATTGTGGTGTCACAATCCGATGCTCGCTATCCCTGCGGACAGGCGCAGGACTGCCCCTGCGGAGAGGCGCGGGAGCAGACATGCCCATGACGGTGATGACGGTAATGACAGTTTCTTGCATAGATACCTTACCCCGCGATTTTAGTGTCACAACTGTCATAACTGTCATAACTTTATCCTCATCACAGCATTCGCTGTGCAACACAGGCGGAGCTCTGTGTTGAGAAATTCGCATTGAAAATGCGAATTTCAGAGGATGACGTTGTAGTGTAGGAATCAGATTCATGGTCATTAACCATGAATCTGCGGGCTTTGCCCGCTCTCCTCCGCTTTCGCGGATGAGATTCCGAAACTATGCAAACGCAGCTGCAGGATGCGCTCCTTCGGCGTCCTGCGGGATGAAAACGTGATGCCGTTCGGCTCCAGATAATCGTGCTGAAAGCGGCTGAGGATCTTGATGACCCGGTACTTCATGCCCTCGTCCTCGTCCATCTGCTCGACCAGCTGCGTGGCCGTGCCGGTCCAGTCCGGATGCTCCTGCAGAAAGCCGAGCAGGCGATGCAGAAACGGCGGGATCTCCTCCTCGCGCAGCTCGTCCTCATGCTTTCGCTCGACCAACTCCCAGACGCAGTTTTCCATGCGCAGCACCAGCTCCTGATACGGAACGTCCCGTCCGGTGAGGTACATGGAGGTCGTATCCTGCGACCGGCGCTCCTTGATCATGACGAAGGCCGCGTCCGCCGCGCCGAGGATGCCGTTGCTGCCGGAGATCTGATTGAACGGGTCGCTGCCGTCCTTCTGCTTGCGCAGGTGATGCACGAGCAGGATGGAAATGTGCGCCTCGTCCGCGATCCGTTTGAGCGCGGACACGTCCTCATAGTCGCCGGCATAGACGCCGACGCCGGAGCCGTGCGCGGTGCGGATCTTCTGGAAGGTGTCGATGATGATCAGCTCCGTGGCCGGATGCGCCGCGAGGTGATCCTCGATCTGCTCCTCCAGTCCGCCGTGCAGCTTGCCGGCGGCGATCATCAGCCAGAGCCCCGGCGGCGCCGGATCCGGCAGGCGATACAGACGATCCTGCAGGCGCGAGCAGGTGTCCTCCAGACAGAGATACAGCACCTCGCACGGGTGCGTCTTCATGCCCCAGACGGGTTCCCCCTGACAGATCCGCATGGCCATCCAGAGCACCAGCCAGCTCTTGCCGCATTTGCTCGGCCCGCAGAGCAGGCTCACGCCCTGCGGAATCAGACCGTCCACCAGAAACGTGGGCGGAATGAAGGGGCGCGACTGCAGCTCTTCAGCATTGATGACGAAATAAGGCTCCACGCAATTCCTCCTCTCTGTGCGCTGCGCGTTTGTTTTGCCGATCACCCGAAGTCGGTTCCTGCCCCGGAGGTCTTCCGCAGCGTGTTTCGCAGGCGTGCGCTCGTATCATGGCGGCACTCCCTGCGTATCTTCCTTCGGTCGGCTGTTCAGTTGTTCGGTTGATTTTATCACGCTCCTTTTTCTGATACTTGACAAAACAGGCAACTTCGGTTAACATATTAGGCAAGTAGCTTGCCTGTTCTGCAATTCCGCATTATAGGCACTTTACTTGCCGGTGTCAAGAGGTTACAGAAAATTTAGGAATATTGCTTTCCTGTATGGAGGTGTTTTTATGAAATTCGGCGAAAAGCTGCGGGAACTGAGAAAACAGAAGCATCTCTCACAGACCGAGCTCGGGGCGGCAGTCGGCGTTTCCCTGCGCACGCTGCGCGGCTGGGAGGTCGAGGGGCGGTATCCGAAGCAGCGCGAACTTTACGCGAAGCTCGCCGAGGTGCTGGAGTGCGACGTGGACTATCTGCTCACGGAAAAGGAGGCGTTCATCACCGATTCCGCTGAACGCTTCGGCTATCGCGGGGAGCGCGACGCCAAGGCGCTGGTCGAGGATCTGACGGGTCTTTTCGCCGGCGGCCAGATGGCGGAGGAGGACATGGACGCACTCATGCTCGCGGTGCAGGAGGCCTATGTGGAGGCCAAGCGGCGCAACCGGGAGAAATATGCCCCGAAATATGCCCCGAAGAAAAATCGGTCGGCGGAGTAACCGAGTCTCTTTTTTTGGACAGGTCGCGTGAGATACTGAGCTTGTAACAAGTCGGAAACTTGATGTTTCCGGATTGTTGCAATCTTCGCAATCTGTACCCAGGCCAGGAGGCGGTTTCATGGCGCTGCTGAACAGCACCGACAACATCATCCGCAGAGCGGATGCGCTCGTGCGCAGCACGGGCACGAGAGACCCGGAGCGCATCGCGGAAGCGCTCGGCATCATCGTCAAGGACGTGAACTTCGAAAAGCAGAAGGGCCTTTACAAGGTCATTCTGCGCAACCGGTTTATCTTCATCAAGTCGGATCTCAGCGAGGTCATGCGGCGGATCGTGCTGCTGCACGAGATCGGGCACGACCAGCTGCACCGGCATCTCGACGATGCGTTCCAGGAGTTTCAGATCTTCGATATGCGAGGGAATGTGATGGAGTATGAGGCGAATCTTTTCGCAGCGCAGATCGCCCTGCCGGACGAGGAGATCCTGGAATACATCCGCAGCGGCTATGACGCGGCGCAGATCGCGATGGCGATGGCGTCGGACATTAATCTCGTCGCGCTGAAGGTCAGCGAGCTCTCCCGGCGGGGATATACCTTCCGGGACGTGGATCACCGGAGTGATTTTTTGAAATAAGACTAGAAAGCCGAACGGCAGGGAGTGCTTCCCTGCCGTCCGGCTCATTTTCTTTTTGATTTGCTGTCACGGTCTGTTATCCGTGCTTGCTGACTTTGCAGAGGCGATTGCGCTCGGCGAGGGCGATTTCGCACTGCTTGACCTGCTGCAGGGCGGCGGGAATGTCGCCGTCCACGAGGGCCTGCTGCAGCGTGTCCACGGCGGCGCTCAGATTGGCCTCCGCGTCGAGGATGGCTTCGCTGCTCACCGGATCACTGTACTGCACCTGCTCGGCGAAGCGCTCCAGCTCCGCTTTCAGCGCGGCGTCCTCACAGCGGGCGGGCAGCATGCGCACGCGGGACTGCAGGCCGCGCATGAAGGTAACGTCGGTCTTGAGTTTCACATCCTGCCGTTCGACCTCCACACGGATGCCCTCGGCGGCGACAAAGCCAATCACGGCGGCGGCCAGCAGCACAATAAACACCACCGGCACCCATGTCGGCAGCACCTTGGAGATTGCCATGCACAGGATGCTCAAGATGAGCTGCACGATCAGATAGATCGTGGAGAGCTTCGCAATCGGGAAGCCGTAGAATTTACTGCGCGCCGACTCGCCCTCGAAGGCCTTCGGATAGACATAGATCTGCGCGGCAATGGCGATCACGCCGAAAACGTACGCCAGCCAGAACACGCCGTTTTTCGCAAACGGCACGGCGAACGCGATGACCGTGAACGTGATGAAAACGGCGGCAACAGCGATGTAAAAACGGGTTTTGTTGCTCTTCCATGTACCTCCTTTCAGATTTCATTGGTGAGATCTGAATGGGGTACGGCGGGCCTCGGCAACGCCGGGGGAATACGCCGGATTTCTTGTGCAAACTGCCGTTTTTTTCATTTTCGGCGATTTTCCGTGTGAAAAGCCGATATTCGGCCCGCACTATTCGACGGGCTCTCCCCAAATGTCCGATTATCTGATAGGGCATCTTGGGAGAAACAGTCGAAAAAATAGAGGGTGCGGAAAGCCTGTCGGCTCTCCGTACCCTCAAATCAGGTGGCGGTGGTATCAAGTTCCTCTTTTGACCCGCCCAAAAGGGTGGGTCAAAAATGTGTGGGATCAATCATCTCGCCTGTTTCTTTTTCTACTTCCTCCGCTGCCTCCCATGAAGCGTTTTGTCAAGTGCTTTTTCGTATTTATTGACATTTTTATAATATTGGAGTATGATTTGTATAACAAATCATACTTTGAAGGTGAATGAAATGAGTGCACAGAAAGGTCAATATGCTTGGATGGCTACAGTTGGTGAAAAGGGACAGATTGTAATACCCAAGCAGGCACGCGAGATATTTGGAATAAAGCCCGGCGACACCTTATTTCTTTTCGGGGACGAGAAAAGAGGAATTGTAATTCCTCCGAAAGAGGAGTTTTCGGAGCTGTTTGGCAAGGTGTTTCTTGAAAAGGACGGCGATAACAAATGAAAAAGATAGCATTCTTTTGTATTCCCGCTTACGGTCATACCAATCCTATGCTTCCCGTTGCGTCTGAATTAGTCAAACGCGGCAATACTGTCAGGTTTTATTCGTTCGATGAGTTTGAGAACAAAATAAAGGCGACAGGCGCGGACTTCGTTTCGTGCAACGCATTCCTCGGCGAATTAACGGAAAAGGAAGAAGCAGGACTTAAAAATGTTTCCACTACGGAAATGACGATTCAGGATATCCGTATTACTCTTAGTATGGATGCTTTTCTTGATGAAGAATTCAAAACCTTTCAGCCCGATGTCGTGTATGCCGATTCCGTCTGTTTCTGGGGCAAGCTGAACGCATGGAAACACAATGTTCCGTTGGTCGTTTCGACAAGCACATTTGCATTCAATCAGATGGCTTCGCAATATATGAAAAACTCCCCCAAGGAACTTGCGGATATGGTTTTCGGGCTGCCGAAAATATCAAAGGAACTGAAAATGCTTAAACCTTACGGGTACAAGGTAAAGAACGCATTGTCTCTTGTTCAGAGTGATAACAAAACCGACTCGGTTGTTTATACATCAGAAAGATTTCAACCGTATTCCGAAAGCTTTTCTGACCACTATGTCTTTGTAGGTCCATCTGTGTTTTCAAAGATTGAGCCGGACAAAGAAAAGGAAAGGCCGCTCGTATATATTTCAATGGGAACGGTTATAAACGACAGACCTGATTTTTATGCCAAATGCATTGATGCTCTCAAAGACGAAAAGGTTGATGTCATAATCTCCTGCGGAAATGCACTTGATATTTCCGTTCTCGGTGAACTGCCCGAAAATATTAAAGTATATCCTTATGTTGATCAGCTTGATGTTTTGTCAAGAGTGGACGCATTTATCACACACTGCGGCATGAACAGCGTTTCTGAAAGTCTGTATATGGCGACACCGATGATTCTGTATCCGCAGACAAGCGAACAGCAGGCGGTTGCAAGACGTGCAAAAGAAATCGGGGCGGGAGTTATGCTTACAAACGATTCGGTTCATGGAATCCGTTCTGCGGTTCTTGAAATACTTAACAATAATACTTACGCCGCAGGAGCTAAGGAATGCAGCGAAGATTTTCGCTCGTGTTCGGGAACTGTCGGAGCGGCAGCTTTTATTGAAAATGCTCCGCACGAATCCGAGGGTGTTGATATTTTAGAAGAACTAAATAAATCGAACGGCAAAATTCAGATTTTGTATTGGCTGGCTGCTACCGCACTGGTTGTTCTTTTCGGACTGCTGACAAGCTGGAAATACGTCTGGATTATAGGAATTGCTGCGGGAGTACTATCAACGCCGATAATCAAGGCGATACAGAAGAAAAAATATAATTCCTTTGTTGAAAAATATGGAAAGAAAAGAAAAAAAGATTAGGCTATTAATTTAGGTTTGCTAAATATTTTGCACACCCGCGTTAATGTATGATACCGCAGGAATTGACATTGACACCCCGACATTTATAGATGATTTCGAATACGCTTTCTGGCAATAAAATCTGCCTTATCGAAAAGATTATAAACTAATACCATGTAACGGCGGGATAGTGCTATTATCCCGCCGTTGTTCTTTTTTACCGTTCATGCTCATGCTTCCGTGTCGGCTGTTCTCTGCCGTTTTCTTCTTTCAGAATACTGTAAACATTCCTGCGGATTTGCTCCACTTCCTTGACCTCATCTTTGAGCGTGTAATGCCGCTTATAATCCCACATATTCCTGCTATCAAAGTAAAAACTTTTTTGTTTTCATTTTCGGCACCCTTCCAAATCAAATTCGAATCAATGATAGAGCTGGTTTTCTACATAAATCATCATTCGATTATTCTGATAGCCGTATTCTATCAGTGCAATCACGGGAGAAAAACTAATCAACCAGAGTTTGTCAATTATTAAGGGAATTACAGCAGAAGCAATAAGAATAAGCCCGAGAATCACAAAAAGTGCAATGTGCTCTTTTCGCCACTTCCTCTTAAAATATACTTTTCTATCTTCAAATGAAAAGGCACTGGATGTCGCTACTTCAATGATATTTTCTTCCGCCTTTTGTCTGAAATCCTCATCTGCTATTTTTTCACCTGCCAGAAGATCATTGATTCCAACGTCAAATACTTTTGAAAGTAACTGGAGCATCTCAATATCCGGCATATAGTTTCCATTCTCCCAACGAGAGACCGTTTTATTAGTTACTCCTAATTTTTCCCCTAATTCCTCTTGCGTAAGTGAAGCCTGCTTTCGAAGAGATGCTATATATTTCCCGACTCTCACCTGATCCATATCTTTTCACCTCCGCAGAAATACTACCGCCTTTTTCGTGAGAATTCTTCCCCATAAACAGCGAATAGTAACAAATTATAATTATTTGATATTCTTGCCATAGCGCATGAGCATGGTAGCTACCTGTGCGCGGCTGGCGTCCGTTTCCGGGCTGAGCTTGTCATTTCCCACGCCGGTAATCAGTCCAGCGTTGACCGCCCACTGCATCCCGTCATAGGCCCAGCGCGATATGTGCTCCGCGTCTATATAGATGCCCAGATTGATTTTGCTTGCCGGTATCTTGTCTGTACCCTTGTACTTGGCATATCGCCACAGGATCGTGGCAAGCTGCTCCCGGCTCACATTGTCGTTGGGAGCAAAGCGTTCCGCACTGTAACCGTCCACGATATGCTCATATGCCGCCCAACGGATCGCCTCGGTGTACCAAGAATCTGACGAAACATCGGAAAACGTCATGTCGTAGTCTACGGCAGGCTCGCCCTCCATACGCCAGAGCATGGTCACGATCATGGCCCGGCTGGTGGAACTGCCCGGCGCAAACATCTGATCGCTGACGCCGTTCATAATTCCGTTTTCCAGCGCAAAGTGAACGCCATCGTGATACCAGGCCACGCAATCCAAATCCTCATAGGCCGCCATAACGCAGCCGCTATCGCCCGGGCAATCTTTAAAACCTGTTTTCCATTCCGTTTCCGGCTCAGGAGAAGGCTTTGGTTCCGGCTCCGGCGAAGGGGACGGCTTAGGAGATGGCTGCGGTTGGGGTTCGCCGGACGGCTCCGGGTCGGGCGTTGGCTCAGGCGCAGGGTCTGGCGACGGTTCCGGCGTTGGGTCCGACTCTCCCGTTAAGGCTTCCACACACCCGGCGATATTCAGGATGCCGTAGCCGTAATAATCGTCATAGCCCTCCGCGCCTTGGTCCGTTGCCGTTTCCGATAGGATCTGCATGATTTGGCGCGGCGTCAACGAGGGATCGCAGCTTCGCATCACAGCCGCTGCAGCCGTTACATACGGAACAGCGAAGGAGGTGCCGCTTGCCGTCACATAGCCTCCCAAATGCCCTGTGGTCTTTACGTTCACGCCGGGCGCGGTGAGAAAAACGCTGTCATTGCGGTTCGAGTGGTAGTACACGCTTCCATCCTGATCCACCGCCCCCACGCCGACAACGCTGTCATACGCCGCCGGGTAATACAGGCTCCTTGTCCCGTTGTTGCCCACCGCGGACACGATCAAAACGCCTTGTTCCTCCGCGTAGTCCACAGCCTCCTTCAGGGATTCAAACTCTGACGTGATGCCGAGACTCAGATTCAGAATGTCGCAGTTGTAGTCGTTGATCCCGCCATAAATTGCGCGGCACACAGTGCTTACCATTACCGCTTTGCCGTCCGTGACCTTCAAAGGGACTATCTCCGCACCGGTCGCAACCCCGATGGCACCGTTTTCGCCGGCGCCGGAAATCAGACCGGCGACGAGGGTCCCGTGGCCGTAGGCGTCGATGGTGTTATCCGCGTCCGCATCCTCCAAATAGTTGTGGCCGGGAAGAAGATTGCCCGTCAGGTCCGCATGGGGATTGATCCCGGAGTCGAGGATGCCGATCCGAAGGCCCCGGCCCGTGTAGTTCTGTTCAAAAGCCGCGTCCGCTTGGATGAGGGCAAGGTCCCATTTGTCATCCTCGTACCAGGGCGAAGCCGTTTCGTCCAGAAGCGTCATCACCCCGTCCGGCTCATACCATTCCAGCAGGCCCGCGCTTCTCAGCCGGTTCATCTCAGCTTCTGTGACTACATCGAAGGGAACGCTGTCGTCCTCCATGAGCCAGGCGGCGCTTTCCTTGTATTTGACGATGTACTCGGTTTCCGTTTCGCTGGCCGCGCTTGCCGGTACGCCGTTTACAAGGCTCACGACAATCAAAACAGCCGCGATCCAAGCGTTCTTTCCGCGTTTCCGACCCATCGGCACACCTCTTTTCTGCTTTTTCTGCTGCGTCGAAGTCCATCCGCAGTTCTTTCAAAATGTTTCCCTGTGAAGGTCCTCCCAGCCCGAAAGCCGGGAGGACCGTTTCATGGAATGTTACTGTGTGATCGAATCGTAGCGCATAAGCATGGTGGCCACCTGTGCGCGGCTGGCGTCCGTCTTGGGGCTGATCTTGCCGTTGCCGGTGCCGTTGATGATTCCGGCGTCCACGGCCCAACGGAATGCCTTGACTGCCCAATCGGAGATGTGCCGCGTGTCGTCAAAGTCCTTCAGCGGCTTCATCTCACCCTCGCTGGTGTCAATGCCCTTATAGTTGGCGTAGCGCTGGAGGATGGTGACAAGCTGCTCACGGGTTAAATCGTCCTCCGGGCCAAACTTGCCGCCTCCGTAGCCGTTCACGATCTCGTTTTCTGCTGCCCAAATCACAGCGTCAGTGTACCAGGTATCGGCCTTCACATCGTTAAACGGATTCTCTGCGGTAATTTCCGGCTCACCCTCCATACGGTAGAGCATGGTGACGATCATGGCGCGGCTGGTTGTGCCGTTCGGGTCAAACTTGTTGTTGCCCACACCGTTCATCACGCTGTTTTCCAGCGCCCAATGGACGCCATCGTGATACCACGAGCTCTTGTCCAGATCGGTGAACGGGGTCATCGGGCAATCGTCATCCCTGGCGCAGGCTCCCGGCAGCGTTTCGTCATAGGTCAAAACGTAGTTGGAGAAGTACGTCAAGGTGAAGGTGACGGTATCGGCAGTTGCCGTTGTGAGAATCCATGTCTTGCCGCCCTCGTCGGCCACATACCAGACCTCGATGCCGCCCGGCTGCTGGCCGTCCTTGACCTTATAGGTCACTTGGATCGTGGCCTTGCCGCCGCCGAAGTCGGTAATGCGCTTGTTGTCGCTGGTCAGGTAGATGTCATACACCGCCTGCACATCCAGATCGGCCACGGCATCCTTCTGCTTTGCGTTCAGCTTATTCTCCGTGATCAGGTCCACATTGAGCTTCAGTTCCTTGCCGGTGGTCTGCTCCGCAATCGCGGCCAGCGCCTCCGGGTCGAAGGTCACGGTGCTGTTCGGCAGCTTAATGGTCAGGCCCTCGCCGCTCGTTTTCATGGCATCGCTGATGGTCTTGACGGTCTCAGCGGGGATGCTGACGGCGGTGACGGTCTCCGGCAGGCTGCTCAGATCAATGGTGACTGCGACGGTTTTCTGCGCCTTGCCTACGACCTCCTCCATCTGCGCCTCAGTCGGCGCGGTGACGGTGGCGGTGTTGCCGCTCACTTTAGCGGTGACAGATACCGCGCCCTCGTCGGAGGAAACCTCCACGGTGATATCCGTTGTGGACGGTGTGCTGGGACTGGGGCTGGGTGTTCCGCCGGAACCAACCTTGACTGTTGTTGAAACCGCGCTGCCGTAGGGCAGGAGCGTGGCCGTCAGAGTGGTGGTGCCGTTTTTCAGACCGGTGACATTACCGCTCTCGTCCACGGTGGCGATGCTGGGATCGGCCACAGAGTAGACCACATTGCCCTTGTCCAGGAACACATTGGAGTCAAAGTCCAGGGCCACCTGCTGAGAGCCGCCTGCGCTCAGACTGATGGCGCTGCCGCTGTTCAGCTTCAGATTCATTGGCTCGGCCAGCCGCACAAGCTGCTGATTGCTCTCCTCAACAACGCTGCCATTCGCGTCGGTCACCACGAGCTCGATTGCGTCGTAACCGCAGTACCGGAACACGCTGGCGGGAATATCCACCAACACGTCGCCCTCGTAAACTGTGTCCTGCGGCAGCGCGTATTTGTCGATGCCCTCAACCTTTTCCAGCAGGGTCTTGGCCTTCAGCTCGCTTGTGATATCCTTGCTGTAGAGCACGCCCGTCTCCAGGTTGCCGTAGCGGTCGCTGTCCAGATCGCCGTACAGGCCCACCAGACGGAGCTCCACCTTGGTGCCGTCCTCGGCGTCGGCGTTGCCTGTGTTCGCCGCCTTGAAATCAACCCGGAACTGATCGCCCTCCTGCGTAACGTCCGTCAACTCAAGGGCGTAGGCCGGCGCTGTCTCAAACACGTCGGAATAGGATTTCACCGAGTCGTAGTAGCTGCCGTCCGGCTTCTTCTCCTTGATGACCGCCTCAATGCTGTACCCCGCCGGGCCGTCCGTCGGGACCGTCCAGTAGAAGGTGGCTTCCTTGGCGGTGTTGACCGTGATGGTGTCGTCGGACGTGGTATGCGCGATCTGCTTGCCCTGCTTGCCGTTCTTGCACTCGTAGAAGGTCACGTCCATGCCCTCGGCATCGGTAAGGCCAACGTTCTCGATGGCGGCCTTGACCTTGATGGTCTCGCCGGCCACGGGGGTATCGTCAGAGAAGGTGAACTGCGTGGCCTCCAGAGAGCCCACCTTGTCGCAGCGGGTGACCATCAGGCTGACCGGAGAGTTATACTCGATGGTCGCGGCGTAGTAGTTGCCCTCGGCGTCCTGGGTCAGGCCGATCTTCCCCTCGTCCAGGAGCTTCATCACCTCGGCCTCGCTCTGGGCTGTCTTCTTGGTGTACTGGTTGTGGACGATGATGAGGCCGCCGTCCTTGTCCAGCGCCAGGGCTACACCGTCGTTGAAGGCGTTCTCCCGGGTCAGACGGTAGGGCTTGGACCAGCGGGCGGTCTGGGTGGTGTCGGTGACTGTCGCGCCGTTTTCGGCGGTGCCGGTGATGGTCTTTGCCTCCTGATGGATCAGCGCGGAGGCGTAGATCTCCTGCGCGGTAACGGGACGGGTCTCGCCGATCTCGTTGGTGACTTCATTTGTCACCGTATCCGTCCAGACCACATAGAGGTTATCGTCCTTGTCCGCCATGACCTCGTAGTCGGTAATGTGGATGGCGTCCTCGGTCAAGGCCGAGCCGAAGTCCACCTTCTGCGCCCGGGGCGCATAGGTGATGCCCGTGGCAGCATCGGTGGCAAAGGTGCCGTCGGACTGGACCGCGTAGGTCCAGTCGCTTTCCTTGTTTTCGTCTGGATTGGCGACTGCTGCGACCTTGGCGTTCATCATCTCGGTGACGTTGAGATACTTCAGCGTCTCGCCGTCCTCCCGCCAGAACAGGAAGGTATTGCCGCCGTTGCGGATGAGCTTCGGTGCGCCCACCTCCACCCGCCGGGTGGCGGTGACGGGGACGTAGCCGCCGGCGGTGCTGTCATACCGGTCGGTGGTCTCGGTCACGCTGCCGGCCACGTTGACGGCATAGTAGCTGCTGTGTGTCTTGAAGTTGTAGATTTGCAGCCACAGCTCCCGGTCCTCGGCGGTGGAGAGATCAAAGTCCTTATCCACCGTGAAGGCGTAGGTCCCAAAGCCGTTGTAGCCCGCGCAGACCGTCAGGTCGGTGATGGGCGGATCGTTGTAGAAGGTGCCGTCCGCGTTCCTCACGCGGGTATCAATTATCCGCTGACCCTTCCATGTCGCAAGGCTCTTTTCCTGCGCTGCAGCGTCCTCCGCCGTTTCATTCGGGAAGTAGTAGTCTCTGGCCCAGCCTGCCGCGTGGGTTTGCCCCTTGGTGTCCTCGGCATTGGTCTGGTTGTTATAGAGCATATAGCACAGGAGGCTGTAGGTTTTATTCGGATCCGCGCTGACGCCCACCAGGTCGGTCAGCTTGTCGCCGCCGCCGGTGTACGCCTCGGTGTCCTGGGCGGTCTTGTAGTACACGACGATGTAATCTCCCGTTTCCTGGTCATAGATGGCCTGGGGATAGTCGTCGTAGAAAACATCGTCGGTGAGCTGGGTGATCGAACCAAAGCTCCGACGGGACTTGTCAAACTCCACCGTAAAGATATCGAAGGTGCTCATCACCCGGGCGGGGTCGTCCTCCAGCGCCGCCTGAATGAGCGCGTCGTTGTCGGAACCAATCTCATCCGCAACCGCGTTTTTCAGCGCGTCATACTTTGCGTCCGTGGGAGAGGCCCAGGAGAGGATCACCTTGTCCCCGGCGTCAACAAGACTTGGCTTGCCGTCGGCGGTATGGTCATTCTGCACCGCCCGCGGCACCGTCCAGGTGTCGTTTGCCGCGTCGTAAATCGTCCATTTGAGCTGTGCCGCCATGATGTTGTCCCGGCTGGGTTCGTCGTCCAGAAATACCATCAGGAAGCGGTTGTCGCCGATGCCGACGATCTTGGTGGAGGGCTGGGCGTAGGCGTCCTGCATGATGGGAGTGGACCGCACGGCCTGATACGCCGCCATGAGCTGACCGTCCCCGGCGACCCACTGGGAATCCACGTGGCCGCTCGTGTGGTAGCGGATGCCGCTGCCGTCATCATCATCCTGGGTCACGCCGTTGATGATCATACCGGCAATGCCGCTCTGGGAGTTCATCTCGATGGTGTTTTTGGTGGTCCATTCGATGATGTCGTTATTATAGGCGTAGTCCTTGAGCTCATAGGTCTTGCTGCGCAGATCGTCGCCGTTCACGCCCTTCTCGGCATTCATCATGGCCCGCAGCTCGGCGATCAGCTCCCTGGCCCGGGCCTGGGCCGAGGCGCTGCCCTTTCCCTTAGAGATGCTGCTTTCCACATAGGTGATGCACTTCGTGGCCCGGCGGTACTCCTGGAAGTAGTACATGAAGCCGCCCGCCAGGGGCAGGGGCCAACTGGCCTTGTACACGTCGATGGAGGTGACGATCAGGTCCAGCGTGCCGGCGAAGGTCGCCTCCGACACATAGCCAAAGTCGCTGTCAAAGAGCTGCGGGTACCATTCGGTCATGTTGTTGCTGTAGCCGAGCTCGAAGGACACCCCGGCGCTCACCCGCATGCCCAGCACCTTATAGAAGCCCACGCCGATGGTGACCGAACCGTAGAATTTGCCGTAGATCTCGCAGTTGAAGCTGAAATCCTGGCCCGTAAGCTCGTCCGTATTGTAGAAGCTGTCCAGCGTCTTTTTGGGGTCGCCCTCGGAACCCAGGAAGAAGGTGATGTTGAAGCCCGCATCCACATTGACATAGGCCGGAACAAAGACGATGACGAAGGGCCAGGTATAGCCGCCGCTGACGCTGCCTCCGAAGAAGCCGCCCGCGCCCATGTACACCATCTCGTGGCTCTTTTCCTGGGTGCCGTTATTGGTGATCTCCACATAGCCGTAGTCCAGATAGAAGCCGATGAACCCGGAGAAGGTGAAGTGCGGACCGGCAAAATTGTTCTGGAGTTTACTCCTCTGGAAATCCATATTTCCGGGACTATATTGAAAGGTCCCCTTCCATTCACGATAAGCATCGGCGATATCAGTAAGGCGATCTCTCATCATGCTGAGGTTGTTGCTGTATGGATTCCTCTGGCTCTTATAGCCTGAGCCTCCGTTGTAGGTGTAGACCGCGCCCACCATGAAGCGCATCCCGCCGTACTGGGTGGGCACAATGTCAAAGAAGGCGCTGATGCTGCCCCAGTAATTGATATCGTCGTCGTCGTATTCATGGAGATACGACACATCGTCCCCGGCGGCAGCGGACAGGTCCGACCGGAGCAGCTGTGCGGCCTTGGAGACGCCCACGGTGGACGCCACGTCGAAGAACACGTGCACCGCCGTGGTGATCTCCCCCATGTAGGGGAAAGCGCCGAAGCTGTAGCTGTTGTCGTCATCCAACAGCTTGCCGTCCCCGTCGGTCTGGGGGGTGGCGCCCACCATCTGGGCCACGTCGTCGATGTCAAACTGGAAGGTCTGGGGTTTGTAGTCCGGGTCCGCGAAGACGCCGTAGCCCGTGGACACCGGGTCATAGTGCATATCCTGGTCCGCAAAGGCCGAGAGGGCCACCTTTTTGTCCGTGGTCAGCTGCGCCATGAGCACGTCGCCGTAGGTCCAGTTCTCCGGGGTTTCCGGGGAGAACTTGGCGATGGTCAGGGTAAACACGCCGGTATTCTCGTCCCAGCTCCAGTCGATGCCGGAAGGCCGCTGCCCCGTATTGCTGGAGGAGAACATCCCGTGAACCTCTCCCGTGTACTGGTTCATAAAGTACAGCGTCACGTCCTTGATGTGCTCCTGATAAGTGGTTCCGTTGAGGTCATAGTCCTGCCCCTGGGCCACATTGACGGTGAAGGTGAGCTGCTTGCCGTTCATGGACAGGGCGTTGATGGAGCCGGAGAGGACGCCGATCTGGTCGGCGTAGGCGCTGACGAAATGCGCGCCCTCCTCGGAGAAGGCGTCCACCTTCACCGCGCCCACGTTGGCGGTGACGGCCTCCACGGTCTGCCCCGCGTCGCTGATCTTCGTGCTCTTGGGGGCGGTGGCGGCGGGGACGTTCGCGAGCAGGATGCTGGTGGCGCCGTTATAGGTGACGGTGTAGGTCACCGGCATGCCGGCCAGGGTGAAGATGGCGGGCAGCTCGAAGTGGCCGTTTTCGTCGGTCCAGGTCCCCGCGTCGCCGTAAGTCACGTAGGCGTGGGGGGCCACCACCGAGTTGGCGGCGCTGCGCTGCGACGTCAGGTTGAAGGTAGAGGTGGTCACGGTGCCGCTGATGGAGGCGTAGGTGGGAGTGAAGGAGAAGTCGTCCATGAGCGCCCCGTCCCCGTCGTCGGACATGAGCCCGCCGCTGGTCCACACCTGGAGCTTCACCCGGTTGGCGGCGCTGCGCTCCGCCGTGAAGAAGTCCACCGTGGAGCCGCCGGACTGCACCCCGTTGCTCTGGGTCCACAAGGCGATTGCGCCGCTCTTGGCCACGGCTGTCAGGGAAACACGCACGTTGGAGTTGACGTTTTGATAGACGGTGTAGACGTAACTGTCCCCCGCCTCCGCGCGGGTGACGCCCGAGATCGCGAAGAAGCCCTTGGAGGTATCCAGATAATCCAGGGCCGCCTTGCTGACCTCCACCGTCACGCAGTTGCCCTTCTCGGTGAAGGTGGGCTTGAAGGTGTAGTAGGGCATATCCACCACAACGTGAATGTCTTGCCCGGCGCCGGTGAGGGTCACGCCGTGCTTGCTATTGCCGCTCAGGTAATGGGAGTTCGTCCAATCCTTGACCACACCGGTCTTGCCGCGCTGGCTGATCTGGTAGGTGACGCCGTCCCCCTTCAGGTTGTTTTGGCTGCCGGTGGCGCTGACCACGGTACGGAAGTAGGGAGTGTCGCCCAGATGGTAGGTGTAGGTACCTTCCGTATGGACCTCGGACTCGCTCCGGAAGGCTTTGGCGCTGAGCTCGTCGGAGAAAAAGGCCACATAGTCGATGTCGATCTTGTCGCCGCTCTTGCAGCCCTCCAGCGGGTCCAGGCGCAGCCACTGGATATTGTCCTTCCAGTTTTCGTTGGTGATCTCCACCACATATTCATGCCACGCCCCGTCAGTCGCGATGGGAATATCAAAGCGAGTGTTTCCGATGTTCTTGCCCGCGCTGCCCACGCTGGCAAAGAGCTGCATGGTTTTTGTCGAGCTGCTGTTTCGCGCCCGGATCTTCACCCACTTCACATCGGATGCGCTTGACATGGGGGTATCAATGGAGACGTAGGGGTCGCTGCCGGAGGCCGTGAAGGTGTAATAGTCGTCAGAGCCGTTCTTTCCGCCTGTGTAACTCACCTGATGGATCCAATTGGAGCCCATGTGGCTGTTCATGGCGTTATCTTTGCTGAAGTCCCACAGCAGGTTGGGGGTGGGCGCGGTCATATACAGCTCACCGTTGGAATTCTGCTGCAGCTCCACAGAGGCGTTCTGATACTCGAACACCGGGCGCACGGTGAGTGTGCCCTTATAGAAGTTTCCGCCGTGATCGCATTTGCCGTTGGTGCTCCAGCTAATGAGATTCTTGCCGCTCAGCGCGTTGATGTTGTCCGCGTTCATATCCACGGTGATGGTGGCGCTGGAGCCGTCGATGGAGGCGATGCGGACCCACGCGCCGTCCGTTGACTTGGCCTCCAGCCCCACCAGGCGCAGAAAGCCATTGGGCTGCTGGGCGGTGATGGCGAAGCTGTCCCCCGTCCAGAGGGTGCGTTTGGAAGCCGTGCCACTGTCCAGAAAGACCGTCTCGTAGTTGTTCAGCACATACGTGTCGTCCACGCCGAGCAGGGGCTTGACCTCGGCCTTTTCCACGTTGATGTCGAACTGCCGCTTGACGAGCCGTACGTTTTTTACGGACATGGTGCAGTAGCTGTCGTTCCAGATCGTGCCCTCGTTTTTCACGTTGGCCGCCTCGATGGAATACTTCTCAGAGGCCTTTGGATCGTTCCAGGCACTGTAAAGCCAGTGATCGTTCGTTATGCCGCCGTCGTCAAAAGAGTTGGTATGCACGCGGTTGGCACTGTCGCCAGTCCAGCGCACCAGACGGTATTCGGCGTTGCAGAAGTTCAGATAGGCGTTATACTCCAGATAGATGCCGTCATAGGCGTAGCCGTACACAGAGGTATCCAGCCAGAAATGGACGGTCTCCTCCTTGTCAATGCTCGTACCCAGATGGAAGGCGGTATCGGAGTCAAAGCCGCCTTTGTCATACGACCCGGCCTTGAGGTTGATGGGATCGGTATAGGGATGGCCGTTGACATCTGAAATGTTCATCAGCTCGCCGTCGGCGGTGGCCTTGGGGATCAGGACATGGGTGGTGGCCGTACCGATTTCCTCGTCCTCCAGCGCCGTGATGGTGACGTAGAAGTCCTTCTGCTCCGTGCCGTGGTACACTGGGATCTCCACAGTGCGGCTGGTGATGCCCACGGGGAAATAGAGCTTGGCGCCCACGCCGCTGTACTCGTCGCCCTCCGTGGCGCTGCCGCCCCAGGAGTTGAGCTGCACGCCCTTGATGGTGTTGATGCGGCCGGAGCGGGTGACGGTAACGACCGCCTTGCCGTCCTCGGCGGTGATCGTTTCCGCCGCCATGGAGACGGTGACGGGCTCCGGCTCATCCTCGTCAAGAATCGTGACGGACACGGGGTTTACGTTCTCGCCGATGGCCCAGTCCTCACCGGGGTTTTTGAGCATCAGCAGGATTTGAGCGTCGCCCTCCGCCGCCTCGGAATACAGCGGGGTGATCACCAGGAATTTGGCGTCCTCCCCGGCCTTGAAGCGCAGAGTATATTCCCTGCCGGGGTAGCCGTCCTCTGTGGCGGCGGCCATGTCCTTGCCGAACTCGTCCCCCGCCATGAGGGCCTGCTCGGTCATATCGGGAGCCGCCAGCGGCTGCCGGTCGGAGATCGTGCCGGTGGCCGCGTTCCGGGCCGCCAGCAGCGCCGCCGGGCCGGAGAGCTCCGCTTCTGTCCATTCGGATGCTTCGTCCGAGGATTCCCCGTCGTCCGCCGCGGTTTCGGTCTCCGGTTCATCCGCCGCGGTTTCGGTCTCCGGCTCGGGGATGGGATTGCCGTTCTCGTCCATCGGGGTGGCGCTGATGCTGCCGACCACACTGCCCTCACCGTCCACGATGTCCGCGCCGCCGACCTCATAGAGGACCTGGCCCATGTCGTTCTCGCTGCCCAGCTGGACTTCTTCCTGCCCGTCGGCGTTCTGGGCCAGCTCCACCATGGAGAGATCCGCGATGGCGGTCTCCGGCGTGACCTTTTCCTTATAGACCTCCACGGTGTAGTTCACGTCGTGCTTGGCGGACAGGTCGATGACCTTCAGGGTCACATCGGCCTCAGAATCCAGGTCGCCTGCCCGCTGGATTGGGATGTAGAGCTTTTCGCCGCTCTTTTCGCCGGCGCTCCAGTCGGCGTTGGCGATGAAGAACCAGTTTTCACCGTCCGCGAACGCCTCCGGCACGGTCAGCTCGATCTGCTCCGCCGGATTGATCGCCTTGTCGATCTCGTCCACGGCGTAGGCCACGCCCGCCTCGCAGGTCCCGAACAGAATCAGGACGGCAAGCAGCACGGCCAGCGATCTTTTACAAAATCGTCTCATAGGGAATCGACTCCTTGCTGATAAAAATCACAGATTCACATATCAGGCCGATCTTTATCGCCGATGGGCTGAGGCGGGACATAGGGCAGGTTCTCCCCAAAGGGATTCGCCCCGCCGGCGACCTGATCCAGGTCATCGTCGGAGAGCTCCTCCATGACACGAAGAGCGGTCTGTGCCTCGGTCAGGGCGTCGTTGGCGCTCTTGACCGCTTCGGATGCCTTCTTCACAGCCTCTTGGGCCATCTTCTCGATCTGCTTTTTTCTGTTCTTCATGGTGTTTGCTCCTTTCAGACTTAAGCTTTTGTTTTTATTTCAAAGCGGAATTGTTTTCCGACATAGAAACCCGAGGGTTCTTTACATAAGCTGGGAACGCAAGGTCTCCAGCGTTTTTTTGTGCTTCACCTTCACCATACCGTAGCTGATGCCGGTGAGCCGAGATATTTCTGTCAGCGTTTTCCCTCTGTAATAGCGCAGAACGATAATATCCCGTTCCTCCGGCTGCAAGGCTTTCAGCGCGAAAGCCAGACGCTCCAACGTTTCCCTGCGGATGAAGTCTTCCTCCAAATCATCCGGGGCCGCAAGCTCCTCAGTGAGCGGTTCGGCAGTACGTTTCGTGCGGTAATAGTCAATCAAAGTGTATCGGGTAATTCGGTAGATCCATGTGGAAAGGGACGATTTTTCCTCAAATCGGGGGAGCGAACGGCATACCTGCTCAAAGACTTCCTCGCACAGATCCTCCGCGTCCTCCGGGCTTTCTGTTTTCCCGCTGAGATAAGAAAGCACCTTTTCCCGATAGGAGGCGTAGATCCCGTCCTGCGTCAGCGCCGTCACGTTTTCCGATCTCTTTCCTTTGGGTCGGGCGGCTGCGAAAACGGGTCGCCCGCCGCAGAGAGCGTATCCAATGCATTGTCGGAGAGCTCCGCGCAAAAGTACCGCGCCTCAACCTCGTCGATCACGCTTTGCAGAGCCGGTTCCTTCTCAAATTTCTGAAAATCGAATAGCCCTGCCAGCAGCTTTTCCATGTTCATTTGCATCACCTCGCTCCTTTTCCGTCTACTTATATAGCCGAAGCACTTTGATTTTTGGCAATGGTTTTTTGAAAAAATGTTTTCGCGTGAACGCTCCGCTCATGCGGAAAGGTCGGACAGATTCAGTCGATCCGCTGGCGCTCCACCAGCTCGGCAAAGAAGCCGCCCTTGTTTGTCAGTTCGTCGTAGGTTCCTTCCTCGATGATCCTGCCGCCGTCGAGGACGACGATGCGGTCGCAGTCCTTCACGGTGGAAAGCCGATGGGCGATCACCACGCGGGTGCAATCCAGTCCCGCGAGGGCGTCGGAGACCTGCTTCTGCGTCTTGTTGTCGAGGGCGCTGGTCGCCTCGTCGAAAAGCAAAATCTTCGGCTTCGGCGCGATGGCGCGGGCGACCATGATGCGCTGCTTCTGCCCGCCGGAGATGCCGCCCTGACCTTCACTCAAAAAGGTGTGCATTCCCATGGGCATGGCGCGGATGTCGTCCGCGATGCCCGCCTTTTCCGCGGCGTCCCAGGCGTCGTCGAGCGAAAGGTGGGGCGCGGAGACGGTGATGTTGGAATAAATGTCCCCGTAGAAGAGGCTGCCGTCCTGGGTCACCACGCCCATCTTGCGGCGCAGCGAACCGAGGTCAAGGGAGCGCAGGTCCTTGCGGTCGTAGTAGATCGCGCCCTTTTCCGGCGTCTCAAAGCCGAGCAGGAGGCGCAGAAGCGTCGATTTGCCGCAGCCCGTCTTGCCGACGATGGCGACGTACTCGCCTGACCTGATCTTCAAGTTCAGGCCGTTTATCACATAGGGCTGCGTGTCGTAATAGCGGAAGGAGATATTGGCGAGCTCGATACTGCCGGAGAGCTTCGTCACGATCTCCCGACCCTCCGCCGTTTCCGGCTCCGTTTGCAAAATTGGCTCTGCCATCTCCAGAATCGGCTTGATCTGCGCGGCGGAGGTGGCGATGCCGGAAAACGCGGTAAACGCGCCCGTGATCGTGCCGTAGGCGGCGGTGAAAGCGAGGTAGGCCGAGGGGCTGACGCCGCTGGTCGCTGCAAGATAATATAGAAGGACCGTGCCGAACAGGGAGACCGCCAGCGTGATGGCCGAATTGATCTTCAAAAACAGCGGCGGGTTATATTCGATTTCCGCGCCGGAGGCGTAAATCTTCGCCCATTTCGCAAAGGCGCGCTTCTCCGCGCCGGAGAGCTTGATTTTCTGGATGCCGGAAAGGATAGCGTAGCTGACGCCGGATTCCTCCGCGGCGCCCTTCATGTATTCCCGCGCCACTTTCACTTTCAGAAAGCCGGTCAGCACCGTGACGGCGACCATCACGAGATTGACGGCCAGCGCCGGGAAGCCCAGCGCCGGGGCGTAGGAGAAGATTTGATTGATGTAAAGAAGCGAAATAATTGCCGTAACGCCCGTGGAGAACACGCCGCCCAGCAGAAGCGTACAGAGCTTGTTGACCGCTCCCGAGCAGCTTGCCAGCTCGCCGGCGCTGTACCTCCGGAAGAAGGGCGTGGGCAGGCTCATGAGCCGCGCCATCATCGCCGCCTCCATCGGCACCGCGACCTTGGTCTGAATCCTCGCCATGGCGAGCTCCCGCGACGCCGTGAGGAGTTGGGAGGAAACGAGGATGCACAGCATAAAGAGCGCGGTGCTCCACAGAATCAGGCTGTTCCCGCTCTCCAGCACGAAGCCGGACAGGGTTTTGGTGATGTGCGGAATCAGAATCCCGACGCCAGTTACCAAAAGCGTCAGCCCGATCACCATGGCGAAGTCCGCCCAATTCAGGCAGCCTTTCATATAGGAGAGAAGGTCCGGTATCCCGATTTTCTTCATCGGCAGCGGCTTGTAGAAGCAGATCGCCTCCGGGGAGAGCTGCTCCGCCGCCCGACTCTTTGCCGTGACCTTTTTGCCGTCCGCGTCCTGCCAGAAGTAGCCGCCGTACTTTTTCGGCAAAAGCACCACGGGCAGTCCGCTGTCCTTGTAAAAGGCCATGATCGGGCCGAAGGAGGATTTATACCAATCCTCAGAGAGAGTGATTGGGCGATACATGAGTCCGTGGGGCTTCAGCGCGTAGTCAAGCTGATCCTCCATCGTTTCCACGCTGCGGGGGATCTCCACCGGCTTCACGCCGTAGTATTTCAATAGCTCGTCGATGGCCGCCCTGGTGACGACGCGCCTGTCGCGCATCTCTCCCGCACCGCGTTTCCCGACGACGGACGCCATCTCAAAGATCGAGTCCTCAAAGGCCTCCTGATCGCGCTCCTTGCGGAGCCGGATCTGTTCGTCGAATAAGCCCATGGTACACCCCCTTCCTTAATCGCTGGTAATGAGTTCCGTGTAATAGCCGCCCTTTTTGAACAGCTCCTCGTGCGTCCCGCGCTCTACCACCTTGCCGTGGTCAAGGACGATGATCTCGTCGCAGTCGCGGATAGCGGAGAGCCTGTGGGCGATGATGATGCAGGTGACACCGCGCTCCTTGACCGCGTTTGTGACCTCATATTCCGTTCTCGCGTCCAGGGCGCTCGTCGCCTCGTCCATAATGACGATGTGCGGGTCCTGCGCCAGCACGCGGGCAATCTCCAGCCGCTGCCGCTGACCGCCGGAGAGGTCGCGGCCTCCCTCGGTGATTTTACCCTGATAGCCGCCGGGCCGGGCCATGATATCGTCGTGGATCTGGGCGTCCCGCGCCGCTAAAATGACCTCGAAGTCCTCGATGGAGTCGTCCCACATTTTGATGTTGTTTGCGATGGTATCGTTAAAGAGGATGATATCCTGATCCACCACGGCGACGCTGCCGGTGAAAACGGCGCGGTCGATCTCTGAAATGGGCTTGCCGTCAAAGAGAATCTCGCCGCTCCACGGCTGATAGAGGCCCGATATGAGCTTGGAGATCGTGCTTTTCCCGCAGCCGGAGGCGCCCACAAGGGCGACTCTTCCACCCGGCTTGAGGTTCAGCGAGAAGTTTTCTATGAGCGGCGGGGCGAGCTTGGAATAGCCGAAGGTGACATTTCTCAGCTCTACCGCGCCAGTAAGCTTGTCGTAATCCTCGTCCTCGCTGACGGGCGCGTCAGAGAAATAGGGATCCTCCGGGTACTCCATCACATCCTGCACGCGCTCCATCTGCGTCCGCATCTCCTGCAAGGTCTGTCCCGCGGTGACCAGCGTCATGGCGGGGCTCAGGAAGGAGGCAAGGAACGACTGGAACGCTGTGACCATGCCGAGGGTGAACTCGCCGCGCATACACAGCCATATTCCCAGCACAAGCACCAGCGCGTTTGCAAGGGTGGTGATAAAGGCGGGAATGATGCCGAGGTACTGATTGAGCCTTGTGTACTTCGTGTTCTGTTCATTGACGGAAGCCTGATAGCCCGCCCAGCGCTGGAAATATCCGTTCTCCGCGCCGCTGGCCTTGATGGTCTCTACCATGCGGATGCCGGACGCGGTGGCGCTCATCAGCTTGCCGGCGTCCCGTGTCTGCACACGGGTAATGTTGACGCGCTTTTCGGAGATAACCCGGCTCATGACGATGTTGATAAGGATACTGACAAGACCTACCAGCGTCAAAAGCGGACTGTAGCGCAGCATCACGACGAGGTAGAACACCATCATCACAGCGCTGAGCGCCAGAGGCGTCAGCGTATTTACCAGTTGCTCGGCGATGGTCTCATTGGCCTTATGCCGTGTCAGGAGATCGCCCGCCATGCGCTGGGAGAAGAACTCCATCGGCATTTTGAGGACCTTCCACATGAAGGAGCCGCTGCCGACGACCGCCATCTTGCCGTTTATTTTCAGTGAATAGACCGCTCTGATCGCCGCAACAAAGACCTGCAGCAGACTCACCGCCGCGACGAGCGCGATAAAGGGCATCAGAAGCTCGCTGTTTTCACCGGTCAGCAGCCGGTCCATGAAAAAGCGGGAGAAGGCGGGGTTCAGAAGCGTAAACACAGAACCGATGATGCTCATCAGCATGACGAAGACCATCGCCGCGCCCGCGCCGGAAAGCCGCTTTCTTGCAAAGGCGAGGGTGCTTGTCCGTTTCCCGTCCGGCTCAAAGTTCTCCGTCGGCGCAAAGACCATGACGATGCCGGTGAACGCCTTGTCGAACTCGTCCATCGTGACCTTTACGCTGCCCCGGGCGGGGTCGTTTATGCAGGCGTGGTTCCCGCGAAATCCGCAGAGCACCACGAAGTGGTTGAGATTCCAATGGATGATGCAGGGGAAGGCACTGATCCCCTTGACGGCTTCAAGCCCCATGCGGTAGCCCTTGGCCTCCAGCCCATAGCTCCGGGCGGCCTTCATGACGTTGCCCGCCTTGGAGCCGTCCCGCGATACGCCGCAGTCCACACGAACCTGTTCCAGCGGCATCCACTTCCCGTAGTAGGCCAGCACCATTGCCAGACAGGCTGCGCCGCACTCCAGCGCCTCCATCTGCATGACCACCGGTACCTTTGCAGCTTTGCTCTTTCCGGGAGGGCGGAAGTTTTTATCACGCATACGCTTCACCGCCTCAGTTAAAGAGCATATCTATAATCTGCGTGCTCTTATATCCCGCGCTCGCCTCATAGCTGCCGTCCGGCAGATTGGCGTTTGCGATGGCAATGGGATTGCCGTTCTCGTCGCTGCCGACAGAGAGGACGGGCGTGGTTAGATCGCCCACCTTGACGTTCATGCCGACCTCCACATGGGAGGCTTTTTCCACGTCGTCAAAGCGCAGGGTCAGCACGCCGCCGCGCACCTCCGCATCTCCCGCCGCGTAGCTCTCCACGGCTGTCACGCTGCTCCATATAAAGAGGCTTGCCAGCAGGAGGATCACCGCCGCCAGCACGACCCAGATCGCCGGGGAGGTGACATGCAGGTAATCCCGGAGCACTTCCGGCGAAGAGACGCGCTCCATGCTCTCTTTTCTGAATAACGGTTGTTCCATAACAGACTTCCTCTCCTGCCGATGTGTTTTTGCCTGGTCCAAGCGTATTTTCTCTTCGGCTTATTTGCTGCCGATATTCTTGATCGTCCCAAGCACCGCGCCGTAGCTGCCGCCCCTGTCGTCGCCCGCGCCGCTGCGCGCAAAAGCAACAAGCGTCATAAACAGGAGGTCGAGGTTTTGCTCGCGCGTCCAGACGCGATAAAAGCCCTGACTCGGGATAGCGCCCGCCACCTTGTGCTGCGCTGCGTCCTCCTCGTGAGGGTATTGGCTGGTCGTTTCAGCCACGGCGATTTCCGCTCCGTCCCGCAGGATACGGTATTTTTGACCGATCGCGGTGCTTTCGCCCGCCGTATAACTGCTTTCTACAGAAACGCCGCTTTCTTTGAGGTGCTTCCACACATCCACTCCGTCCAGCTCGAAGGTGTAGTGGTTATCCAGCAGGATACTGCCGCCCCAGTCCGTCGCTTCGTTGTGACCGACCATATGCGGCACTGTCCTTCCGTGTTCGCGGTCGATGAAGTCAAAGGCAATGGGCTGTGCAAGCGAGAACTTCGTCACCTTTGCCTCATAAAGCACGCGGCGGCTCGCGTCTTCAAGCCTGTGACCGAACTTGGGCGTGCCGATGTCGGTCAGGAAGTAAAGCTCCCGCTCTTCGCCCTGAATGGAGGGGGCGTAGCCGGTAAAGCCGCTCAACGCTCTTTGCTCCGCCGCCCGCTCCTGGCTCCGCTTTTCCAGGATTGTGGAAACGATGATAAACGCCAGAATGCCTGCGCCGACAGCGATGAAATAAACGCTGACGCCGCTTCCGTCCCGTGCGACCGCGGGATCATCCGGATCGTAAAGGACGGCGGTCTCCCTTCCGACTTTGGTGTTCCCGCTTCCCACGTTCAGCTCGCAGGTATAGGTCTTACCGTCCACGGTGTATTCCACCGTCGGATAGTAATAGGTGTCGTCGCCGCTCGTATCCATCCGCACCGAAACCACCGTACCCGTGGTTTTCACGAAGCCCCGCGACCGGAAAAAGGTGGTATAAATGCCGACGCATAGCGCGATCACCGCCAGAATTGAAGCAAAAAATTTCAGCTTCGGTCCTCTTAATGAAATCATAGTTCTCTGCCTCCGTGAATTTATGAATATATAATTGCGTCGCTAAGATACCGCATAGCGCAGATGGGCGAACTCCTCCGCCAGGCGCTCTGCCTTGTAGGGCTTGCGCACAAAACCGCTGGCCCGCATCTGGATCACGTCGCGGGCATAGTCCCATTCGGCAAACGTGGTGACAAAGATGACGTTGACCTCGGGATTGATCGTCTGCATCCGCATGGCAAAGTCCAGGCCCTCCCGTTTCGGGCCGCCCAGATCGATCTCGGTCAGCAGAACGTCGCAGCCCTCGCTCTTTGCGAGGGATAGCGCGGCCTCCGGGTCGCGGCAGCCGTGAATGACGGCGTCCGGCTTGATGGCTTTGACCTTGCGCTTCATATCCATCAGTCCCCACGGACTTCGGTCTACGCAGAGTATTTTCATTGAGATCCTCCTCGCTGTACATTTCAAAGGGAACGGCATAAAAATACAGAATAATGATACAATACGGAGCGTTCACAACCGTTACAAAATCCGGTCCATTTTCAAAAAAGCAAAAAAATAAATCGGGGCGCGGCAGCGTCCCGATCCGTATCTATGAATTAACAGCTTTCATTTCCTGAAATAGAGTCTTCCGGTTGTCAGCTCAGCCCAACTGTACTCCGGCATATATGTCCCGTCAAATGCGTTGACCGCCTCCATATCTCCCTCCAGCATCCTGTAGTAGTCGCAGTCCACCAAATCCCGCCGAACGGCAAGCTGCCGCCGCTCCCGGGTCAAAATATCCTCCATCCCGATTTCCCTAAGCGTTGCGCGGAGATCATGCAGAATCAGACGGATACGGGATTTTGCCGCTTTCATATCGCCGTCGTCCTCCCACAAGGCCGCGGCGATCTCCTCGGCGGTACAGGCGCGGCCCTCCCGGTCAATGAGGAAGGCCAGAAGCTCCTTGCTTTGCTTCCGCTGAAAAATAACCGGTTCACCGTTCCGGAACACCTCAAAATGCCCGAAGCAACGGACATGCAGCTTGTCCGGATTCGGACTGGCCTGCGGCAGATTCAGAAGATCCAGCTCCTCCCGCACCCGGTCGGCATAAACCGGCTTCACGATATAGCCGCTCGCATGGAGACGGAACGCATCCGCAGCATATTTGGGAAAGCCGGTGACAAAGATGATCCTCGTCTCTGGCGCGAGCTTTTTGAGCTCCACGGCAAAGGCAAGCCCGGACAACTCCGGCAGCTCGATATCGGAAAAGACCACGTCCGGCGTAAGGGCCTGCGACCGTATGGCCGTCAGGGCAGCCTCGCCGTCGGAATAATCTACGATCTCGGCGTTCGGCTCCGCTTCATCGATGGCGTCGTGGAGAAGCCGGAGCGCTTTTGGCTCGTCGTCTATGGCAAATATCGTCATGTCGTTTTCACCTGTTTCTTTGGGATTTCAATCGTGACCACAGTACCCTTTCCCGGTTCGGACTGAATGCGGAGGGTACCGCCGCTTATCTGCTCCAGCCGATCCCGCACGTTGGTGATCCCGATGTGGTCGCGTCCGTCGTCGGCCAGCGCCGGCGCTTCCGGATCAAAGCCGGGTCCGTCGTCCGTGACGGTGATCGCATAGTGCTCCGGATACTCCCGCGTGGCGAGCTTCACGGTGCCCACGCCCCGTTTGCCTCTGGCGCCGTGGCGCACCGCGTTCTCGGCGATAGGCTGCAGGGTCAGCGTCGGCAGAGAGAAGTCCGTACAGGTAATGTCATATTCGATCTGCAGCGCGTCTTCGTAGCGGACCTTTTCGATGTCCAGATAGATTTTGGTGTGCTCCAGCTCCTGCTCAAACGGAATCTCTCCGTCGTCCTTGAGCGCGCTCATGTTGCTCTGGAGATAGCGGGAGAATTTGGCGGTGGTTTCCCCGGCCGCTTTCGGATCGTGCTCACAGAGGTACTGGATCGCGGACAGCGTGTTATACAGGAAATGGGGCTGGATCTGGCTGAGCATGATCTGCATCCGCTGCCGGGCCTTCAGATCGTCCTCATGGTCCCGTACAAACTGCAAATGCAGCCAGATGTAATAAAACACGCTGCTGGCGACGATGGCGATGGTCAGAAACGTGACAGGCTGCCGATCATTATAGACCCTACCGTCCAAGTACACGGAGGCGAGGATCATCACAACGATAAAGATCGGAATCAGCTTTTCCTGTTTTCCTCCGGTCTGGTTATTACGAATGGATTGGACCAGCAAATCCCCGAGCAGAATAACGCTGACATAAAGACAGGTGAAGGCCAACGGGCCTCTGAAGAACCTGTTGCCTGAGCCAATCCAGAAGCACAGGTGAGAAAAGTAGGCCGTCATGTAAATGCCCCAGTTTACAATAGCCAGCCCCCAGGCGAGCAGATGCTTCTTTTCCGGCTGGATGATATAGAGAAACAGAATCAGGAACACCGGGCGAAGGGTATAGCCGCAGATGGCCAAGGTCGTTCGCAAGAACCACTGAGGCTCGCCTGCGGCCAGCCAGTCCTCCAGCAGATTCTGGGCAATCAGGACGAAGCTGAGGACGATGATGACTCCCATAACCCGGCGGTGCTTCCGGCTGACATAGGGGTCGGTGACCACGGTGATCGTCAGCCCGACCAGCAGAAACAGCAGCGGGACCAGCAGCGCCACTGTGTTCAGATTCCAGACCATGTCACATCATCTCCTTCGCTTGCCGGTAGTATTTCTCAGATTAAGAGATCCTTATATTTTACTGTCGCGGCTTGAGGTTGTCAATTAGGAACATGGAGGAGCCGAGTAAGGAGCGTAGGAAACAACTCCAAAACACGTTGATCCTATGCTTTTGGAACCTGTTTCCCTCCAAATACAACCGCAAACCCGCTTTTGGCTTGATCCAAAAGCGGGTTTGTCTACGGTCTGACAGGCGGGGGATTGCCCCGTCTGTCATTAGCAATGTTTTTAATTCTTATACCGTCGCAGGAATTCTATCCAACGACCGCAGGAACTCCAGAATGCTCTGCAGCACTTCCGGAATAGCAGTCTCCAGCCAGTTTTTTCTGGAGGTCGCTAAACGGCTGATGTACCTCTGCGATGCAAACACGCTGTTGACCCTTCTGACAACTTCCTCCATCGTGTTTTCCCGCATGCCGGGGTCGGTGAAAATGTATGTATCCATATAAGCCCGAAGCTTTGCCGGATCAACCCGCTCCGAGAGATAACACATATCGAAAATGTCCTTATATCTCGTGGAGAACGTTCCGAATTTCAGCAGGGAACGCAGCTTTTCCGTAAACATTTGCTCCGGTGAATTGATGAGCAGATTCGCCCCTTCTTCAAAGCAGGCAATGTCGAAGCAGTACTCCTCCTGTTCCACAGAGAGGTTCTTATGAACGCCGAGGTCAATTTTGCTCTCAATGGCATCGCCGGTTCCGTCTGTAATTACAACAAAGACTCGCTTCCCGTGATAGTCCTGCTGCTTCAGCTCCGTGATTCTGCCAGTCTGCGTAATCTAAAAATCCGGAAGGCAGTTCAGTTTTTCAACAAATCTGCGAATCGAATCGTCACTCAGAGAATACCGAATAAAATCAATGTCGATGTCCTGTGTCGCTCTGCGCGCACTGCCTGAGATGCTGCGCATGACAACGCCGCCCTTGATGGTCGCGTTGCGGCAAAGCGAGCTCTCCGCAAGCGCTTTGAGCACGATATCCTGACAGACCTTCGCCTCTGCGTTATCGTCCAGATATCCGTCTGCATTGGCCTGCCGCAGCATTTCTCTGATTGTCGCCATCAGAACACCTCCCGTTCCAGCGCTTCGGAAATCATTTTTGATTTGGGAAACCGCTCTGCATAGTCCTGAATCCGCTCAATGTCCAGCTCATACAGCAGCCCGCGGTAGTTCCCCAGTATTTCTTTGTAGTAGTCAAACGGCAGCTTGTTTTTATAGCGCAGCAGTTCGATCAGCAGTCGCTCGCGGTCGTAGATTCGAAACGCCGCGTCCCGCCGCTGCATCTGCATCACGCCGAGCTCCAGGCATTCAGACGGGACATAGATTTGCTTCACGCGATGATCCCGTAACGCAATCGAATGTTTGTCGGTCGCAATGCAGTACGCATCCGGAATCACGTCTGTCAGGCCGTGATAATAAAATGCCGAGTCAAGCGTGAAAATCGAATCCGGATATTTTTTTGTAATGACTGCAAGCGTTGAGACCTCCGGCATATCCGAATAGATGCCTTTTTCGATCCGGAACAGCGTTCCGTCCTGAACGCGTTTTTTGATCTGATAGTCAGACTGCCACCGTTCCAGACATTCCGTATGTGTCAGAAGCATCATTTTCACCGCCGTTAAACCAATTATCGGCTAAAATTTGATTTTTGCCGATGTTTGGTTTAATTATATAAACTGTCCTTACTATTGTCAACCTTGTTTTTCACATGCGTTGGAGGCGCGGATTGCTCTGCACCTCCAACTGCTTTACGTATCAATCAGTTCCTGAAGAACAATTTCCGATGTTCGATGGTGAATGCTGTTCATCCGCTGCACCCAAGCCATCTGATTCTGCGCCTTGAGTGCTTCGGTAACACCCTCGCACTCGGCCATCCTGGCCATGAGCTGGTCGAGCATGGTTTCCGCCTGCCGATCAATGTCGGCGAGATAGGCGTTCAGTCTGCCGCTTGTTTTCAGCTCCAGATACAGTGCGCGCCGGTTCTGCTTGAGAAATCGCAGATGCCGCTGCCCCCAGACGCCGACGGGCGTCGCTTCCCCTGCGGTCAGGCACGGGAAGTAATAGTCTCCCCTGCGCTCGTACCACAGACCGTTGCTCTGCTCAAAAACATATGGATCCATTCTGTCCCTCCAAATCGTCACTCGTTCTTTTCGTTTTTCAATGCGGCCTCCAGCCCGGCGACCGCTTTTCGTTTCTGCTCGGCGTCTGTGCCGGTATAGTACTTAAATAGTGTCGCGGTATCCGCGTGGCCCGTGATTGCTGCCACGGTTTTCGGATCTACCTTCGCCTGCAGCGCAAGCGTTGCAAATGTGCGCCGCAGCTCGTGCACGCTGCACTTCTTCAGCCCGTGCCGCTTCACGATCACTTCCATCCGGCGCGTGGGCGACGTCGGGTACATACAAAGGTATGGGTTGGTTTCGTCGCAAAAGACGAACGCCGACGGCTTCAGGGTGATTTCCATATTGCGTTCCGTTTCCTGCTTCAGCTCTCGCAGCATCTGCAGTGTTGCCTCCGAGATCGGAACCGCACGGATCTCCCCGGTTTTGGTCTGTTTGATCAGACGCCCGGTCGGCTGAGCCTTGTCCATGACTGCATTCTTGCTGATGGTGATGGTCGGCGCTCCGGTGTCCTTTCCGTCGTCGATGTCGCTCCATTGCAAGGCAACTGCCTCCCCGCGGCGCATGCCGGTCATCAGCAGAAGCGTGAAGTACGCCCGCCACTTGAGCGGTTCCTCCTGCAGCGCATCGAGAAATTGCTGTGCTTCGCTCTCGGTGAGAAATGCGACCGGCTTTTTCTCTCTGCTAGGGCGCTCACCCCTCGTCATGTCCTCGGTCTTAAAATAATAGAACACGCCCGCCGCGAGGAAGAACACGCCGTTCGAGGCGTCAATCTTGTCAAACCATGAGAGATCGTTGAGATCGGCGGCGAGGTTTTTTACGCGGTCCGTCTCCGGCAGGAGCGTATTGCGAACGGCGATGACGTCCGGCAGGTCGATGTTGTAGATCCGGCACCGGCCGTTGTCGCAGTTTTCCGCCGTCTGGTCGAGGCCGCAGCCGAGATTCACGAGGGCTGCTTTGGGGTGCTCGGCGAGATACGCCTTTGCCTCGATCATCAGATCGCTCTCGCGCATGGCGACCTCCAGCGCGCCGAAGCGGTAGCCCATGCCGGAGGCCTTTGCCTCCAGCGGCGAGAAATCATAATCAATCCGCTCGATCAGCTCCACCGCCTTCGGATCCTGAAACAGATCCGGAAACTGCTCGGTGCACATCTTGCGTCCGAAGAGTGGAATGACCAGCGTCTCCTGCACGGTGTTTTTCTCAATGTGCGTTTTTTCCATGTTGCATCACCTCATTTCTTTCCAACGAGCAGTGCCGATCCGGCGAGCTCCATCCAAAGGGCTTCAAAGGGCGTGATTGGATTGCCGTTCGTGGTAGAGATCAGCTGCACCTCCTGATAGCCCAGATCGTGCAGCTTTTGCGTGAAGGCCTGCATGTCTCCGTACTTGGCCTTGGAGAAAAAGTCGTGCAGGGCGAAGGTGCCGCCCGGCTTGAGCACGCGCAGTGTCTCGAGCAGGATCGCCTGCCGGTCGCGGCTCGGAATGTTGTGATACACATAATTGCTCACGACGGCGTCAAAGCGCTCGTCCGGGAAATCAAGATGCACGGCGTCGCCCTGCGCAAAGGAGACGTTCCGCACGCCCTCCGCCTCGGCGTTGCGCTCACAGAGCTTCTTGCTGAAGGAGGCATATTCCTTCCCCCAGCGGTCCACGCCGAGAAAGCGCGCGCCGGGATTGCGTCTGGCGCAGGCGATGGTGAGCGCACCGCTGCCGCAGCCGATATCCAGCGCCTCGCTGCCCTCCGGCAGCGACACATGCGAGGCGATCTCCTCGATGATGCGGCGGGAGAGCTGGCGCTTGCCGTCATAGGAGAAGGTGCGGTACATGAGCGTCATCCAGATTGTCGACACCGCGCCAACCGCAAATCCGACAAGACCGATGGCAAGCAGCGCGGTGCGCCAGCCGGCGGAGACCAGCCCGGTCAGGCGAACGACCAGATACAGCGCAAGAAACGCGCCGGTGCCGCCCGCTCCGGCATAGATCATGCCCTTCGGCATCCAGTTCTTATAATCAGGCTTCATGGTTGAAACTCCTTTCGGCATTCCATAGTTAGTTTATGCTAACTGCATTATAGAACAATCTCCTGCCGGTTGCAAGTATTTTCAAACAGCAAAGCAGCTCCGTCGGCGACGGAGCTGCTTCATCAGATGCTCAATGCGGGCAAAGTCCGCCTCCGGCTCCATGAGCTTCAGCCGGGCAGCGACCGCGCAGCTATGCGGCGCGGAAAAGCTGGTTCCGCGGGCGGATGAACAAGTCGGAGGCCAAGCGGTCTTAGGAAGACAACAATGGGCACCAA
>JAZPZZ010000189.1:0-16795 GCA_045544935.1 Oscillospiraceae bacterium | reverse complement strand
CTCCTTGGCTCACAGAACGACATGGCTACGATCCGACTTCGATGCCGTCCTGCTCCTCCTGCACGTCGAGCACGGGAATGCCTGCTATCCGGCCGGGGTCGGCGGGCTGTCCGCCGCCCTCGGGAAAGAACGCCGTCTGATCGAGCAGCACGCGCCAGCGGTCTGACGCCGGCTCGCAGGAGAGCACGCGGGCAGTAAAGTGAAAGAGAAAGCTGTCGGAATCGTATAGCTTGATGGTCATGGTGAAATTCCTCCAATTCGATGCCATTATACCCGAAATCTTTGGCGAGGGCAACATTGACAAAGTGCATCTCCCAGTCATAAGATAGGAAAAAAAGGAAGGAGGTTTTGCCGTGGACAACAAAATCAAGCGGATGGTATATTTGTCACTGCTTGCGGCGCTCTGCTGTGTGGCGACGATGGCAATCCCCATCCCGACGCCGACGGGCGGATACTTAAACGCGGGCGATATCATCGTGGTCTTCACCGCCCTGCTCGCGGGTCCGATCTGGGGCGGCGTCTCGATGGGGCTCGGCTCCATGCTCGCCGATCTCTTCGCGGGCTACGCCGTCTACGCGCCCGGCACGCTGCTGGCAAAGGGGCTCGCCGCCGTGGTGACGGGGCTTCTCTACCGCAAAACGAAAAAAGCGCTCCTCTCCGCCGTCTGCGGGGAGATCGTGATGGCGGCGCTGTACTTTTTCTATGAATCGCTGGCGCTGGGCTACGGCCTCGCGGCCTCGGCGGAGATCATCGGCAACCTCCTGCAGGGCGCCGTCGGCGTCGCGGGCGGCACGGCATTGTTACATACTCTGCGCAAAGTTCCGGAGATTCGTGAGTTTGAAAAGTCCTTTGAATAGAAAAGAACCGGTCATTGACCGGTTCTTTTGATTTCCACGAGATTCGTATGCTGCGGGTTGCCGCGGGCGAAGGGCGTGGCGTTCCAAGAGGTGAGAACATTGATCGAGCCCGCGCGGTCGACGCCGGTTTCATCCGGATCATACCACGCGCCCTGCGCGAGGGCGGCGACGCCGGGCAGGATATCCTCGGTGAGATAGGCGACGGTGCGGGTGCGGCCGCGGTCGTTGAAGACCTCAACGGCGTCGCCGTCCGAAATGCCGCGCGCGGCGGCGTCCTTCGGATGGAGCCAAAGGCGCTGCGGGTCGAGCTTCTCGAGCTCCGGGTTGTTGTCATGGATGCTGTGGCAGCGGCGCTTGGTGTGATAGCCGATGAGCTGAATCGGATAGCGCTTGCGCAGCGGGTCCTGCGCGCCCTCCGGCGGCGGGACATAGCCCGGAATCGGCGGGAAGGGCTGCTCGAGCGGTGCCTCCTGCGCCTGCATGGAATAGAGCTCAATTTTGCCGGACGGCGTCGGGAACGGATGCCGCTCCGGGTCGGTGCACTCCCGCTCAAAGGCGACGAGCGTCGCGTCGTTCTGATAGCGATAGACACCCTCGGCCTTGAACGCCTCGAAGGACGGCAGCTGCGGCTCTTTGGCGCGGACCTCGTCATACATGCGGCGAAGCCATCCCTGCGCATCGAGCCCTTCGGTGAACGCCTGCTCGAGGCCGAGATTGCGCGCGACATCCGTGAGCCAGTCATATTCAAACCGGCCCTCCCCGAGCGGCTCAATCACTTGATTGTTATAGCCGAGGAAATCGCCGCACTCCCACGGCATGGTGAGGTTTTCGCTCTCGAGGAAGGAGACGCCGGGCAGCAGAATGTCCGCAAACTTCGCGCTCGGCGTGAGGAAGAGATCGCTGCAGAGGATGAACTCACACTTGGATTCGTCGCGCAGCAGCGCCGCCGTGCGGTTGATATCGGCGTGCTGATTGATGAGGCAGTTGCCCGCGAGGTTTATGATCATCTTGATATCGGACTGCAGCTGATCTCCGCCGCGCACGCCCTGCCGCGCCGTCATGCTATGCCCGTGGTCGACCGCGTCCGTCCAGCGGAAGGTCGGGATTTCCATGCGGTAGGGATTCGGTACGAAGGGCAGATGCGGCAGCGCATGGCGGTTTACATAACCAGTTCCGGACGCCCAGCCTCCGGGCACCCCGACGTTGCCGGTCATGCAGGCGAGGAGGATTGCGCCGCGGACGCCCTGCTCGCCGCAGGCATGGCGCTGCGCGCCGTAGCCGAGGATGAGCGCGGCGGGCTTGGCTCCGGCATAACGCCGCGCGAGAGAGCGGATCGTCTCCGCCGGAACGCCGGTGATTGCCTCGGCCCACTCCGGCGCTTTGGGAACGCCGTCTCTGTTCCCCAGCAGATGCGAGAGCACGCTCTCCCCCGCCGCAGCCGGCGGCAGATGCGCATCATCAAAGCCGATGCAGCAGCGGTCGAGAAAGGCCTTGTCCGCGAGCCCCTCCGTCCAGATGACATACGCCATCGCGTCGCAGAGGGCGGCATCCGTGGCCGGGCGGAGCGGAATCCACTCCGCGTCAAGGGACTTCACCGTGTCGCTCCGGCGGGGATCGACGACGATGATCGGAACGCCCTTTTCCTTTGCCTGCCGAAGATAGAACATGGTGTTCGCGTCAAAATGCGTCTCGGCGGGGTTGTGTCCCCAGAGCACGATCAACTCGCTCTGCAGCCAGTTGTCGCGGCTGGAGCCGGAGAGCTCCGTGCCGTACAGGAGGCGCGTGGCCTGCTCGATGCAGGGCGTGGAATAGGAATTGTAATAATCCAGAAAGCCGCCGTCGAGCGCAAGGAGGCGCTTGGCGAGGCTTCGGGGCGAAAAGGCAGCGGAAACGCCCGTTGCGTAAGTGACATAGCGAGAGCCGACGCCGTAGGCATCGCGAATGCGAATCCACTGCTCGGTGATGCGGTCGACAGCCTCTTGCCACGAGATCGGGCGGAACTGCCCTTCCCCGCGCTCACCGACGCGCAGGAGCGGCGTTTTGAGCCGGTCTGGACGGAGAAAGGTCTTGTGATAGCTGCGGCCGAGCGCGCAGGCGACGAGCGGCGGGGTACCGCCGGCAGCCTCGGGCGTGTCCGTCGTGAGGCGCAGAATCTCCCCATCGCGCACATGGGCATGGATGATGCACCGGCCGCCGCAGTTGTTGCGCCCGGTGGTGTGGATGATACGTTCGTCTGACATAGGGATCACCTGCAGAAAAAGGCGTGCTGACGCACGCCTTTGATGATTAGAGCATGAGGCTCTCGAGAAGCTCCTCGTGGATCTCCGGAATGCCGCGCATCGCGCCGTCCCGGACGCAATGGATCGTGGTCCAGCCGAGCTTTTTGGCGCAGAACTCCGCCGCCGCGCGGGAATGGGCGAGGTAGTCCGCGTTGCGCTCGTGGATATCCTTCTTCTGCTCGTCGCCGTGATAGCGGCGGTCGAGCAGCTGTTCGTTCACGCCGAGGGCGGTCTGCAGATAGAAGACGCGGTCCGGCGCGGGGATGCCGAGGAGATCATATTCAAAGTGAAACAGCCAATTGAGAAAGGCCTCCCACTCCGCCTCCGGCAGCTTGGAGCATTGGTGGACGGCGTTGGAGGTGGTATAGCGGTCGGCAATGACGATGCCGCCCGCCTCGTAAAAGGCGCGCCAATCCTTCTTGAAGGAGGCATAGCGGTCCACGGCAAAGAAGGTGGACGCGGCATAGGCGTTCACGTCGCCGGGATCGGAGCCGAATTCACCGGCGAGGTACATTTTGACCAGCGCGGAGGAATCGGAGTCATAGTCCGGAAACGAGACCTGGCGCACGTCCTTCCCCTGCTGCCGCAGACTCTCGAGGAGCAGCTTAGCCTGCGTGGCCTTGCCGCTGCCGTCGAGCCCTTCGATGACAATGAGCGTTCCTTTGGGCATCTGCGTTCCTCCGGCTCAGAGCTCGTGCGCGCAGAGGCGCAGCGCAGCGGCAATGACCTGGTCCATGTCGTAATACTTATATTCGCCGAGTCTGCCGCCGAAGAGGACCTTCGGCTCGCTCTCCGCGAGCGCGCGGTATCTGGCATAGAGGGCGGTATTCTTCTCATCGTTCACGGGGTAATACGGCTCGTCGCCGGGCTGCCACTCGGAGCTGAATTCGCGCGAGATGACGGTCTTGGGGAGATCGTGGCCCTCGTCGTCCTTGCCGAACTGGAACCACTTGTGCTCGATGATGCGGGTCCACGGCGTTTCACGGTCGGTATAGTTCACGGCGGCGTTGCCCTGATAGTTCGGAATGTCGAGCAGCTCCGTTTCAAAACGGACAGAGCGGTATTCCAGCGTGCCGAGCGAGAAACCGAAATAGGCGTCGATCGGGCCAGTATAGAGAACCTTGTCGGCGAGCGCGTCGAGCGCTTCCTTCTCGGCGAGATAGTCGGTATTCAGCCGGACCTCAACGCCGTCGAGCAGGTTCTCGACGAGCTTGGTATAGCCGCCGTTGGGAATGCCCTGATAGAGGGCGTTGAAGTAGTTGTTGTCGAACGTGAGGCGCACGGGCAGGCGCTTGATGATAAAGGCCGGCAGCTCCTCGCAGGGTCTGCCCCACTGCTTTTCGGTATAGCCTTGAATGAGCTTTTCAAAGATATCACGGCCGACGAGCGAGATGGCCTGCTCGGCGAGATTCTTCGGCTCGCCGGTGATCTCCGCGCGCTGGCGGGCGATCTCATCGGCAGCCTCCTGCGGCGTGGTGACACCCCACATCTTGTTGAAGGTATACATGTTGAAGGGCAGTGAATAGAGCTCTCCCTTGTAGTTCGCCACGGGGGAATTCGTAAAACGATTGAAGTCAGCAAAATGGTTTACATAATTCCAAACCTCGGTGTCGTTTGTGTGGAAGATATGCGCGCCGTAACGGTGAACGTGAATGCCCTCCACGGTCTCGGTATAGACGTTGCCGGCGATGTGATCCCGCTTTTCCACGACGAGGACGCGCTTTCCGGCGTCGGTCGCTTCGCGGGCAAAGACGGCGCCGAAGAGTCCTGCGCCGACGATGAGATAATCATAATGCATCGTTCTGGGCCTCCTGTTCCTTTGCTCCGAGCGAACCCGGAATCGGATCGATGATGAACTTCTGTCCGTCGCCGAGGTCGGCGAAGATGAAATTGATGTGATAGCGCTCGTCCTCCGGCGGAAGCTGGAGATAATCGCCATAGCAGACCTCGAGCATCTTCTTGGCCTCGCGCGGCACGGGGATCATCATGTCTTCAAACGGGCAGGTTTCGAGCGGGAAAATTTCGTCGTACTCGAACGGGAACGCGTCGCCCGAATAGAGCGTGGCCACGCGGCTTCCCTGCTCGGCGGCGGCTGCGATGCGGCGGCTGGCGGCATAGAGATCCTGCCACGGCTTTTCGTGCGTGAGACGCATCCACGCGCCGTAGGTGCGGCCGAGGAGCTTCTTGACCAGTTCCTTCGCGCCGCCGGAGGCGACGTACTGATACTTCACCATGCGGTACTTGCGGGCGATATCGATGAGCTTCTCGTTGAGACGGTGATAGCCCTCGTCGTCGTCCGGCACACGGTCGAGGATAAAGATATCGCACATGCAGGAGGTATAGAACGGCTCGCCCGTGCTTGGCACGCGCCACTTGCGCACGTCGATCTCGCTCTGGATGCGCGTCTGGTTCACATAGACGCGGCCGAACATCTTGTCATGGCGGGGGTCCTCGCTGTCAGCCGAGCAGAGGACGAACTCCTCGCCCCACTCCTCGGCGGGAACGGCGCAGAGACGGTCAAAATCCTCGCGCATCATGGCGACGTCGATATCGTCATCCCACGGGATGAAACCGTTATGACGCACGGCGCCGAGCAGTGTGCCGTAATAGGCGAAGTACGGAATGTCGTATTTTTTGCAGATCTCATCCAGCTTTTTCAGACTGCGGTAGTTGGCCAGCTGGATCTCGCGGATCATGGCCTGATCATTTCCCATCGATTTGCGGGGCTCCTTTTTCTCAGTTTCTTTCTCGTGGCCGGGCAGCTTGCTGCGAACACCCTGCAGCACCTCGGCGACCATAGGCTCCTTCGTGATGAGCATGACGGCGCCGTAGAGGCCGAAGAACAAAATCGCGGTGAGCGCGAGCGTGACGAACGAGCCTGCCTTGAGCAGCAGCACCGGCAGAGACGCGGCGGCGCCGAGCGCGCAGCCGACAATGATCTTGCCGAACGGCAGGCCGCGGAAGATGCCGCCTGCCTCCGCGCGCAGGGCGCGGTACTGCACCAGAAGCACCACGAACTCCGCCACGAGCGTGCCCGCGGCGGCGCCGGCCGCGCGGAAATGCGGGATGAGGACGGCGTTTAGAATCACGTCCGTCACGGCGCCCGCGATCTCGGAATAGAGCACGGTTTTCTCGCGGCCGAGCGGCACGAGAATCTGGATGCCGAGAATGTTCGTGATGCCGATGAGAAGCAGCGTCGGCATGATGATCTGCATGGGGATCACCGAGCCCTCATAGGCGCTGCCGGAGAGCAGCAGCACGCCGGGCCGGGCATACAGGATAAAATACACCGTGAGCGGCACGGCGATCAGGAACACGAAGCGCATGGCCTTACGCGTGAGCGTCCAGAAGGCCTCCATGCTCCCCTGCTCCACATAGTAGGACGCGCGCGGCAGCAGCACGGCGCCGAGCGACGTGACCACGCCGACGAGGATGGCCTTGATCTTGACGGCGGCGTCGTAATACCCGACGTCGGTATCGCTCGTCATGAACCAGAGCATGACGGTGTCAAGATGGAGATAGATCGTCGTGGCGCAGGTCATGGCGAAGAAGACCAGCACCGCCTTGAGATGGCGGCGGAGCTGATAGTGCCCAACCGGACGCATGGAGATATATCGCCGGGCGTGGATGAAGTTCATCACGCCGGAGGCGGAGATCGCAAAGATGGAGATTCCGCCGTAGATGAGATAGTCCTTCTTGGCGTGAACCAGCGCAAACATTGCCAGCAGCGCGATAAGCTTGAAGACGATGGAGCGGACGGTGATATAGGAATACTGCTCCAGTGCCTTATACAGCCATTCCATGCCGAGCGAGGTGAACAGGACGGAGAGGCTCACGATCAGATAGAGCGTGCACTCGCTCTGCAGCCGCGGCACAAACAGCAGGCACAGGAAGAGCAGCACATAGGAGATCGCGCAGGTGATGACGTTGATGAGCATCAGCTCCTGCACCGTCTGCGTGAGCGCGGCACGGTCATCGCGCACCTTGGCGCAGGCGCGGATGCCGTAGGTCGGCACGCCGAGCTGCGCGAGCATGGTGAAATACGTGATGAGCGAGAGCGCAAACGAGACCTTGCCCATCCCCTCCGGCTGCAGTACACGCGAGACATAGGGGAACGTGATCAGCGGGAAGAGGAAGTTGGAGACCGTGAGCAGCGCGTTCATGAGGAAGTTCTTTTTGATAGAGGGATTTTTCATACGTGTCCCTCCTCTGCCACAGTTTTGGAAAACCGAATGCGGCGATCCGGAAGATCGGTTCCGATCATGAAAAGCGCCCCGATCAGGATGAAAAACGGATGATAGCCGGGGCGGATAAGCCACTGCTCCACGGAGCAGTAGAGCGCCGAAAACGACAGCGCGAGCAGGAGCGGATAATCCCCCTGCTTCGAGGCGCGAAAGCACGCCGCAGTGAAGCCGAGGAGCACCACGGCCCACATGAGGATGCCCTGATCGAAGAGCACCTTGAGATAGGAGCAGTCGATGAAATTATAGCTTTCTCCCACAGCGGCATGCGTATAGCCGGTACCGCCGTAGCCAATCCAGTCGATCTGCTGACCGAATAGGCCGACGTGGTATGCCGAAAACGCATCGCGCTGCAGGTCGAGACGCGAGCTCAGAATCCGATTGAGCCAGGAGAGATCCACAATCTCCCTGGCATACGCCCATGTGATTGCAAGGCACGCCGCGGCACAGAGCACGAACGAAAGCTCCAGCACCCGCGAAATGCGCTTCGGCGGCACACTCCGGCGGCGCAGCAGATACATGACCACCGGCGCCGCAAGCGCAAGCAGCGTGCCGGCGCGGGCGTCCGTATAGTGAAACTGCCAGAGATCGAGCGCCGCGATGACCAGCACGTGCCAGAGGCGAAGCTCTCTGCCCTTCAGGCAGCAGAAAAGCAGCACGATATAGAAAAACAGGCTCGTAGCGTGGCTCGGGTAATAAAACCCGAGGCAATAGCGCGGACGGGCGGAATCAAGCTCAAAGCCCCAGTTGTCCACCAGCCCGATCAGACTGCCGAGCACGACGAAGGCAAACGTGACGATCATGACAGCCAGCTGCACCTTCGCGACGCGGCGAAAATCCAGCCCGACCATGCCGGCGGCAAAGAGCAGCGAGAGCATGAGCAGATTGCCGGCAGAGCGCGCGTTGACAACCGCAAGTCCCATCACCGCCAGAATGAGCACGAGAGACCGGCGGGAATACGACCGGTTCATGAGCAGGCTCGCCGCGGCGAGCAGATAGGACACATAGCGAAACGCCTTCAGCACGGTTTCGCTGAAGGTTTCGCCGAGCAGCGGCGGCACGGCAGTGGAATCGAGAATATGACACACCGTCGTAAGCGCAAGCGCCGCACAGAAGATCAGCTCCCTCGACGGGAGACGGGCAGAGCGCCCGGAAAGCGACTTCTCCATCGTCTTCAGCGATCAAGCAGCATTGCGCCGACGACGGGAACATCCAGCTGGCGCAGCACCTCGGCGGCCTTTTGCAGATCGCGGCAGTGCGTTTTTCCGGCGCGGACAAGCACGAGCGCGCTGCGGCCGAGGGCGGAAGCGAGCGCTTCGTTCCAAGCGGTGACGTCCTCGGAAACGAGCAGATCACCCGCGCCGAGCGCAGGCTCACCCGCGCGCTCGGATGCTTTGCGCATCGACGCTGTGAGCGCGGCGGCAAGCTGACCGGCGCTCTCAGCATCCGCGCCGACGGGCGCCAGCAGGAGCGAGCCGGGAGACGCGCGGCGCACGAGCAGCTTGAGCGCCGTTTCCGCCACGGCCGCATCCTCAGCCGAGCCGACGGAGAGAACCGTGAGATCCGTATTCTGCTTCAGATCCTCGGCGGTGCGGATCGTATCGTCCATCATGGCAAAGGCGAGGACGACCATCTCGGTGATCATCGCGCCGATGAGAAACACGAGCACGAGCATCTTCTTGCTCAAGGGCGCGCTGCTGACGGCAACATCATCCAAAAGCGTGCTGTCCTCCGCCTCGGCGAGGACGAGACTCTGCTGATCCATGATCTCTTCATAATGCGCATCGCTGCGCACGAGCGAGACGCCGGAATCGGCAAGGAGCGCGGGATCGGCCGCCTTCGCGGTGACGGCCTCGAACACGAGATCGCGAAGGAGGCATCTCGTCGCCTGCAGCGCGGCGGCATGCTCCTCAGCCGAAAGCGCCTGATCCTGCGGAAGCAGGCCCATCGCCTCGGCGCAGGATTCAAGCGCGGCGCCGGTCAGCTCGGGCGACTGCACGTGGACGACAACGTCATAGTTGAACTGCCAGGCAGAGAACATGCTGCGCAGATCCATATACGTAAACGCATGGGAATCCAGCGCGGGATAGCGCTGATAGATCTGATCGAAGTATTCATAGCAGTTCAGGTCGGTCTGCAGGCGGGCAGCGACGAAGTTCGCCACAGAGAGGGCGTATTCATCCAGCCCTTTTTCAGACTCATTCGGCGTGAACACGGGTGTATAAAGCGCAAAGCGCTGCAGACGCGGGTCCTCCTCCGGCAGTTTCTCCTGAGCGGGAACGGCGGGATCCACAGGCGCAGGCTTGCTCTCACTGCGCGCATGGAGCAGATAGTATCCGCCCGCGAGAAGTGCGCCGACGATCACCGCGAGCCAGAGCCAGCGGAGCACTTTTTGAACCAAATAACGTGTTCTTACCGAATTCATAGTCGACCTCCTGCGTCGAATCTCACTGCCGGAGCGGCAGAAAACCATTGAGGAAAACGGAGAATGCGATCATCTCCCGGCCCGAAAACAGACGAAACCGAATGGAAAGACGATCGCATTCGCTGCTGTATCATTCAGATTGCGCGCGGCATTCGCGAAGGACCTGCAGCGTATGCGCCACGCCCTCCGGAACCGTATAGGCGCCGTGCCAGCCGAGCGCCTCGATCTTTTCGCTGCTGAGCACCTGCTTGGGAATCGGGCAGCGGAGCGCGAGATCAACCGCGTCCGGGTCCTGAAACACCACCTGCACGCCAGCCTGCTCGGCGATGATCTGCGCCAGCTGCGCAATGGTCGCGCGCGCGGCGGGGTTGGCGCTGTTATAGGCCTGTCCGCTCTCACCGCGCAGCAGCACCGTGAGGATGACGGAAGCGCAGTCGGCGATGTAGGCATAGGAGCGCAGCTGCGCGCCGGCGCTCTTCATGATGATATCGTGCCCGTCGAGCGCCTCGCGGATAAAGGCCGCGTGCGCGCGGCTGTCCCGCGCCGTGAGGCCGGGGCCGTAGGTGTGGCATGGTCGGACCATAACCGTCTCGAGCGAAAACTGCTTGGCATAGGAAGCGCAGAGCGTCTCGGCCGCGCGCTTTCCGGAGGGATAGCAGGAGCGCGGAGAGGTGGGGTCCACATAGCCGGAATAGTCCTCGGGGAACGAATCCAGAGAGAGGTCTCCCTGACCGTAAACCTCGCCGGAGGAAATGTAGAGCAGACGGCGTGCGCCGTGGCTTCTGCCGTACTCCAGCAGGGCGTAGGTGCCCGCAACGTTGCTCATGATCGTACCGACGGGGTCGGAATCGAAAACGACCGGATGGGCGTTGCCGCCGGCGTGGATGATATAGTCCACAGGGAAATCAAACCCGATGGGCTGCTGCACATCGTGCTCCACGAAGCAGAGCGCGCCGGGCTCCTCCGCGCCGAAGCGGGAGGCAAGCCGCTCGCGGCTGCGGCCGGAGGCATAGATGCAGACGCCCGCGCCGGACACCGCGTTCCAGCGCTGCAGCATATCCACAAGGAAGGAGCCGATCGTGCCGGTGGCGCCGGTGATGAGAATGGCGCGGCCGCGCAGATCCTCCAGACCGACGACGCTGCGCAGCGCCGTGTCCAGATCGGCGAGATAGGTTTTGCTTTTCAGAAGGTCCATGGTCTCCCCCGTCAGTCCTTGAGCCAGTCGGAACGCGTGGCCTGCAGAAGGGCTTTGAAAATGTCGATATCGTCCACCGTGGTGAGCTTGATGTTCTTCTCGGAACCGGCGTAGAAATGCACCGGCTCGCCGAGCTCGATCATCATCGTGCAGGCCGCGACGGAGCTGGTGATCCCGTTTGCCACCGCGCGGCGGTGGAGGTCCAGAATCTTGCCGAGCGGGAAACCGTGCGGTGTCTGCGTGCGGCGGAGCTTCTCTCTGGGAATGCTCTTGTTGGAGATCTCCCCGTCTTCGGTTTCCAGCACGGCCTCCACGCAGGGAATCGCGGCAATGGCGCTGCCGAAGCGCTTGGCCGTGACGATGCAGTCGGAGATGATATCCTGCGAGACCATGGTGCGGTTGCCGTCATGGATGAGGACGATATCGTCCGGGCTGTAGTGTTTTTCGAGCTCCACGAGGCCGTTGCGGATGGACTCCTGCCCCGTGGCGCCGCCATGGACGATGTGCTTGAGCTTCGTGATATTAAACTGATTGGCATAGGCCCAAAGCACCTGCTCCCAGCCCTCGATGCAGACGACCGCGATAGCGTCGATGCCCGGATGGCGCTGGAACGCCTCGAGCGTATAGACGATGACAGGGCGCTCATTGACCGTGAGGAACTGCTTGGGAATGCTCTGGTGCATGCGCGTGCCGGTCCCGCCGGCAGTAATCAGGGCAATGTTCATTTCCGATGCTCTCCTTTAAGCGTTGGTGGATTGCGGCGCGGCGCAGATTTGCAGCGCGCGGTCCGCGGCGGCGAGGAAGAACGCCCCGCGGCGCAGCTCGCTGCCGACCCGCGCGGTATTTTCGCGCAGAACGCGGTATTCCTGCGGCGTGACCGCTTCGATCGCGGCGCTCAGATCCTTCAGATCGGAGACCGTGATGCCAACATGGTGTTTGGTGACAAAGTCCGCAATGGCCGCCTCGCTCCAGACCACAACGGGCATGCCGGAGGAGAGATAGAGCGAGGTCTTGTGCGGATTGTTATAGCGCAGATAGTTGCCGGTATTGCCGGCGCAGGTTTCGGCGGAGGGACCGTCCCAGACGAGACCAAAGTCTCCCTCCAGCGCGGCCGGAAGCGCTTCCGGCGGGAAAGAGCCGTGATGAATCATGCCGGCGACGGCGCGCTCCGGCTCAAAGCGGTTGCCGTAGAGATGCATGGTGAGGTTCTGATTCGCGCCGCCGGAGAACACCTCATAGAGATAGGCGCTCTTGGTATAGGCGAGGTTGCCCGCGATGGCAACGGAGGGCGCCGCGCCCTTCTCCGGCTGGGTGCGGTCGCAATCGCTGAGATAGTCAAAAATGCCGAGCTCGACCAATTTCTTCGGGTCGAAGCCCTGCTGCTCGAGATAAGCGCGCATGTGCGCATTGTGGCAGATGACTGCGTCCATCTTCCGGAGCAGCTCATTGTCCACGATGCGGTCCATGTGCTTGCGGTGCTTGATGACGCCGTCGATGCCGCCGCGAAGGGACTCCAGATCGTGCACGACGGCGATGACCTTGAGACCGAGCTTGCGCTTGAGCCACGGGAGCATGCGCCGGAGGATGGGCTTGCCGTACATGGGATGCTGGTAGATGAGCGTGGCGCCGCGCGGAATCTGCCGCGCCAGGCGAAGCCAGGACAGCGGGCAGGCCGTGAGCAGCCAGAGGCGCTGATAAATCAGATTCTTCTCTTTCGGAAAAGCAGGCAGCACCACGCGCTGCCAACCCTGCTCGGCGCAGATGCGCGCAATGTCCTCCGGCGCCTTCATGCCGGCGGTGTTGCGCTTTTCCCGCGCAAAATCGAGATAGCAGACCGTGGTCCTGGCTCCCGTCGATTCGATCATACTTTTTCTCCTGTTTCATCCGCCGGAAGCTCGCCGAGATCGAGCGCCATGATCGGATGGCTCTCGCGCTTGCCGGCGGGAGGCGGCGTCATATAATCCGGCCCGTAGAGCCCGGTGAGATAGGCGTCATAGCCCTTGGGGACCGGAACCTGCAGACCGGCAAAGTTCATGCGGACCGATTCGCAGACGTCCTCGCGCTTTTGCAGCTCCCCGAAGAAATGGTTGCGGCCGCTCGGAATCGTAACCATGCGTGAGCGGTGGTTTTTGCAGAGGGAATAGCAGCGGTTGGCAAAGTGCGTGACCCAGTCGAGCGAGAGCCAGCGGAAGAGGCCGCCGATGCGCGCTTTCTTGCGGAAGGCACGCGCCGACTCCGAGCCGGGCGTGAGATAGCGCTCGAGATACGGCAGATCGTGCCAGGTCTTGCGGCAGGTGGAGAGATAGCCCGCGGCAAGGGCGAGCACGCCGTGCAGCTTTCGCACAAGGCTGTTGTCGCTGACGTTTTCGATGATAAAAATGTCAACGCAGACGCCGCATTGCTCCGGGTCCTTGCTGAGCTCATTGAAGGACTGATAGACCGTGCCTTTTTTCTTAACCTGCGCGTTGAGCATGCCGTGGTCCGGCGTGCGCTCCGGGCTGCAGAGCAGATAGCCGTCGCCGAGGATCTCATCGAATTCCTCCAGCAGGCGGTCATAGTCCGCACGCGGAATGATGAGGTCGATATCGTCATCCCACGGGATGAACCCGCCGTGGCGAACGGCGCCGAGCACCGAGCCGCCGGCAAGGGCAAACCGGATCTTCCGCGCATCCAGCGCGGCGGTGATATCCTTGAGCATACCGCGCAGCACGCGCTTCATCTGATCGAGACGCTCATCCGTCATCTCCACAAGTCCGAGACTCTGGTCGAAGCCGGTTTTGAACATCTGTCGGGTGTTCTTCTGTTTCATAGGTCTCCAATCTGAGGCGGGCAGAATTCAGAAGCTGCTGTCATAGCGCTGATGGAAGAACTTCGCCTTCAAAAAGGCCGTTCCCTTCTTCCACCAGTTGACAGGCTCCATATGGATGCAGGGAATCTCCCGCACCTGCTCCGGCGCAAGCGCGCCGCTGCGCAGCTGGTAATCCAGCCAGACGTTGAAGATGATCTCGCTCACGCGGCCGTAAAACCGCGCCTGAAACGCGTCCAGCTCCACGCCGTCCATCCGCTCGCGAAGGGCGAAAAGAATGTCAAACAGCCACCGGCAGTAGGCATCGAGCAGGTCGCGGCGGAGAATCATCATGTTGAACATATAGCCCCAGGTGCGGTTCACCACGGCGTCAAAGCTCTCGAGATACTCCGGGCAGTGCTCCGCGATGATGGCGCGGGTCTGGTCCAGCTGATCTGCATAATGCGTGTGTGCATAATGACTGTACAAGGTTTCGATATAATATTTGCGCTTGCCGGGCACGATCACGGACGCGGTTTCCAGCAGCGGCAGCAGCTCCTCGGAGGTGAGCACGCTGTCGAAGGGGTCCTCCCCTTTTTTGGAAAGGCTGAAATGGCGGCGGTAGTGCGCAAGGCCGATATAGTCCGCGTCGAGATGCTTCCACGCCCAGTAAAGGCCGGTCAGCTCACAGAAGCTGGGGTTGAGCGCGGAGATGTTCTCGCCCGAATCATCCCGAACATAGCCCGGGTCCTGCTCATGGCAGGCGGCGCCGACATGCAGCGGGAGATACATCGGATCTTCCGGCATACGATACGCCTTATGGGCGGCAATGATGATTTTGACTCTTTCAGACATGGCTTTTCTCTTTCCGTCAGACACCGTCGCCGCGGAACACGGCGCCGAAGGTTTGGAAGATCAGCTTCCAATCAAGCAGGAAACTTCGCGTGCGGATATATTCCACATCGAGGTTCATCCACTGCTCAAAGGTGAGTTCGTTGCGGCGCGGCTGCACCTGCCAGATACAGGTGAGGCCCGGCGTGACAAACAGGCGCTGCTTTTCATAGTCGCCGTACTGCTCATACTCGCGGATGAGCGCGGGACGCGGTCCGACGATGCTCATATCACCCTTGAGGATGTTCAGCAGCTGCGGCAGCTCATCGATGCTGGTCTTGCGGATGAATTTGCCGACGCGCGTGATGCGCGGGTCGTTGCGGATTTTGAAGACAGGCCCGTCCATCTCGTTCTGGTCCATATACTGATGGAGCATCTCCTCGGCATTGGGCACCATGCTGCGGAATTTATAAAAGTCGAATATACGACCATTGATCCCCACGCGCTTCTGCTTAAAAAGCGGAGACGCGCCGGGACTGTCAATCCAGATGGCGAGCGCGACGATCAGCATGGGAATCGCAAGCACAATCAGCGCCAGCGCAGAGAGCACAATGTCCTGCGCGCGCTTAAAGAAGCGATAGACCGGTTTTTCATGCCGGACCTGCTCCCAATGCAGCGTCGGTAGGTATTCAATCGGCGCGTGATGCTCGGCCGTGGCCGTTCCGCTGCCTGCGGTACGGACACCAGCGCCGATGTTCATGTTTTCTTCGGTCACTTTATTCTCTCCTCCGCCCGCAAGAATCTCTTCGGGCTTGATAGACTGCCGGAGCGCAGCAGAACCGATGCTCGTATTCCGGCGGCCGGAAACAGCCAAAAAACACTGTTCCGGATTACAAAAATCCATAAGGGCATAATTCTATCTGTGCTAGTCTATCACAAGTGACTATAAAAAACAATATACAGTGTCCACAAAAAACGTTGTGTTTTGGCCGAACACGCACGAAACGGCACGACAGAACGTCGAAATGGTTCTGAAAATGCAATAACAGAGCCATTTATTTCAAATGGCTCTGTCACTTTCCTGATCTTCCAAATTTTGCTCCAAGCGATGCGTTCCGCCCTGCAGCCAGATTCGGCCGGATGCGGGATCGCTGAACACGCGAAGGCTGCCGCCGGGCTCGGAAAAGATGCGGTCAACCGGCTGCTCAGATGCGTCCGCGATTGCCATGCCCACCGCGGCCGTGCCGCTGGCGCAGGAGGTCTCCCAGAAGACGGTATCGCTCCCGGGAACGAAAACAAGAGGCGTGAGCGTATCGCGTGATACGAACATCAGCCCGAGACCGTCCGCTTGCAGCTCGCCGCACCATTGGCGCACCGCCTGCTCGGCGGCGGCGCGGTCGGACAGGAAGGCGAAGAACGGCGACGACGGTTCGATCAGCACGTGGGAGATGCCCTCCAGCTGCACGACGGTGAGTTCACCCTGCAGCGCGTCAAATGCAAAAGGCCGCATCCGGATGCTCTTTGCGCGCGGCATGGCCACCGCGGCGCGGAAGGTCTCCCCTTCCCGCTGCGTGATACGCACCGCGACAGGCTGCTCCGCGCCGGAGACGGAGAGCGTCACCGTCGCCGGAACGGGCAGATTCCGCTCGATGGCAAAGAGCGCCGCCGCGCTCATCGTCGCGTTGCCGCAGAACTCGCCTCCTGCCATGCGCAGCGCGGGCACATCGCCCTCAAGCGATACAAAGCCGACCTGCTCAACCGCGGGGTGCTTTCGCATGATCTCGGCGGCAGCTTCAGGCTGCCGCGCAGGTTCGACCGGACTCTCCACAAGGGCGGTGATATTGCCCGTGGGATCAAAAATGCTGTAGTTCATCCGCGCTCAAAGACACTGAGGAACTGCTTCGTGCGCTCCTCGCGCGGATGCTCAAAGACGGAGATCGGGTCGCCCTGCTCAACGATGACGCCGCCGTCCATGAAGATGACGCGGTTGCTCACCGCCTTGGCGAAGGGCATCTCGTGCGTAACGACAACCATGGTCATCTTCTCCTCGGCCAGCTGGCGGATGACCTTCAGCACCTCTCCGGTGAGCTCGGGGTCGAGCGCGGAGGTGGGTTCGTCGAAAAAGAGGATCTCCGGCTTCATGGCGAGGGCGCGCGCGATGGCCAAGTCGGAGGCCAAGCGG
>JAZPZZ010000188.1:0-2487 GCA_045544935.1 Oscillospiraceae bacterium | reverse complement strand
CATAGTTGACGCGTTTGGCGCAGTCAAAGTAGATATCCCAGTTCCACTTCGCACCGGTGTGCTCCTCGACAAACGCGATCGCCTGCTTGATCTGCTCGACAAGTCGGATCGTAGCCATGTCGTTCTGTGAGCCAAGGAGTTGGTGCCCATTGTTGTCTTCCTAAGACCGCCTTGGCCTCCGACTTCATAGTTGACGCGTTTGGCGCAGTCAAAGTAGATATCCCAGTTCCACTTCGCACCGGTGTGCTCCTCGACAAACGCGATCGCCTGCTTGATCTGCTCGACCGCATAATCCATCACATCCGGGGACTGGTGGCGCAGCGGCGTGGCGAGCTGGAACGTCGGGATGCCGTACTGGCGCTCGAGGCGCTTGGCGATCAGGCCGTGGCCCATGAGCGAGCCGTCGCAGGTGGTGTTGTTCTGCACGGCGCAGCAGCCGAGGACACAGAAATCGTCCTCCATGGAGATGCCGGCCTCGGCCTCGGGCATGGGGCAGACGTCGCCGGCGATGCCGTTCTGCTGCGCCACGTCGAGGTAGTGCATGACGTTGAACTGGTGGAAGATGTTCGAGGCGAACATCGTGGGCACCTCGCGGAGGATGGTGTGCATCTTGTCGCGGTCGAAGCCCATGACGAAGGTGACCATGGAGTTCTCGTCGGTGATGATGCACTTGTTGGAGTAAGCGACGTCGTTGCCGACGCGGCGGTCGCCGCGGAAGCAGTTGGCGATGGCCTGCGTCACGTCCGCAATGACGAGGTTCATTGCGTAGTGGGTGATGCGCAGCGCCTCGTCGCGCAGACCGATGGTGAACTTATCCATGCCGTGCGGCACGAAGAGGTAGCTCATCATCCAGCGATAGCGCAGGAAGCCCTTGACGTTGCGCGGGTTCAGGATGAACTTGCCCAGCACGCCGAACATCAGGTAGCACCAGCGGCTGTAATCAAAGAGGGTGTCTTTCAGACCGCGCCACTCGCGGCGGCTGCGGACCTTCAGCTTATCGGAATAGATCTTGCCCGGAGACTTTTCGCCGACGCGCTCTCTGGGGTTGACGATCTTTTCAACGGTCTTCATCGTGCCCATGCTTACTTCCCACCTTTCTGAATATTCTTGATCTCAATGCTCTCCACGAAGGCCTGGACGCGGGTGCGCATCTGGCCGGAGGAGGAAGCGATGTTGTACGGACGGTCAACGCTCAGCACGGGATAGCCGTAGTCCTCCTGCAGCATGTGGCTGCCGAGCACGCGCTCGTAAGCCCACGGGTCGCAGAACTTGACCTGCTGATAGATGATGCCGTCGACGCCGTATTCCTTCGCCAGATCCGCAACATACTGCTTGCGGCCGTAGACCTTGGGCTGATCCATCATGCGCGGGCACTGGCAGTTCTGGATGTAGTGGCGGCAGACCTGCGTGAGGGCGTCCTCCTCGTCGTTGAGGACGATCTCGGTGCGGCCGGGATAGGAGCCGAAGCAGAAGCGGTCGCACGCGACGTGCGCGCCCTGCTCCTCGATGAGCTTGATGAGACCGGAGTCGTCCACCTCGGAGCCGACGAGCAGCACCTTGCAGCGCCAGGGGTTCTTCGCGTCGGGCTCGCGGGTCTTGAGCTCCTCGAGGGTCTCCTCGAGCTTCTTCATGATCTCGTCCACCGGGCAGAGGTAGGTGGCCAGACACAGAATGTGGAATTCATAGCCCGTGATGCGCGGATTTTCGCCCTTGCGGAACTCGCCGATCTCGCGGATCACGCGGACCATCTTGTTGTGCTTTTCGACAGCCTTGCGGATGGCCTTGTCGGAGACGTCGACGCCGTATTTCTCCTTGAGCGGATTGAGGATGTGGTTCGTGCACTGCAGCACGGAGAGGTCCACGTCGGCGGGGGTGTTCTTGAAGGCGATCTCCATGTACTCATGGAAGAAGTTCGGGTTGTCCTTGCCCATCGTCTTCAAAAGCTCCATGTTCTCCACGGCGCGGTTCATCATCGTGCAGCCGTCGGGCGTGATGACGCAGTCGGCGAAGTTGAAGCCGCCCTCAATGGCGCGCTCGAGCAAAGCGCGGCTGGGCTCGCAGAGCAGGTTCGTCATGTAGAACGCCGCGATGTCCATCGAGCCGGTCTGCGGCGCAGACAGACGGATGGAGAAGCACTTGCCGAGGTTCAGCAGGGGCTCCGGCACGTTCTCGCAGGTGTAGGCCACCGCGATGCCGCCTTTTTCCTTGGCCTTCTGGATGAGCTCGTTGTTGGCCGTCTGCAGCAGGTCTTCAAAGTAGATCAGATGCTTCAAATCTCGCATAAGATTCGGTTCCCTCCTTCATATAATCGTGCGAGTGCGGTTCCGCGCCGCGGCGCGGAGCAGTTGTTCACAGAAAGACGACTGGGCCCCCCTCCGGATCTGCAATGGCTGAACAGATTTTCATATTTTTTCTAAATTATGAGACACTATTTCGATCATACCTATCACAATTATACAAACATTATAAGACCTTGTTGAAAACTTG
>JAZPZZ010000187.1:0-4832 GCA_045544935.1 Oscillospiraceae bacterium | reverse complement strand
GCCATCGTCATCTCCAGCCGCTTCAACGAGCTGCGCGCCAAGGGCGCGGACTCGAAGGAGGCCATGACCGAGGCGCTCAACTTCGTCTTCCCGACGATCATCACCTCCGGCACGATCATGGTCGTGGCGGGCCTGCTGATCGGCCAGCTCGTGTCTGAGGCCGTCGTGGCCGGCATCGGCCATTACGTCGGCACCGGCACGATCGTCACGCTCATTCTCGTCATGTTCGTCCTGCCGCAGCTGCTGCTCTTCGGCGAGCGCTTCGCGCAGGCGACGACCTTCCGCGCTGAGCGCATGCCCGAAAAGCCCCTGCGCCGGTTCGCCTGCCTCGCGCTCGCGCTCGCGAGCGTCGCGGCCATGGTGCTCGGCCCGATCGGCCTGCGCGGCGTGGCCCTGCAGGAGGCGCAGCAGCGCGAGGACACCGCCGCGGTCAACCGCGAGCTGGCCTCGCTCAGGGAGCTTGCCGACAGCGTGGACGCCCGTCAGACCACGCTCGACGCCGAGGCCTTCCAGTTTGCCGAGCACGCCGTGACCGACGCCGTGGGCGAGGATAAGCTCGCCGAGGGCGAGAGCCAGCTGGCCGCCGGCGAGGCGGAGTATAACGCCGGGCAGGCCAAGCTCGCCGCGGGCCAGGCGGCCTACGACGCGGGCAACGCCGAGCTTGCCGACGCCAAGGCGCAGTATGCCGAGGGCGCGCGCCAGCTCACCGCCGGCCAGGCGGAGTACGAGGCCGGACAGGCCACGCTCGCCGCGGCCAAGGAGGAATATGCCGCGGGCGAGGCAAGACTCGCTGCGGTCGAACCGATCTACAACACCGTCAAGCCTCTCTACGACCAGTATCTGCAGACACAGGCGGAGTATCAGGCCGCGCGCGATGAGGGCGACAACACCCGCGCTCTGCGGCTCTGGCCGCAGGTGGAGGCGCAGCGCATCGCCTATGAGACGTCGCTCGGCGGCTATTCGATCAGCCAGCTGATCTCGGAATACGAGGCCGGACAGGCCCAGCTCGCCTCCGGCGCGGCGAAGATCTCCGAGGGCGAGGCGCAGCTGCGCAAGGCCGAGCAGGATCTGGCCGAGGGCCAGGCCAAGCTCGATGAGGCCGCCGCGCAGATCAACGCCGGACAGGCCAAGCTCGACGCCGGCAAGGCCGAGCTGGAGGCCGGCAAGGCCGAGCTCGCGGGGGCCAAGGGCCAGCTGGACGCCGGCCGCGCCGAGCTCGCCGCGGGCCGCGAGAAGATCCGCGAAAACAAGGAAGCGCTCACCAACGATCTCGCCGCGTTCGACGCGTATGAAAACGATCTCGAGCGGCTGGAGGCCGGCGTGCGCCGCCTGTCGGAAATCTCCGGCGTGAGCGAGCGCATCCCGAAGAACGCCAACTACGGCGAGATTCTCTCCGCCGCGCAGGACTACTTTGCCGATGAGGACGCCTCCGTCCAGACCGAAAACCGCCTGCAGTCCGTGCGCTGCATCGCCCTGCTCATCGCGGGCGCGCTGGGTCTGAACGCCGGTGTGTTCGGCCTGTTCTGGCGCCGCGGCGGCCGCATGCTCGCCATGCTCGCCGTGCCCTTCGCCATCGCGGCGGCGCTGCTCGGCGGGGCCATCCAGTCCGTCCTGCAGGGCGGCATGCCGCTCCTGCGTCTCATTGCGGCCGTGGCCGTGCTGCTCTTCGCCATCGGCGCGTTCTCCGTGCTCGGTCTCGGCGAAGACGCGCCGAAGCCCGCCCTCGCGGAGGATGAGGCCGACGAGCCGGAGAAGCCGGAAGAACCCGAAGAACCCGCGGAGCCGGAAGCGCCAGCGGAGGAATGAGCCATGGCGTTTAGTCTCACGGAGCCGCTCGTGATCGGCATCAGCTCGCGCGCGCTCTTTGATCTCGAGGAGGAAAACCGCATCTACGAGCGCGAGGGTCTCGCGGCGTACGAGGCGTATCAGCTGCGGCACGAAAACGACGTGCTGCGCCCCGGCGCGGCCTTCCCGCTGGTGCAGGCGTTTCTGGAGCTCAATAAGCTTCAGCCGGAGCAGCTCGTCGAGGTCATCATCATGAGCCGCAACAGCCCAAACACGAGTCTGCGCATCTTCCGCTCCGTGCAGGAGTATGGGCTCGACATTTCCCGCGCCGCCCTCTCCGGGGGCGAGGCGATCGCGCCGTATCTGAGAAGCTACGAGACCGATCTCTTCCTCTCGGCGAACGCCGCCGACGTGCAGCAGGCGATCGACGCCGGCGTCGCGGCCGGCGTCATCCTGCCCGGGAACCTGCCGGAAAATCCGCGCCGCAAGCTCGATCAGATCCGCATCGCCTTCGACGGCGACGCCGTGCTCTTTTCGTCCGACTCCGAGCGCATCTTCCAGCGCGAGGGGATCGACGCCTTCTTTGAAAATGAGCAGGCCATGGCGGACGTGCCGCTGCGCGAGGGGCCCTTCGCGCCGTTTCTGCGCACGCTCGCGCACATACAGTCGCTCTTTGAAGGGCGCGGCGAAGCGCCGATCCGCACCGCCCTCGTCACGAGCCGGAACGCCCCGGCCCACGAGCGCCCGATCAAAACGCTGCGCGCCTGGGGCGTGCGTGTGGACGAGGCGCATTTTCTCGGCGGCGCGCCCAAGGCGCCCGTGCTCAGGGCCTTCGGCGCGCACATCTTCTTCGACGACCAGCCCCGCCACGCGATGCCCGCCTCCGCGGTCGTCCCGTCCGCGGTCGTGCCGTATCCCGAAGGGGAGGACCCGATGGGGTGAACTGCATCCCCGCTGTCATCCTGAGCGAAACGAAGTGAAGTCGAAGGATCTTGGCAGAGCAGCAGGACAGACGCTGATGGTTCTGTCTTCCTGCGGTGCCAAGATCCTTCGACTCCGCGCTGACGCGCTCCGCTCAGGATGACATTCTCTTTTCATGCGCCTGTTTTGTTAAATTTTTACATACAACCACACTTTTTAAAAGAAAAACACCCCGAAACTGCTGAATTTCATTGACATTTGGTTGTCAAACAAATAAAATGGACGTAGCTATGGATAGTGGATAACTGTCTAAAAAGGGCCAAAATACAAGGAGGGAGTTTCCATTGGAAGTCAGAGAAAATTTGATTCGTCTGTGTGAGAAAATCAACGACGGTCTCTACAAAATCACCCCCGATTGCGCAGAGTACAGAGTCTTTGAGAAATGGATCACCGACGAACAGATCCAGGTTATGCTGGCGCTGACCAGCATGAAGCCGGCCTTCGTTCCGCTGATCGCGAAGAAGGCCAAAATGCCCATCAAGCGCACGAGAGAAGTGCTGCACGAGATCACCAAGATCGGTCTCGTCGTGCAGGTCATCGTGCCGAAGGTCAATCTCGAGATTTACCTGCTGCCCCCGTACACCCCTGGCATCTTCGAGTTCCTGCTGTCGAACAAGCCGTTCGTCGAGGCGCATCCGGAGATCGCCTACGCCTTCCATCAGCATGCGACCACCAGCCAGGAAGAGCACGCCATGAACACCCCCATGGGCGCCGGCGTCATGCGCGTCATCCCCGTGGAGAGCGCCATCCCCGCCGATGCGCAGAAGGTCGACAACGAGCGCTGCTCGAAGTACATTGAGGATAACGAGGGCCACCTGAACATTGCGCCATGTCAGTGCCGCCGCGTCCGCCGCATGATGGGCGAGGGCGCCGGCGATATCGATGAGGAATACTGCCTGTTCATGGGCCGCATCGCCGACCTCTTCACCCACAACGGCTGGGGCCGTCCGGTCAGCGTCGACGAGGCCAAGGCCATCATCAAGAAGGCCGACGACATCGGCTGCGTGCACCAGATCACGACCCTGCATCAGGGCGAGACCTTTGCCATCTGCAACTGCCAGGTCGAGAGCTGCCTCGCGCTGGGCGTGACGCAGTACTTCAACACCCCGAACTTCACCAAGAGCAACTACGTCGCCGAGATCGACGAGGAGAAGTGCGTGGCCTGCGGCCGCTGCACCGATCACTGCGCAAACAACGCCATCCAGATGGGCCAGAAGCTCTGCGCCAAGGAGCCCATCGTCCACAAGTTCCATGAGCTGCCCGACGATCAGGAGTGGGGTCCCGACAAGTGGAATCCGAACCATCGCTCCAACCGCGAGTACATCTCCCCCGAGGGCACCGCGCCCTGCAAGGTCGCCTGCCCGGCGCACATCGCCGTTCAGGGCTACATCAAGCTCGCCGCCGAGGGCCGCTACCTCGAGGCGCTTGAGCTCATCAAGAAGGAGAACCCGCTACCCGCCGTCTGCGGCGCCATCTGCAACCGCAAGTGCGAGGAAGCCTGCTCCCGCGGCGATATCGACGCTCCCGTCGCCATCGACGAGATCAAGAAGTTCATCGCGGCCCAGGAGCTCGACCGCGCCAAGCGCTTCGTGCCGCGCCGTCCCTATGACTACAGCGACAAGCGCATCGCCATCATCGGCGCCGGCCCCGCGGGCCTGAGCTGCGCCTACTTCCTGGCCACCTACAACTACTCCGTCACCGTCTTCGACCGCAACGAGCAGCCCGGCGGCATGCTCCGCTACGGCATCCCGAACTTCCGTCTCGAGAAGAACGTGCTCGACGCGGAGATCGACGTGCTCAAGGAGCTCGGCGTCATCTTCAAGTGCGGCGTTGAGGTCGGCAAGGATGTCACGCTCAAGCAGCTGCGCGAGCAGGGCTATGACGCGTTCTATCTCGCCGTCGGCGCGCAGGAGAGCGCGAAGCTCGGCGTCAAGGGCGAGGATCTCCAGGGCGTCTGGGGCGGCATCGACTTCCTGCGCGAAGTGAACGCCGGCCACCAGCTCGATCTGGGCAAGAAGGTCGTCGTCGTCGGCGGCGGCAACGTCGCGATGGACGTGGCCCGCGCG
>JAZPZZ010000186.1:0-4031 GCA_045544935.1 Oscillospiraceae bacterium | reverse complement strand
CTGCATCGACCGCCTGCGCGATACGATGCAGTCCCATGAGCGCTGCTCCGTCGTGGAGGTCATGGGCCGCCATGCCGGCTTCCTCGCGCTCTACGTCGGCATCGCCGTCGGCGCGACCGCGGTGCTCGTGCCCGAGCGCGGCTATGATTTCGAGCGCGACATTGCCGAGCCCATCCGCCGCTCCCGCCTCAACGGCTCCACGCACTTCATGATCGTCGTGGCAGAGGGCGTCGGCAGCGCGTTCGATATCGGCAATGAGGTGCGCGAAAAGCTGGGCCTCGATCCGCGCGTGACCGTTCTCGGCCACATCCAGCGCGGCGGCACGCCCTCCGTCCGCGACCGCGAGATTGCCTCCCGCATGGGCTATACCGCCGTCAAGGCGCTCAGCGAGGGCAGAGGCAACCTCATCATCGGCACGCAGGGCGGCTTCTTCGCCGAAACGCCCATCGAAGAGGCGCTGCAGATGAAGAAGAACCTGCAGATGGACCGCTACGAAGTGCTCCAGGCCATGCAGAGATAAAACACAATCAAGCGACAGCAAAATCGGAGGCATGTCATGCCTCCGATTTTGCTGTTGTATTTCTGTCTCCGATTTGCTATAATACTTTATTACTGATACTATAACTTTATCATCATCACAGCGTTCGCTGTGCAACACAAAGCTGTGCTTTGTGTTGGGCTATTTGCATTAAAATGCAAATAGCGGATGATGAAGTTACAACGGTGTATTCAAATTGCGTGTTTTCACGCAATTTGGCGGGCTTTTGCCCGCCTACCTCCGCTATGCGGAGGTGAATATTTAGTTATGCATAATTATCGGTTTTTTTAGAAAGGAGGGACTCGTCATGGCCAAGTCTGCCGGCGCAAAGAAGCAGTCCGCTTCCGCGCCTGTGAAGATTCCGCAGGCACTCATGCCGAATTCCCGACTCTTTTTGATCTTTCTCATCCTCTTTGCCGTCGCCACGTTCTTTTTCTCCGACCGCCTGTGGCTCGCGCTCACCGAGGTGGGCATCATCCTCGCGCTCATCGTCTATTCTCTGATCGCGAACCGCGCGCACCGGAAGGCCCTGCGCACCTACATCGAGGGCGTCACCTTCTCGGCCGACACGGCCAAGAGCAGCACGCTGCAGAATTTCCCCCTGCCGATGGCGGTCTTCCGCCCGGCGGACGCGCAGATCATCTGGGCCAACCAGTCGTTTTTCCAGGTCTGCGGTGTGCACAGCCCCTCGGTGGAAATGCGCGTCACGGACGTGGTGCCCGGCTTCTCCGGCCGCTGGCTCATGGACGGGCACAGCCGCTGCCCCGACCTCGTGGAGATCGGGGAGCGGAAGTATCAGGTGCACGGCAACCTCGTCCATCCAAAGGAGAACGAGACCTCCGTCATGGCCATCACCTACTGGGTGGACGTCACGGAGTATGAAACCCTCCGCCGTGAGTACTATGATTCCCGCCCCAACATTGCGCTCTTCGTCATCGACAACTACGATGAGCTCATCCGCGGTCTTACCGACCGCAAGCGCAACGACCTGCGCGAGGAGATCGAGGACCAGCTCCTCCAGTGGTGCGACGGGAAAAACGGATTCTTCCGCCATTATGACCGCGACCGCTATCTCTTTGTCTTTGAGGACCGCTATCTCGCCGCCATGCGCGCCGATAAGTTCCGCTCCCTGCTCGAGGGCGTACACAGCGTCGTCAATCCCGTCGGCATCCGCGCCTCGCTCTCCGTGGGCATCGGGCGCGACGGCTCCGGCTTTGAGGAGAACTTCAACTTCGCCGTGCTCGGCGTCGATATGGCGCTCAGCCGCGGCGGCGATCAGGCCGTGCTCAAAAACCGTGTGAACTTCGAGTTCTACGGCGGCCGCGGCGGAGAGATCGAAACGCGCACCAAGGTCAAATCCCGCGTCATGGCCAACGCCCTGCGCGAGCTGATACAGGATTCCTCCCGCGTCTTCGTCATGGGGCACAAGATCTCGGATCTGGACGCGCTCGGCGCCGCCGTCGGCGTCTGCTGCATCGCGCGCAAGCTCGAAACGCCCTGCCAGATCGTGCTCGACCGCGCGCATACCGCGGCAAGGCCGCTGCTCGAGCTGATGGACCGGGACGAGCTTTACCGGGACGCCGTCATCTCCCCGCATGAGGCCATCCTCCGCGCCGACAGCCATTCGCTGCTCGTCGTCGTGGACACGAACCGTCCCGATCAGGTGGAGGATCTCGCCCTGCTCGAGAGCTGCAAGCGCGTCGCCGTCATCGACCATCACCGCCGCGCGGCGGAGTATATCGCCAATCCCACCCTCGCGTTTCACGAGCCGAACGCCTCCTCGGCCTGCGAGCTTGTCGCGGAGCTTCTCGAGGAGCTCACCGAGCAGAAGGACGTCCAGCGCCTCGAGGCCGAGGCCGTCCTCGCCGGCATCATGCTCGATACGAAGCACTTCAACATCCGCACCGGCGAGCGCACGTTTGACGCAGCGGCCTTCCTGCGCCGCAGCGGCGCGGACACCGCCGAGGTGAAAAAGCTCCTGCAGAGCGATCTGGACCACACCGTGGCCCGCTGCCGCATCCTGCAGAACGCGGAGATCTACGCCCCCGGCATCGCGCTCGCGGTGGAGGCGGAGCCGCAGGACCGCATCGTGGCCGCGCAGGCGGCGGATGAGCTGTTAAACGTCGCCGGCGTCGAGTGCTCCGTCGTGGTCTATCCCGTGCCGGAGGGTACGTTCATGTCCGCCCGCTCGATCGGGCCGGTCAACGTGCAGCTCCTGCTCGAACCGCTCGGCGGCGGCGGCAACCGCGCCGCGGCGGCTGCTCTCTGCAAGGGCAAGACCGTGGAGGACACGGTCCGCGAGCTCAAGACTGCCATCGACGGCTATGAGGCAGATTAAATCTTATATCCATTCCCAAAGATAAAGGAGAACCAACTATGAAAGTCATTTTCCAGCAGGATGTCAAGGGTCAGGGCAAGAAGGGCGAGCTGAAGACCGTCTCCGACGGTTACGCCCGCAACTATCTGCTGCCCCGCGGTCTCGCCATGGAGGCCACCACGGACAATCTCAATGCCTACAAGCTCAAGGAGAAGGCCAAGGCCGCGCAGATGGCCAAGGAGAAGGCCGCGGCTCTGGAGGCCGCCGAGCGTCTCGGCGCCGTGCAGGTCAAGGTCACCGGCAAGGCCGGCGGCAGCGGCAAGCTCTTCGGCGCCATCACCTCCAAGGAGATCAGCGACGCGCTGCGCGAGCAGTTTGAGATCGACATCGACCCCAAGAAGATCGTGCAGGCGGAGCCCATCAAGAGCTTCGGCGCGTTCGACGTCAAGGCCAAGCTCGGCTATGAGATCAGCGGCACGATCCACGTGCTGGTGGTGGAAGGCTGAACATGCCTGCAGGGGCGAAGCACGAATCGCCCGCATTTATCGCTTAAGGAGGAACTCTGATGGAAGAGCTTCTCGGTCGTCAGGCCCCGCATGACGCGGCCGCAGAGCAGGCGATCATCGGCTCCATGCTGATCGATCCGGCCTGCGTGCCGGACGTCGTCAACAAGGTGCGGGCAGAAGAATTTTATATCCAGACCAACCGCGAGATCTTCGAGACGATCTTCGCCATGTTCTCCTTCGGCAAGGAGATCGACCCCGTCACCGTCATGGACCAGATGAAGGTCCGCGGCGTGTTCCGCGAGGCGACCACCCAGCAGTATCTCATGGAGGTCATGAGCCTCACGCCCACGGCGGCGAACGTGCTCAAGTATGCCGCCATCGTGCGCGATCAGGCGCTGCTGCGAAATCTGCAGAAGGCGGCCGACGAGATCCACTCCCTCGTGGACGAGGGCACCGGCGAGGCCGATTCCGTCCTCGAGGCGGCGGAGCGCAAGATCTATGCTCTGCGGCAGGGCCGCAACGTCGGAGGGCTGCAGCCGGTCTCCATGGTCATCCAGCGGGTCTATACCGCCCTCTCGGACGCCGCGGTCAACGGCGGCGGCATCCCGGGCCTCAGCACCGGCATGCCCGATCTCGATCAGATCACGATGGGCCTGAAAAAGGGCGAGCT
>JAZPZZ010000185.1:0-4109 GCA_045544935.1 Oscillospiraceae bacterium | reverse complement strand
ATACCTTTTTGAGATTGGAGCTGGAAAAGAGAATTTTGAGTGGGTATAAATAGGCTTGACAAAATTCCAGTTTGTGGAGATCAATCTAATTCGCTTTCCCCCTCGAAGGCTTTCGCCTTCGGGGGTTTTTGTTTTATTCTCACGGTCGGGGGAGCGCGCATTCCGGGAGGTTCAGCGCCGTTTCCATCTGATGCGCCGGGATCAACGCGGCATGCTTAGAAAGTAATTTCTGATTCTTCCGCTTTGCGGTATGATGCAGACAAATAATGGTTTATCATTGACAGCGCGGACTCAGAATGATATGATACTCGACAGGGAATGATGTTCTCCCTTGGGAAACCTAAACCGCTTTTGAAGCTGATGGCATCTGTATGTATTTCACATGCAGGGGCGTCAGCTTTTTTTGATTCTCCTGCGATTCAAAAGGAGGATCATTCCGATGAGATTCATCTGCGTTGCACTTGGAGGCGCGATCGGGGCTGTTGGAAGATACGCAATCAGCCTGATTTCTGAAAAGCCGGGCTTTCCTGTTCTAACCCTTATCACCAATGTTCTCGGAGCTGTGCTGATAGGCTTCGTTGTGGGGCTTGTCAGCCAGAGAGAAAACATTTCTTCCAACACAGTACTGTTTTGGAAAACAGGTGTTTGCGGCGGTTTTACAACCTTTTCAGCTTTTTCGCTTGAGGCATTTTCGCTATTGGAAAATCATCAAATTGCGGCAGGAAGCATTTACATTGTCTTAAGTGTGGTGCTCTGTCTTGCAGGTATTTTCTTTGGAAGGAACTTGGCTGCGATTCTGATGCAATGATTTCCGTTTTTTCGAGACCGATCTGGTTCGCTGCTCCCTCGAAGGCTTTCGCCTTCGAGGGTTTTTCGTTTCCTCCCACGGTCGCGGGAGTGTGCACGCGGAAACAAATTGCCGTGCCTTTGTTTCTGTGCTATTCATAGCTGAAAGCCGATTACAAATATCGGTCAAACAGCACGTCAACCTCTTTCATCCGCTTTACTCTCGGATTACGAATTCGTTTGCCCTTTATGATGACCATCGACACATTTCGAAGGGCACTGAGATCATTCAGAGGATTATCCCGAACTACGATCATATCGGCAGCTTTCCCTTTTTCGATGCTGCCGGTCTCGGAATCAATCCCGACGATTTTGGCGTTCCCGAGCGTGGCGGCATGCAGCGAGTCGCGGTTGGAGGCGCCGATGTATTTGTGATAGCAACAGAGCTCCCGCCAGAAGTTATAGTGCAGGACGAACGGGCAGCCAACGTCATTTCCCAAACCTACGGGGATTCCGTGCTCTAGGCAGGCTTTGGCGCAGTCGATCATCCCGTCCATGACGATGCGTCCGTTCTTCTTTGCGATCGGGAGGGCGTGACTTTCCGAGAGTTCAAACTCCGCGTACGGCAGCGCAGGGGAGAGGGTGCAGATCAGAGATGCGCCTCTCTCCTTGAACAGGCGGATCGTCTCGTCGGTCAGCCGGGCGCCGTGCTCAACGGTATCCACGCCGTTTTCGAGCGCCACCCGGACGCCTTCCGGACTTTCCACGTGTGCGGCGACCATGTACCCCAGCCGATGCGCTTCGTCACAGGCTGCCTTCACGATTTCCGGCGGCATCCGCAGAACACCCGGTTCGCCCTCTGCCGAGGAATCCATCACGCCGCCTGTAATCATGAGCTTGATCAGATCCGGCTTCGTCTCTGCGATTTGCCGGACATGTTCTGCCGCCATCTCAGGTGAATCGGCTTCTGTTGCGATGGAGCCTGCGAAATGCCCGTTCGGTACGGAAACAGCTGTGTTGGCAGACAGGATTCTCGGACCTACGATGGCCCCTGCGCTGATCTGATCCCGAATCTGCGCGTCAATATCCAGAATACCCGCGACGGTGCGAATCGTGGTGACGCCGCTCATGAGCTCGGTTTTCGCATACCCCGCCGTCATCCGTTTGATGACTGCCAGCACCAACCGGCTTTTCGAGAGAATCTGGAACAGCAGCTTATAATTGGGCGGCTTTTTCTCCGCCTTCGGCGGCTTCCCGCTGGTCGCCAGGTGCACATGAAGATTGATCAGCCCCGGCAGCAGATACGCACCGCCCAGATCTACGACTTCAAATCCGTTCGGAATCGTTGCCTCAGGGACGATATCCGCGATGCGCTCCCGGTCCACCAGAACCGCCATGCTGGTGATGGGCTCCATGTCCTTTGTCCCGTTCAGGATGATTGCGTTTTTCAGAGCGTATTTCATTTCGCACCTCTGATTTCCAGACAGCAGTCCAGCCCCAGCAGATTGGCAAGGCGGATGGCTCGACCCAGTTCGGCGGTTTCCTTTCCGTTCTCCAGATCGGAGATAAAGCTCACGCTGAATCCGCTGACCTCGGAGAGAAATGCCTGCGTGTTGTTCAGTTCCTTCCGCCGCTGCCGCAGTGCGCGGCCGAAGGATTTTACATCAAAGACCTTCATTCTATGTGCTCCAATTCTTCGCCGTACGAACAAATTATGACTGCAATAGAAGAAATTTCGCCGAACGGCTTAGTTTATGTATCTGATTATAAAATAAGCCGAACGGCGAAGTCAAGAACGTTTTGTGTTGGTTTTGACTGTTTTCATTAATTCGGTTGCAACCGAGTCGGTTGTGACCGAGTTAAGTATAGAAGATGAGTGGTCGTAAGAAGAACACATATTAAAAGTTATACCCTATTATACCCTAAAACGAATAGGGTATAATAGGGTATAACTACTTTGAGCAAAAACCCCACTGTGGTATGAACCACAGTGGGGCATAACATTTTCAGAGATATAGATTCACTCGAAGATCTTTCCACCTTTGCACACGACGTGAAGGGGAATAGCTATATAGATAGCGCTTCGCATCTTCCTTCGTAACAATGATGGTTGCGATCCTCAGGAACCGTTTCTCCATCAGTTGTTTATCGCGGCCTGGACGGCTTTGAGGGCAACAACGGCGTCATCATCCTCGCTGCGACGAACCGGCCCGAGAGTCTGGACCCCGCGCTCACGCGCCCGGGCCGCTTTGACCGCCGCGTGCCGGTGGAGCTGCCGGATCTCAAGGGCCGCGAGGCGATTTTGAAGGTGCATTCCAAAAAGGTCCGGATGTCGGACGGTGTGGACTTTGAGAAGATCGCGCGCATGGCCTCCGGCGCATCGGGCGCGGAGCTCGCGAACATCATCAACGAGGCCGCGCTGCGCGCCGTGCGCGACGGGCGCAAGGCCGTGACGCAGACGGATCTCGAGGAGAGCATCGAGGTCGTCATCGCGGGCTATCAGAAGAAGAACGCCATTCTCTCCGAGCAGGAGAAGCGCGTCGTCGCCTACCACGAGATCGGCCACGCGCTCGTGGCGGCGCGGCAGACGCAGTCCGCTCCCGTGCAGAAGATCACGATCGTGCCGCGCACCTCCGGCGCCCTTGGCTACACCATGCAGGTCGAGGCGGGCAACCACTATCTCGTCAGCCGCGAGGAGCTGGAGAACAAGATCGCCACGCTCACCGGCGGCAGAGCAGCCGAGGAGATCGTCTTCGGCTCGATCACCACCGGCGCCTCCAACGACATTGAACAGGCGACGAAGCTCGCCCGCGCCATGATCACGCGCTATGGCATGAGCCCCGCGTTCGACATGGTCGCGCTCGAGACCGTGACGAACCAGTACCTTGGTGGAGATTCCTCGCTGACATGCAGCCCGGAGACGCAGCGTGAGATCGACGAGAAGGTGGTCGCGCTCGTGAAATAGCAGCACGAGAAAGCCGCGTCCATCCTCATGGCCGACCGCGAAAAGCTCGATGAGCTCGCCCAGTATCTCTACAAGAAGGAGACCATTACCGGCGAGGAGTTCATGAAAATTTTGAATTCCTGACTAATGGCTAAACGCTCGCTGCACAGCATAGAGCAGGGCTCGTGTTGGAATCTTTGCATCCGTCCTTCAAAGTTCAGTGGGTGAAGTTGCAGTGTAGGAAGCGCCCTGTGTTGAGCACAGGGCGCTGATTCTTTATTCAGGGCTTCTGCCGCTGCAGAGATAGAATATCGTCAGCAGACCGGGTCCGCAGTGCGCGCCGATGACCACACCCAGACTCGTGATAGTGATCTCCCCA
>JAZPZZ010000184.1:0-21186 GCA_045544935.1 Oscillospiraceae bacterium | reverse complement strand
GGCCATGGTCTTATAAATCACGTCCACAGCGCCCTCCACGAGACGGCCCTGATCGGTGTCCTCAATGCGCAGGATGAACTTGCCGCCGTGATGACGCGCGATCAGATACGTATAAAGCGCGGTGCGCAGATTGCCGACGTGCATATATCCCGTGGGGCTCGGCGCAAAACGCGTACGCACTTCTCCGGTGGGAATGCGGCGCTCCATCTCTTCAAACCAGGTTTCTTCTTTCATATTGGTTCCTCCATCGGAATTTCTGTTCATATTATTACATGATATATCTTATTGAATCCGGCCAAAAATGTCAAGAAGCATTCCTTAGCCGCTGCTCCGCAAGTTCGATCAGTGCCTGTTCCGAGGCGAGATCTCCGGCATAAGGATAATCAGAAGCCAGCTTCTCAAAGTCAGAACGTGCTGCTTCCGCTTTCTCTGCGTCTCCTTCTGACAATGCGAGCGCATAGTTCGTCCGGCATACCGAGAGCAGTGTACGATAAGCTTTCAGAAGCTTCTGATCCTTCTTCTCGGGAACAGAGTGATCCCCTTTCAGTGCCTGAAGATAGAGCTTGTCAAGCCGGAGAAGCGACTGATGCAGCTGAGAGATCATATAAGAATCATCCACCGTGAGCAGATTGATCAGTTCCTCCGCTTCTTCAAGCGCCTGCGCATCCAAAAAGCGACTTGCCTTCGCTGCAAAGAGATAGGCGGAGATCATAGACGTTTTCGCGGATTCGGTACCGGCCTCGAACAGCTCCTCCGGCATCTCCTTCAAGCGCAAACCGTCCGCCTGCAGCGCGGTAATCTCCAGCTGCTTGTGCATATCTCGCCTTGCATCGGCGCTTTGACAAAGCTCCAGAAGATTGCGGCCGTCGTTATTCAGCTTTCCGGGCTCGTTCGGGATCGCATTGGAGCAGGCAAGCACGAAGCCCGCCATTGCAAGGCCTGTGCAGATAATTCTGCCATAAGGCCAGGGCAGCAGGAGCGTCAAACCCATCAGGAATGCCGTCGCTATCAGGTTCGCCAAAACACCGCCGAGATGATAGAGCACATAGGGCGCGTCGGCCATATCATCATAGCCCTTTGGGGAAGAGAGCAAACATTGGCCCAACGTCCCCGGAAGGGAATATTTTCGCACGACGAGTTTACCGTCCTGCCGCACCCAGGTCCAGCGGAGAACACGGAAGGACACAAAGCCGTATCCCGTGAGCAGGCCAAAAATCATGTGTCCCGCCTCGTGAATGATTGTCTGAAGCAAAACACCCACATAAAAAGTCAGCAGCAGCACAATCAGCGTCATGGAGCTTGCCAAAAATTGGCCGCGAACACGGGCAGAAAACATGAGCCACGCGCCAAAAAGCGCGCCGATCAAAAGATATAAAGCAAGATTAAAGATCAGATAGAAAACGCTTCTGCTCTTCTTTGCTTTCACATGGATCACCTCAATGAAAAACGGAGGACCGGCGCATCCGGTCCTCCGCCGTGATTATTTGACGACCTTCATCAGTTCGGCCAGAAGCAGATCTCTTCCGGTGCCCTTTTCGGCGGAAAACGGAATCAGAACCGCAGACTCGTCGAGAGACAATGTTTCAGCGATCAGCTTCAGATTTGGCTCGATCTCAGATTTCTTGAGCTTATCCGTCTTGTTCGCCACGACAACGAGCGGGCAGCCGGTGGAATGAAACCAGTCCGCCATGGTGACGTCGTCCTTCGTCGGCTTATGGCGGGAATCGACGATCATGACGCCGAGATCGATGCGCTCCGGGTCGCTGAAAAAAGCTTCCATCATCTTGCCCCAGCGCTCGCGCTCGGTTTTGGCGACGCTGGCGTAGCCGTAACCCGGAAGATCCACGAAATAGACCTTTTTGTCAATGTGAAAATAATTGACATGGATGGTCTTTCCGGGATGCGCGCCGACACGGGCGAAGTTCTTTCGATTCAAGACGCGATTGATGACGGAGGACTTACCCACGTTGGATTTCCCTGCAAAGATGATGCAGGGCTCATCGGTACGCAGAAAGCCGTTGGGGTTGGCCGCGGATTTGATAAACTCCGCGTTGTTCAAATTCAGTGCCGGCATGTTCTTCTCTCTTTCACTGACGAAGTTCCGCGCTGCGAGACTCACTCTTGGCGCTCTTCGCCGGTTTCTTTTTGCGCAGACGGTGGGCAAACGCTACGTCCAAAATCTTATCTACATGGTCGGTGGTGACGAAGTTCAGCGCGGAACGCACCGTCTGATCAATCTCCGCGAGATCTTTTTCATTCTCACTTGGGATGATGACCGTGGTGATGCCGGTGCGGAGCGCGGCCATGGTCTTCTCTTTCAATCCGCCGATGGGCAAAATGCGGCCGCGGAGCGTAATCTCACCCGTCATGGCGAGGTCGCGGCGCACAGGCGTCTCTGTGAGCGCGGAAATAACCGCGATGCAGATCGTGATGCCGGCGCTCGGACCGTCCTTCGGAACAGCACCCTCAGGGAAATGGATGTGGATATCCTTGGTCTTATAGAAGTCCAGAGCAATGCCGAGCACATCAGCGCGGCTGCGGATATAAGTGATGGCAGCGCGGGCGGACTCCTTCATCACGTCGCCGAGGTTACCGGTAAGTTCAAGCTTGCCGTTGCCGTCCACAACGCCGACTTCCACATCGAGCACCTCGCCGCCGACCTGCGTCCAGGCAAGACCGCGGACCATGCCGATCTCATCTTTGGAATAGAGATGATCCTGCTGGAATCGCGGCGCACCGAGAAACGGCTCTAAGCCGCCGGCTTTGACCGTAACGCTCTTGCACTCCCCCATTGCGATCTGCCGCGCGGATTTGCGGCAGACGGAGGCGAGCTCGCGCTCCAGCGTACGAACGCCGGATTCGCGCGTATAGAGCGAGATGATCTCTCGGATGGCCGTATCGCTCACGCGAAGCTGATTGCCGTTCAGGCCATGCTTCGCGCGCTGCTTCGGCAGGAGATGACGCTTGGCAATGCGGAGCTTCTCCTCATCCGTGTAGCTGGTGAGCTCAATGACCTCCATACGGTCGAGCAGCGGGCGCGGAATCGTCGAAGTGGTATTCGCGGTGGTGATGAAAAAGATATCGGAAAAGTCGATCGGAATCTCGAGGAAATTATCGCGGAAGCGGTTATTCTGCTCGCCGTCGAGTACCTCGAGCAGCGCGGACGAGGGATCGCCGCGATAGTCGCTGCCGAGCTTGTCGATCTCATCGAGCACCATGACAGGGTTCATGCTTCCGGCGGTAATCAAGCCGGAGACGATGCGTCCGGGCATCGCACCGACGTAGGTGCGGCGATGACCGCGAATTTCGGCCTCGTCATGCACGCCGCCGAGAGAAATGCGCGCAAGCTTGCGGTTGAGCGCACGGGCGACACTCATGGCGACGCTGGTTTTGCCGGTGCCCGGAGGACCGACAAGGCAGAGCACCGTGCCCTTTGCGTCCGGCGTGAGCTGACGCACGGCGAGCGACTCAATGATGCGCTCCTTGACCTTATCAAGGCCATAATGATCGGCGTCCAGTGTTTTCTGCGCCTGGCGGATATCAAGCGTCTCCTTGGTGCGGGTGTTCCACGGAATCTCTAAGCAGACGTCCAGATAATTGCGAATGACCGAGGCCTCGGACGAACCGAAGGGCTGCTTTTTGAGGCGACGAACTTCCTTGAGCAGATGCTTTTCGGAATCCTCCGGCAACTCTAGCGCGCGGATGCGATTGGCGTAATCCTCCTCGGAATCATCGTCGCCCTCGCCGAGTTCGTTCTGGATGACCTTCATCTGCTCGCGCAGATAGTATTCCTGCTGCTGCTGGTTGACGCGCTCCTGCGCAGCCTCTTCGAGATCGTGCTGCAGCTGCAGTACCTCGATCTCGCGGCCAAGCTGCTTGGAGAGCAGCGTGAGGCGCTTCGTCGGACGGCGCTCCTCGAGCAGTTCCTGCTTCGCCTCAGGGCGGAGGAACACATGCTGCGAGATGAAGTCCGCCACGAAGGCAGGATTTGTGCTGCCGAGGATGTTGATGATGGCTTCCGGCGCGATATGGCCGGAGGCGTGGATATACTCATCGAACATGTTGCAGCAATGGCGGATGAGCGCATCGGCCTTTGCGCTGCTGCGCTCGGCGATATCCGGAAGCGGCTCTACAAAAGCTTCAAAGCCGTCCACCGTGCGGCGGGCGCGGATGACCTGCGCGCGCTCGATGCCCTCGACCATGACGCGCACGGTCTTGCTGCCGGGCTGCTTCATCATCTGCTTGATGCGGCAGACTGTACCGATGGAATAGACGTCCTCCACCTCGGGCACATCGACGGCAATGTCTTTCTGCGCAGCGAGAAAGATGATCTGATCGTCCTTCATTGCGCGATCAAGAGCCGCGATCGAGCCGGGGCGCTCCACATCGAAATTCAGAAGCATCGCGGGATAAACCGTGAGCCCGCGCAGCGCCATCATAGGCAGCGTGCGGGCGGTATCGAATTTGAGATTGGATGGATCCATGCAGTTCTCCTTTCAGGAAAACCGGAGCATTCAGATCACGAATGCCCCCGGTGGGTAACGCGGGGAGTCTCCTCCCCTTCGACGCAGGCCGCCGTGATGACAACCCGCTCGATGGTGGGATCGGAGGGAACGGAATACATGACGTCCGTCATGATCTTCTCCATGACACTGCGCAGGCCGCGCGCGCCGATCTCCATGTTAATCGCTTTATCCGCGATGGCTGCGAGCGCATCCGGCTCGAATTCGAGCTCGACGTCATCATAGCCCAGAAGCGCCTGATACTGCTTGGTCATGGCGTTCTTCGGCTCGGTGAGGATGCGGATGAGATCCTCGCGGGAGAGCGAATTGAGGCTCGTGAGCACAGGCATGCGGCCGATGAGCTCGGGAATGATGCCGAACTTCAACAGATCGTGCTGATTCACGTTCTCCATGATCTCACTCAGATCGCGATCCTTCGCGCTCTTTATTTCGGCGCCAAAGCCCATGGAGCGCTTATCCATGCGCTGCTCGACGATCTTATCGATGCCATCGAACGCGCCGCCGCAGATGAAGAGGATGTTCGTGGTGTCGACGTGAATAAACTCCTGCTGCGGGTGCTTGCGCCCGCCCTGCGGCGGAACGTTGGCGACCGTGCCCTCGAGCAGCTTTAAGAGTGCCTGCTGCACGCCCTCGCCGGAGACGTCGCGCGTGATAGAGGTATTTTCCCCTTTTCTCGCAATCTTATCAAGCTCGTCAATGTAGATGATGCCGCGCTGCGCGAGCTCCACATTGAAATCCGCCGCCTGCAGGAGCTTGAGGAGAATGTTTTCCACATCCTCGCCCACGTAGCCGGCCTCGGTCAGCGTGGTGGCGTCCGCGATTGCAAAGGGCACGTTCAGCATTTTGGCCAGCGTCTGGGCAAAAAGGGTTTTGCCGCTGCCGGTGGGGCCGATGAGGAGAATGTTGCTCTTCTGCAGCTCAACATCGCTGTCGTCCCCGTGGATGATGCGCTTGTAATGGTTATAGACCGCGACGGAGAGCGCAATTTTCGCGCGCTCCTGGCCAATGATATAATCATCGAGCCGCGCCTTGATTTCCGCAGGCTTCGGAATCTCACGCTCGGAGAGACCAAAGCTCACGCTGCCCGTGTCCATCTCGCCGGGATCATACGTCTCGTCGATGATGTTCATGCACAGGCGGATACAATCGTCACATATATAAGAGCCGTTTCCGGCGATCAATCGGTTTACAAGAGACTGCGGTTTTCCGCAGAACGAGCAGCGGACATTTTTCTTATCATCGTTTCTCGCCATAAAATGATTTCACCTTTTCTGAATCGGGATAAAAATGGTTCCGTTAATACTTATTTTGGGAGGGAGCTGACGCCCCCTCCCATTTCCAATCGAATCAATCAGCGCTGATAGATGACCTTGTCAATCAGGCCGTAGGCCTGCGCCTCCTCAGCGGTCATGTAATTGTCCCGCTCGCAGTCGGCTGCGATGGTCTCGATCGGCTTGCCGGTGTTCTCCGCGAGGATGCGGTTGAGCTTATCCTTGATGCGGAGAATGTGCGCCGCCTGGATCTGAATGTCCGTCGCCTGACCCTGACTGCCGCCGGAGGGCTGATGGATCATGATCTCAGCGTTCGGCAGCGCAATGCGCTTGCCCTTTGCGCCGGAGGACAGCAGGAACGCGCCCATGGAGGCCGCCATGCCGATGCAGATGGTGGAGACGTCCGCCTTGATATACTGCATCGTGTCATAGATGGCGAGGCCGGCCGTGACGCTGCCGCCGGGGCTGTTGATATAGAACTGAATGTCCTTATCGGGGTCCTGCGCCTCGAGATAGAGAAGCTGCGCCACGACGAGACTCGCGGTGGTGTCGTTCACTTCCTCGCAGAGCATGACAATGCGGTCATTCAGCAGACGGGAGAAAATGTCATAGGAGCGCTCCCCGCGGGAGGTCTGCTCCACAACATACGGTACCAAACTCATAGATATGCTCCTTTCAATCTTTTGCTTACCCAAGAGAGCATAGCCGCAATCCGGTTTCTTTAATCGGCGGATTACTCAGCGGTCTTTTCTTCCTCGGCGGGAGCCGCAGGCGCCTTCTTGACGGCGTTCTCGCGGATGACCTGCGCGGCCTTGCGGCGGGCGAGATCGGTGCGGACAACGTCGACATTGACGAACTGGCGGATCTGATCGGGCTCCATGTTGTAATTCTTCGCCATGTCGGCAATGGCCTCTTCGCCCTCTTCCTCGGTGGAGGTGATCTCTTCGACCTTGGCGATGGCATCGAGCAGCAGCTCGGTGTTGAGCTCAAACATGGCCTGCGGACGCATGACAGTGCTGAAGGTGTTCTCATCGATCGACATGGCCTTGAGGATCTCTTCCTTGGTCATATCCATCGGCATCATGCCCATGGAGCTGGCATAGGTGCGAAGCTGCTCCTCGAGCTTCTCCTCGACCATAACGTCGGGAATCTCGACTTCCATCTTATCGATTGCGGCCTCCATCAGACGGGTGGCGAAGCTGCCTTCCTTCTCGTCCTCGAAGTTCTTCACGAGCTTCTCACGGAGGTCAGCCTTGTACTCGTCCATGGTGTCGAAATCGGAAATGTCCTTCGCGAGCTCATCGTCCAGCTCGGGGAGTTCCTGCTCCTGCACGCCCTTGACGACCACCTTGAACACCGCGGCCTTGCCGGCGAGCTCCGGGGTGTACTCCTCGGGGAAGGTGACGTTCACGTCGCGCGCCTCACCGGCGGAAGCGCCGATCAGCTGCTCCTCAAAGCTGGGGATGAACGTGCCGCTGCCGAGCTCGAGGTCGTAATCCTCGCCCTTGCCGCCTTCGAACGCGACGTCGTCCACGAAGCCTTCAAAGTCGATGGTCACGCGGTCGCCGTTCTGCGCGGGGCGCTCCACATCGATCAGACGGGCGTTGCGCTTGCGGACTTCCTCGAGCTCCTGCTCGAGAACGGCCTCGTCGAACTCGGCGTCGTCCGCCTCAACCTCGATGCCCTTATACTCGCCGAGCTGAACCTCGGGATACAGGGTGATGTTGAAAGTATAGGTCAGAACCTTGTCGTCGCTGATGTCGACATTCTCGATGGAGGGACGGCCGACCATGCGGAGATCGGTCTCGGCGAGCGCAGCCTGGAAGGTGGGATCGGCGAGATCCTCAACGGCCTCTTCAAAGAAGATCTGCTTGCCGTACATGCCCTCGATCACCGCGCGGGGCGCCTTGCCCTTGCGGAAGCCGGGAATATAAAGATCCTTCTTGTTTCTCTTATAGACCTCGTTGACCGCCTTCTCAAAATCGGCAGCATCCACGATGGCCTGGAAGGACGCAGTTTTGTTCTCTTTCTTTTCGATGTTCTGGACGTTCATTGGTTTTGTTTCCTCCTAATCCTGCCAGAGCAGGATGTAATGTACGAATTTACACGCCCATATACTATAACAGATTGTCAGAACAAAATCAACACTATATTTAGAAATAAATCCTTTCTGTTCAAGGCTTTTCCGGCCCGAACGAACACGCCGGAAACAAATCCGGCGATTGCGTAATTGACAATCATGCCGTCAAAATGGTATGCTGTGAAAAAAGCAGAAAGGATGTATGATCTATGGACAGCATCGTCTTTTATTTCAGCCCCACCGGCGGCACGCGCAAGGTCGCGGAGCATATTGCGGAATACCTCGGCTGCGGCGCGGCGGATATTACCTCTGAAGCCGAAATGATCGGCTCCGACGTGGATAAGGACAGACTCGCCGTTTTCTGCGTTCCGGTCTACGGCGGCCGCATCCCGAAGCCCATTCATGATCGCATGAAACACATTGAGGGCCACGGCGGTCCCGCCATTGCGGTGGCGGTCTATGGAAACCGCTCGGCCGGCGACGCGGTCGCAGAGCTGAAAGAGGCCGTGGAAAAGAGCAAATTCGTTGTGACTGCCGCGTGCGAAATGATCGCGCCGCACTCTCTCGCGCCGGAATACGGCAAGGGCCGTCCTGACGCGAGCGATCTCGATCAGCTCAAGCGCTTTCTCGGCGAGGTCACGAGCCGCTCGAGCTTCAAGAGCGTGAACGTGCCGGGCAAGGCGAAGCACCTTGTCTCCGTTCAGGCGCCGGTCCGCCCGATCAGCATCATCGGCTGCGTCGGCTGCGGCATGTGCTACGAAAACTGCCCCGTCGGCGCAATCAACGAAAAGCATCTGACGCGCACGAACTATCTCAAGTGCATCGGCTGCATGCGCTGCGTGTCGGTATGTACCTCCGGCGCGCGCAGAATTCCCATCGCGGACAAGGCAGCGGCGAAGCTGCTGCTCAAGCGCTCCGCCTCGACGCGAAAGGAACCGAAGTTCTTCCTTTAAGAACAGAAAAAACCGGTCAGAAATCTGACCGGTTTTTTCATTCCACTTTGAGCGGATAGAAGTCCAGATAATCGGCGGAAACCATGCGAAACACGGTACCGTTCCGTTCGCCTTGAAAAGCAGCGTTGTGCCCTTTGCCGTGGATGTGCCCGTAATAGCAGCGCTCCACCTGATACTGCTCGAGCAGCGCAAGAATCTCCGGGCACTCATAGCCTTGATAGAGCGGCGGATAGTGGAGAAAAACAAGCCTTTTCCGCTCCCCTGCCGCCTTCAGTGAGGTCTCAAGTCTGCCTACCTCCCGAAGCATGATTTTTCGGTCGTGCTCATCGCCGCGCTCCTCCTCGAAGAACCAGCCGCGCGTGCCGCAGATCGCGAAATCTCCGTATTCAAAGCAGTTGTTGTTGAGAATCTGCATATTATCCATGCCGTTCTCCTCAAAGAAGCGGTAGGCCTTCGCGGCGGTGCTCCACCAGTAATCGTGATTGCCCTTGAGGATGATTTTCTGCCCGGGAAGCCAGGAGATGAAGCGAAAGTCCTCCAGAGCCGCCTCCATGGTCATGCCCCAGACAAGATCGCCGCAGAGGACACATACGTCCTCGTCGGTAAGGAGCGAAAAACCGCGTTCAATTTTCTGCTGATAATCCGTCCAGCGGCCGCCGAAAACCTCCATGGATTTCGACCCGTCCAGCGAGAGATGCAGATCTCCGATGGCAAAGAGCGACACAGTATTTCCCTCCTTTCCGAAAAATCCGGGAACGGTCAACCCGTTCCCGGTTGATGTTTTATGCCAGAAATTCTTCCACGGCCTGCGGCATGGCTTTCTTCTCCACAACGCCGCCGAAGCGAACCTCGCGCCCGTCCAGACCGGCCAGCGGCTTGGGAGCCGGAATCCCCGTCGCCTCGGACAGGCGGTCAATGAGCTGCACGCCTGGCGCGTCCGCGCTGCCTCCGACGGCGCGGAGGACATGGTCGCAGAACTTAAACGGGCTCGCGGTAGACACCACGACGGCCGGCGTCTGATCGCCGGTCTCTTCGCGGTAATCCTCCAGCACCTGATAGGCCACGGCGGTATGCGTATCCATCAGATAATGATGCTCCGACCAGACTCTGCCGATGGCAGCGCGTGTCCGGTCATCATCGCAGAAGCCGCAGGAGAACTCCGCCTGCAGCTTATTCAGAAGCGAAGCGGACACCGAATACTGTCCCTGCTCTTTCAGGCTGCGCATATAACCGTCCGTCTCCGGAGCACTGCCGGAGAGCGTGAAGAGCAGACGTTCGAGGTTGCTGGAGACCAGAATGTCCATCGACGGCGACGCTGTGACATGGAAGGGGCGATTTTTATTATACGTGCCGGTACGGATGAACTCCGTGAGCACATTGTTTTCATTGGAGGCGCAGACAAAGCGGCGAACCGGAAGGCCCATCTGCTTCGCATACCAGCCGGCGAGGATGTTGCCGAAGTTGCCGGTGGGAACGACGAAGTTGATCTTCTCGCCCATGGCGATGCGCCCGGCGTTCACCTCATCGCAGTACGCGGAGATGTAATACACGATCTGCGGCAGAAGCCGGCCCCAGTTGATGGAATTGGCGGAAGAGAGGAACCAGCCGCGCGCGCTGAGGCGCTCCGCGATGGAGTCATCCCCGAAGATCTGCTTCACGCCGGTCTGGGCATCGTCAAAATTGCCGTTGACCGCGCTGACACCGACATTCTGCCCCTGCTGCGTAACCATCTGCAGACGCTGCACATCGGACACGCCGCCATGCGGATAGAAAACCATAATCTTCGTGCCGGGCACGTCCGCGAAGCCCTGCAGCGCAGCCTTTCCGGTGTCGCCCGAGGTGGCGACGAGGATGCAGACCTGACGGGACTCCCCCGTTTTCTTCAGAGATGTCGTGAGCAGATACGGCAGCATCTGCAGCGCCATATCCTTAAACGCGCAGGTCGGACCGTGCCACAGCTCAAGGAATGACGTCTTTTCATCCAGAGGACGCACCGGCGCAACGGCGGGATCATCAAACTGTGCGCCGTAAGCCGCGTCGGTAAACTGCTCGAGCTCGCTCTCGGAGAACTCCTCCAGATACAACCCCATAATCTTCACGGCGCGGGCGCGATAATCCATGGCGCATAGCTGCCGCAGATCTTCTATGGAAATGCCCGGAATCCGCTCCGGCACATAAAGGCCGCCGTCTGGCGCAAGGCCCTTTGCAATCGCGCCGGCGGCGCTGCTCTCCAACAGACTTCTGGTGCTGTAATAATTCATCGTAGGATCTCCAATCTCATTCAAAGGCGTTTTCAATCTGCCGGATCTGCAGCTTGCGGTACGGCATATCCTCCGTGCCGTAAATCTCGATCACATCAAACCGCGGCTGCAGCTGAGTCTCATGTGACGCGAGCCACAAAGAGGCAGCCGCGCGGATGCGGCGCTGCTTGGCATAGCCGACAAATTCCCGTGCCTCGGCAAACGCGGCGCTTCGGCGCGTCTTCACTTCCACAAAAACAAGATAATTCCGATCAGACACGATCAAATCAATCTCGCCGAGGCGGCAGGAATAGTTGCGCGCTACGGTGCGGTAGCCCTTCCGGCGGAGATACTTTTCCGCTTGGTCTTCGCCCCATTTTCCGGTGGATTTGATTTGATCGGAATGAATTATCATGTCAATGCATCTTCTTCAAAAACGACGGGCGATGAATCTCGCTCGGTCCGTATGCACGGAGCGCGGCATAATGCGCGGCCGTTCCGTAACCCTTATGCTTCTCAAACCCATACTGCGGAAAACGCGCCGCCTGCTCGAGCATATAGCGGTCACGCGTGACCTTGGCAAGGATCGACGCGGCCGCAATGTCAGCGCACCTGCCGTCACCCTTCACAACACACTCGGTCGGGTACGGCAGGCCGGGATCCCGGTTTCCGTCCACAAGGACGAGGCCGGGTTTTTCCTTCAGCTGCTCCACGGCGCGGCGCATGGCAAGAAAGGTCGCTCCGAGGATATTGAACTCCTCGATCTCCTCCACCGTCGCGAACGCAATGCCGTAGGTGACGGCAGCGGCGCAGATTTCATCGAAGAGGGCTTCCCGCTTTTTCTCCGTGAGCTTTTTGGAATCGTTCAGTCCGGGAATCTCAAGCCCCGGCGGAAGCATTACGGCGGCGGCGCACACCGGACCCGCGAGCGGACCCCTGCCCGCCTCGTCCACGCCGCAGACCGGGCCGCGGCCGGAGGCCATGAGTTCATTTTCATAATCCCAAAGGCTCATTCCGATGCCTCCGGCATTTCCAGCGTGATGCGGCCAAGCTTGCCGGAACGATATTCATCGAGCAGCACAGCGGCCATACGCTCCAGATCATATTCGCCGCCGGAGATGAGAAAGCCGCGCTTTTTCGCCGCCTGTTCGAGCAGTTCAAACCCGTTCTTCTCCGCGTCGGGGCGAAACTTATATCGCTGCTCCACGGCTTCCGGCGCCGTAAGCGCAAGACGCTTGATGAAGCTTGCGGCGAGCGTTTCGCGATCGAGCACCTCGGCCTTGATCGCACCGGTGATCGCGAGCAGTTCGCCGACCTCCTGACTGTCAAAGCGGGGCCAGAGGATGCCCGGCGTATCGAGAAGCTCGAGATCGCTCGAGACGGTGATCCACTGCTTTCCGCGCGTGACGCCGGGACGGTCGCCTGCGATGGCGGCCTTGCGGCGCGCAACCTGATTGATGAAGGTGGACTTGCCGACGTTCGGGATACCGAGCACCATGACGCGCATGGCGCGTCCGACCTGCCCCTTAGCGGCGTAAGCCTCCATCTTTTCCTTCAGAACCGAACGAACGGCGTCGGCAAAGCCCTTGACGCCCTTCCCGCTGCGGCAGTCCGTTTCCAGCACAGCCATGCCCTTCGCGCGGAACGTCTTGCGCCACTGGGCAGTCCACCTGGGATCGGCGAGATCCACACGGTTTAAGATGACGATGCGGGGCTTCTCTCCGGCGAGGCGGTCGATATCCGGGTTTCGGCTCGCCATCGGAATACGGGCGTCGAGAATCTCGCATACGGCGTCGACCTGCTTCATCTGCTCCTCGATCATCCGCTGCGCCTTGGTCATATGACCGGGGAACCACTGGATATTCAGTTTTTCAAAGTTCTGGTCCATTTCGTTCTTCCGTTAGTTCGAGGAATAAGGGTCAACGGCGTTCCACTCGATGTTCTTGATCGGGAACACTGTGGCGTAAACGCGGCCCATGATATAGCGCTTGTCGACCGCGCCGAGGCTCGCGGCACGGCTGTCGGTGGAGGCGTTGCGGTTATCGCCCATGACAAACACGCAGCCGTCCGGCACGGTGAAGGGGCCTTCAAAATTCTCGCGCTCATGCGTAAGCTCATTGACATACGGCTCATTGATCGCGGTATTGTCGATATAAACAATGCCGTTTTCAAAGTCGATGTTCACGGTCTGACCCTCCAGAGCGATCACGCGCTTGACGATCGGATCCTCCATGAAGGTGTCCTTTCGCAGAACAACGATATCACCCTGCTTCGGCTCATAAAACAGATTGCAAATGACAATCTTATCATTCTCCTCCAGCGTTGGATACATGGAGGAGCCGACGACGTTGACCATGCGCGCGAGAAACACAAACACGAGCACGCAGACGATCAGCGCCGCGATGATGCTGTTGATCCAATCATACAGATCCGCACGCCTGGACGGCGCGGCTCCGGTTTTTTGTTCATCCATGAGAAGTACCTCGTTCCGATAAAATAACAGAATATATTATACACGAAAACCCATCGTTCGGGCAACAAAAAAAGAGACCTTTCGGTCTCTTTTTTTGTCGGTATTGCGCTCAGATGAGCTCCTTGACCTTCGCCTTCTTGCCGACGCGATCACGCAGATAGTAGAGCTTCGCTCTGCGAACCTTGCCGCGACGCACGGTGTCGACGGAGACGATCGTGGGAGAATGCACGGGGAAAACCTTCTCACAGCCAACGCCGTAGGAAATGCGGCGCACGGTGATGGTCTCGTTGATGCCGCCGTGCTTCTTGGCGATGATGGTGCCCTCGAACGCCTGATTGCGCTCGCGGTTGCCTTCCTTGACGCGGACAGTGACACGCACGGTGTCGCCGACGCGCATGGCCGGCAGTTCAGGCTTCATGTACTGCTCGGTCAGAGTTTTGATGAGATCCATAATAAATCCTTCCTTTATACAAACGTTCTTACCGGAGGGCTTCGCCGAGCCTCGGCAGCGGACCGCCGTGATCGCGCAGTTATGCTCTGCGCAAGCTCTGGTATTCTAACACAGGTTTACAGAATATGCAAGAGCTTTTTCAATACTTATTGATGAAAAAATATCATAGCTATGCAAAGCGGAGTCCCTGTGTTAGTATATAATTGAATTAATATAAGGAAAGGAGCTGACGGCATGACCAACTACTGCGGTTACATGGGCAAAGTGATGCTGCTCGATCTCACCACGATGAAGGCAGAGGAATATCCGTGGACAGATCGGGACCGTGAGCTTTACCTTGGCGGCAAGGCCATGGCATCCAAAATTCTCTATGACAATCTCACCGGAAAGGAGGACCCGCTCGGCCCGGAGAATCTGATCGTGATTGCGACCGGTCCGCTCACGGGAACCGGCGCTCCCTCCTCCAATCGATTTGACATCTCCTCCCTCTCCCCGCTGACGGGCATCACCTCCTCCTCCAACTGCGGAGGCAACTTCGGCAACTATCTGAAGAAGGCGGGCTACGACGCGGTCATTCTGAGAGGAAAATGCGCCGAGCCGACCTGGATTGAAATTTCGGAGGACGAGATTCTCTTCCACAGTGCCGCCTCGCTCATGGGTATGCGCACAACCGAGACGCAGGAGACCATTCAGGCAGAGCTCAACGAGCGCACCGGAAAGAAGCTCACCTGCGGCATGCTTGCCATCGGCCCTGCCGGCGAGCACCTCGTGCGGTATGCAAGCGTGATCAGCGGCGAGCGCGCCGCCGGCCGCGCTGGTATGGGCGCGGTGTTCGGCAGCAAGAACATCAAGGCCATGGTCACCCGCGGAACGAAGATGGTGACGGTCTACAATCAGAAAGCGCTGCAGGAGCACAACAAGAAGTGGATCAAAGCGCTCAAGGAGCACCCGATCACGGGCGATCAGCTGCCGAAGCTCGGCACGGCCGGTCTCGTGAGCGGCATGCAGGTGAACCACCAGCTCTCTACGCGCAACTACTCCGCCGGTACCTTCGAGCACTTCGAGGAAGTGAGCGGCGAGGCACTGGCCGAAGAGCAGAACATCAAAAATAACGGCTGTCTCTACTGCACGATTCGCTGTGCGCGGCGCGTAAAGGTCGGAGAGCGCCAGGTCAAGGGCCCGGAGCTGGAGACGCTCGGCCTACTCGGCGGCGGCATTGAAAACCGCAATCTGGAACTGATCTGCCGCTGGAACTACGAGCTGGATGAGCTCGGCATGGACACGATCTCCTGTGCCGGCACCGTCGCCTGGGCGATGGAGGCCACCGAGAAAGGACTCTTCAACAGCGAACTCAAGTTCGGAGAGGTAGACAACATCAGCCAGGTCTTTGACGACATTGCGCACCGCCGCGGCATCGGCAATGAGCTCGCTGAGGGCAGCAAGCGGCTGAGCGAGAAATACGGCGGCACGGAGTTTGCCATTCAGTCCAAGGGCATGGAGCTCGCGGCCTATGAGCCTCGCCGGAGCGTCGGCCAGGGACTGGGCTACGCAGTGGCCAATCGCGGCGGCTGCCACCTCAACGGCGGCTACCTCGTCGTGCTCGAGGGTCTGGGTCTGCACATCGACCCGCAGACGCCGAAGGGCAAGGCGGATCTGTGCATGTTCATGCAGGACGTGATGGAGGCCATCTCCATGGGCGGGCAATGTCTGTTCACCTCCTACGCCGTATTCCCGGGCTTCCTCATTTCCCGACCGAACAATATCATCACAAAGATCGTCAACTGGGTTCTGCCGCACCTCGGCTGGGCAGTACGATTCTTAAATAAGTTCCCGGAGATCGCATTTTTCCATCTGCCGCTGATTCCGCACACGAAGGAGATTCAGCTGGCAACCGGCATGAAGCTCACGCTCGGCAAATTCATCCGTATGGGCGAGCGCAGCTACAACGTGGAGCGCGCCGTGAACGCGAAGTTCGGCGTATCGGCCGCGATGGACACACTGCCGAAGCGCCTGACGCACGTTCTGCAGGATCCGAACGATCCGAAGACGAAGGTGCCGCTCGACAAGATGAAGAAAACCTATTACCGCGCCAGAGGCTGGTCCGGCGAAGGTCTGCCGAGCGATAAAAAGCTCAAGCGCCTGAGGATTGCCGCATGATCACGGTCAAGCTCTTCGGCACGCTGCGCATTGACAGCGGCGTGAAAGAGGTGCAGGCAGAGGCGTCGCGCGTGAAGGAGCTTTATGCCCCCGTGCTGGACGCGATCCGCGCAAAGCAGCCGGACACCTGCATCACGCTCAAAACGCTCAAGGGCTGCCGCATCGCCGTGAACGGAAACGCCGCGGCGCCGAATGCCGCTCTGCAGCCGGGAGACACGGTCTACTTCTTCCGCGCCGGCGCCGGCGGATGACAAAAGAAAAACCCAACCGGCGGGGCCGGGGGGGGTTTCGGTAAAAGCGAAGTCACGCTTCGTTGATGATGCGGTGAATGACTTTTTCGCAGCGCGCGTAGTCATAGATCACGGGGACCGGATAGAACGGGTTGGCTTCCTTCAGTGCCCACTCGATCATCTGCGGGATATCCTTCTCCTGGATATGGTCAAAGCCGGTCGGGATATCCATGCGCTGGTTCATTGCACGTATTTCCTTGATAAAGGCCTTTGCCTTTTCCTCCTGAGAGCCGGAGGTGCAGACGCCGGTGATCTCCGCGAGACGGGAGAGTCTCGGATAGACCGCTGCGCCATAGTCCTCGAGCACGATGGGCAGGATGACGGCGTTGGCCAGACCGTGAGGCGTGTTATACAGGCCGCCGAGCGTATGCGCGATGGCGTGCACGTTGCCGACGCCGGCACGAGTGAAGGCAAAGCCGGCCTTGAAGGAAGCGACGAGCATCTCCGTGCGGGCTTCCATATCGTCGCCGTTCTTGTAGGCGCGTTCCAGATACTTAAAGATCGCGACGGTCGCTTCCTCCGCGCACTGGAGACTTTCCTTCGTATTGTAGGTCCAGCAGACATACGCCTCGACCGCGTGGGTCAGCGCGTCCATGCCGGTGGCGGCGGTGATTTTCGGCGGCAGGCCGCGCGTCATCTCCGGATCCAAAACGGCATATTTCGGCACGAGCGCCAGATCCATCACCGCGTATTTGTGGTGCGTTTCATCATCGGTGATGACGGCGGCGATCGTCGTCTCCGAGCCGGTACCGGCTGTGGTGGGAACGGCAATGAAGGGCGGAAGCTTTTTCAGCACGCGCAGAAGACCGGCCATCTTGCCGACCGGCTTATTCGGGCGGACAACACGCGCAGCCGCAGCCTTGGCGGAATCCATGGGAGAACCGCCGCCGATGGCGATGAAGCCGTCGCAGCCGTTTTCAACATACAGGGCACGGACCTTCTCAACCGTGCTGACGCGCGGATTGGCCTCGACCTCGGCGAACATGACCCAGGGAATTCCGGCCTCATCCAATGCGGCGGTCACGATCGGGGCAAGCTTCTTGCCGACGCTGGGACCGGTGACGATAATCGGTTTCGTAACGCCTTCTTTTTTCAGAATCTCAGGAATCTTGCCTGCGCTTCCGATGCCCGAGACCTGAATCGGCCTGCGCCAGTGCAGAAAGTGCGCGCCGATGTTAAAGACCCACTGATAGCAGCGATAATAAGCATTCAACAGTTTTCCCATGACGAAATCCTCCACTCTTTTAATAAGGGTCATTGCTGATTTTCATTATAGCATTCCACTATGGAAAGTCAACAAATGACACGGATTTGTCAAATTATTCATTACATTCCAGTGAAACTGTCGGGAGATGATAGCATGAACAGCAAATATGAACGGATAATCGGCGCGCTGACAGAAGCAGAACTCAATCAAATACAGTGCAAAACGGTTTTGATTGCCGGCTGCGGCGGACTCGGCGGCTATCTGCTGGAATATCTCGCACGGCTCGGCGTCGGGACCATCCGCATCGCGGACGGCGACGTGTTCGAAGCGTCCAATCTCAACCGCCAGCTGCTGTCCTGCCCGGAGCGCATCGGCACGCGAAAGGTCGATGCAGCTGCAGAAAGGACTTCGCGCATCAATCCGGAGATCAGGATCGAGGCCATTCCGGACTTTCTCACAGAGGAAAACGCGGCGCGGCTGCTCGAGGGATGCGATCTCGCGCTGGACGCGCTGGACAACGCAGAGGCGCGTCGGGCGCTCAGCGCGGGATGCGACGCAATTGGGATTCCTTGGGTCCACGGAGCCATTCAGGGCTGGGTGTCGCAGGCGGCGATTTCCGTTCCCGGGGACGATTTGATGGAGAAGCTCTATCCGTCGGACGGGGCCGAATGCAAGGCGTCTCTCCCCTTCACGCCCGCGCTCTGCGCGGCGATGCAGGCGTCGCTGTGCACGCAGCTGCTTGCCGGACGAACGGTGGAAGCAGGGCGGGTCTGGTGCTTTGATCTGCTCAACATGGAGCTGGAAAGCTATCGCATCTAAAGAAAAGGGTGAAGCAAACGCTTCACCCTTATTCAGACTGCTGCGAGGACGTGCAAATTTCGCAGTTCGCTGTTTTCAATCGTATCGTTGACCGCATAGGCATGACGCTCCAGATCATCGCCCTGCGCATCGGAAAGCGCCTGCGCGCAGAGCTCGGACCTCACGGCGGCGCAGATCTGCTCAATGAGCGCAGTTTTATTTGCAGCACTTTCGTCGTCGTTTCCGGTCGTCAGAATCTGTTCCATCGGCTGCGCAAGATCGGAGAGATTTTTCAGATTGCGAAAGGCCCGGAAGCGCCATTTATAGTAGGGCTGATACTGCCGATTGAGCAAAAACACGGCGGACATGGCGCTTGATGCAAATTCGCCCGCCGCCAGCTGTGCAGCGCCGGTTTCCCAATGGGAAAGACAGCGCGGATAGTTATACTGTCCCGCCTGCTCCATGAGCAGCAAATGTCCCGCGAGTTTTTTCCGGCGCACATCCTCCGGAAAAAACCGCAGCACCTCGCGGATGCGGCTCACCTCTCCGAGCGAATCGAAATAGAGTTCGCCGTTCGTCGCCTCTGCAAGCGCCTGCTCCGGGATGGAGAGCCAATCGCGCAGGTCCAGAAGCCCATCCGGCGAGCCGATCAGCTTCTGAAAGAATTCCGTCGTGCGAAAGACGCCATGCCTCGCACCGCCGACCGGCTGCAGCACCGGACGGGAAACGCCCATGAAGGTGCGCGGAAGCTTGGAGTACGCCCGCTCCATCAAAAAGGCCGTTCTGCGGTCCAAAACCGATTCCTCCGGCAGAAAGAGGCAGAAGCCGGGCTCAAAATCGTGATCGCGCGAGACATCATCGTCAAACCCGAAGCACTCCGAGCCGCTTCCGAACAGGCCAGCGGCCAGATACGGCATCCACTCCGGAAACTGCGCCTCGAGCATCGGTCTGCCATGCTCCTCAAAGAAGGTACGGGAGAGCTCAAGGCCGTTCATAGATTGCCTCCGCTGTCTTCTGCAGCTCCTCCGCCGCGAGAAAGTATCCATAATAGGAAAAGCTCGGCGCGCACTTCTCGCACACAAAGGCATAATAACCGTCTCTCGGCGCGGAATCATCGTGCAGGAGATCATAGGCCTGATCAAGCAGCTCGAAGATGCGCTTCTCCCCTGCCTCCAGACCGTCCTGCGCCGCGACGGCGTCCGCCATATTGAGGCAGGTGATCGCCTGCTCAAGCACGCCGCCGGCGACGTCCTGCATGACGACCATTGCCTTTTCATAGAGCGCAAACGCCTCCGGATAGCGGCCCAGCGCCTGACAGGCGAGCGCCATGTTGTTATAGAGGCCGCCGAGCAGGTGCTTTCTCGTGTCGGGATTGGCTTCGTAAACCGCACGGGCTTTCTCGAACAGCGCCAAAGCGCGCTCGTTGTCACCAAAGGCGCTGCAGGCCGTGGCAGAATTGACATAGGTCGTACCGGCGCTGACAGAACCTTCGAAGTCAAGCACGTCGAGCAGCTTCAAAGCCTCCTCAACATGAAGGAACGCCTGCTCTCTATTAGAAATCTTGCGATAATGACCAATCAGTTCGTTGTGCACAAGCAGCTCGCCGCGGAGGTCATGCACACGCTTTGACTCTTCGAGCCAGTAGAGCAGGTGGCGCTCCGCGCCGTCGTAATCGCGGCGGCTCATATATTCATCAAGCTTCTGCACCACGCGCTGCTGCGGAATCGGCTCTGGCTTAGGCTCGGCGCCATAGGGCTCGCCGCAGAGCAGACACTGGGGCTCCTCATAATCCTCAGGGCCAATTGGTTTGTTGATCTGACTCATGAAGTACTGCCTTTCATAACATATTTGAATGTATTATACCGAAGGAATCGGAAGTGCGCAACTCTTCATTTTCAAACAGGGAAAAATGTGCTACACTGATTTTAGGAGGCGATCGGATGACCATCTCGACTGAACTCGATCGCATTGCGCGACAGGAAGAAAAACTGCATCGGCTGCATCATAAGGAGCCAGCACAGTGGAAAACCGCGCTGGAGGCCAAAGTTCCGCCGAAGATCTATGACAATCTGAAGTCCGTTTTTGCAAAAGCCTTTCAGATTATCTTTGAAAAAGGCACGGATCTGATCGAGAAGACCTACCGCAAGGAAGAGATCGAAAAGGATTTTAAGGTGCGCAACTACGCCGTGAGTCTTGAGATGAACTCGCACGATCTCGCCCTGCTGGACGCAAACGCGCAGCTGAGCAACCTCGTGAGCCTCGCTGTCAGCGCTGTGGAGGGCGTCGGGCTCGGCGCGCTCGGGATCGGCCTGCCGGACATTGTGCTGTTCGTTTCGATGATTCTGCGCGGCTGCTATGAAACCGCGCTTCGATACGGCTATCAGTATGATACAGACGAAGAAAAAAGGTTTATCCTGCTCTTGCTCGAGGGCGCGATGGTGCGCGGTGAGGATTGGGACGCCTGCAATCAGCTGATTGATGAGCAGATCTCGAATCCGATTGTGCCGGCAAAGGAAATGCTGGATGAGCAGACCAGAAAAACGGCAAACGCCTTCACAGTAGACATGCTGCTGAGCAAGTTCCTTCAGGGGCTCCCCTTCGTCGGCATGATCGGCGGGGCTGCGAATCCCTACTACTACCGAAAGATTCTCAATTTCGTTCGGCTCAAATACCGAAAGCGCTATTTATTGCAGAAAGAAAAATCCGAAATAACGAAAACCCGCTGGCCAAAGACAACGGGTTT
>JAZPZZ010000183.1:0-35058 GCA_045544935.1 Oscillospiraceae bacterium | reverse complement strand
AAAGAACCGTGTTCTTTGACAGCCCGAAATAAAACGCCCCGCGAGAGCGGGGCGTTTGGGGGGATATCACAGCAGGATCAAAGCTGGGTAAAGCGCATGAGGATCGTGGCCATCTGGGCGCGGTTGGCGGTGCCGTCCGGGCTCAGCTTCGTGGCGGAGGTGCCGGTGACGATGCCGTTCGTGACGGCCCAGCGCATGGGCTCTGCCGCCCAGGAGGAGATGCCGGAGGCGTCCTTGAAGGCGTTGAGCGCATCGATCTTCGCGGGGGTCGCCGCGGTGAGCTGGCGATAGCGGTAGAGCATGGAGACGAGCTGCTCGCGCGTGACGAGCTGGTCGGGGGCGAAGAGCGTCGCCTTGACGCCTTCCGTGATGCCCATGTGGTACGCCCAGACGACGGCGCTGCGGTACCAGCTGTCCGTCAGATCGGAGAAGGGATTCGTATAACCGGTGACGTCCGGAGCGCCGGCGGCGCGGTAGAGCACCGTGACCATCATGGCACGGGTCATATTCGTATCGGGGCTGAAGTGCTTGGCGTCCGTGCCCTGCATGAGGCCGTTCCTGACGCAGTAGTCAATGCCGGCGTGCGACCAGTCGCTCTCGCCCTTCACATCCACAAACGCCGCAGAAACGCACTTGAGTCCGTCGCTGTGGTAATCGGACTTGGTCGGCGCGGTGACGGCGGGCGTGGTCGAAGGCGCGGAAGGAGCGGTCGGCGCGGAGGGCGCGCTCGGGGCGGTGAAGCTCGGGGAGCCGGTGCGCTGATACTGCGTGACAGGCTCGAGCTCCTCGCTGCGCTGCTCGCCGTTGCGGGAGTAGGTGACGACGTTATTCTGGATTTTCACGCTCCAGGTGCTGTCGTTCGCCGGGTCCACAATGACGTACTGAGAATCGGAGAGCTGGCCGGCAACGACAACATAGTGGCCGCGCTCGGAGTAGGTCGTCAGATGGATGATCGGAGGGCTGTAGGAGCCGGGCGCGCCGCGGAAGGCCTCCATCGCTTTGGCGAAGGAGCGCTGCAGATACGTGGCGCCGAAGGGAGCGACGTCCCACTGCACGGTCGTGAACGGAGTTCCGCCGGTGTGCCCCTGCTCGGTCCAGTAGAGGCCGAGCACGGCGGGCGTGGCGTTCACGCCGATGGCGGACAGCGCCATGGAGATCGCGGCGGTATAGCACTCATGGCCCGCACCGTCCACATAGGGCTCCCAGTAGGAGGTGTAGAAGCGCGGAGAGCTCGTCAGCTGCGAGACGTAGCGGATGGTGCCGCCGGCGACAGCGGAGCTCTCTCCATAGGTGATATTCAGATAAGGGGCGGCGTTGAGCGAAACCGCGTGCGTCTGCGCGAAGGGAAGAACGCCCATCAGAAGCAGGCAGGCGAGCAGAAAGCCGATGACTCTTTTTTTCATGTAGCACCTCTCGGTTTTTTTAAGAACGAGGCTATTATAACACGATTTTTAACGTCTCGCAACCGAAATGTACTAAATTTGTTACTTTTCTGTAACTTTTACAAAGGGCGCAAATTGTTTTTGTGGAAATTCCTGTTCGCGTTGTGAACGCTCATTTTTTGCGGCACAAGATGCTGTGGTGACTCAACACGGTGTTGAGTCAGAAATTCACAAAATGGTAACATAATTTTGTGATCTTTACAGTTCTGGAAACTCCCCTCCCCTGCTTTTGTAACAAAAAACGCAACAAAAAAAGAAGCTCCCGAGGGAGCTTCTTTTTTGATTGTGATTGCGGTTTACACCATGTCCGGCTTGATCTCGCAGAACTGCTGCAGGACGCGGGCAATCTGCGCGCGGGTGGTGAGACCCTGCGGATTGAGACGGCCGTCCATGCCGTTGATGACGGCCACACCGACGGCCCACTGCAGCGGGGCGACGGCGTAATCAGACACGGACGCGGCATCGCTGAACGCGGTGAGCGGCGCGCGGGTCTTGGTCGGCACGACGCGGTTGGCATAGCGATAGAGCATGGTGACCATCTGCTCGCGGGTGATGTTGCTGTCAGGCTCGAAGGTGGTCTCGGTCATGCCCTTGACCACGCCGCTCTGGTAGGCCCAGGCGACCGCCTTCTGATACCAGCTGCCCTTGATAACGTCGTTGAACGGATCGAAGCCGTTGCCCTCGGGGCTGCCCTCGAGGCGATAGAGCACCATGGCAAACTCGGCACGGGTCGTATTGCGGTCGGGCGCGAAGATGCCGTCACCCATGCCGTTCATGAGACCGCCGCGCGTGCAGTACTCGACCTCGTCGGAGTACCAGTCAGCGGTGTAGACGTCGCTGTAGCCGCCGGTGTAGGCAAGCTGGCGGGCCTGGCTGGCGAAGTACTCGGCGGGCATGCTGCGCAGCCACGCGTTGGTGACCTCAGAGAAGTGCGCGTTGACGATCGGGACGAGGTTCTGAACGAGGTTGAACGACAGCGTGGGATTCTTGGCGATGAAGTTGAGGAGTCTCGGGGCAAGGTTGCGCAGCATGGCGCGGACCTGATCGCCGTTGTAGTTGGCGCAGCCGGCCTCGACCATCGCTTCCATGAAGAGATCCACAAACTGATCCACAACGGTGCCGTTGACGATGGCGCCGGTGATGGTGAGGGAGTTGACGAAGCGGATGAAGGTCGTCGGATCGGCAAACTTGCCGGCAAAGATCACGAGCGCGTTCATCAGGCGGCCGGTATCAACGCCGAGCAGCGTGGAGCTGAGCTCCTGAATGTCGGCCTGAACGTTGTCCACCATGTCCTGGCGGGAGGTCATCATGTCGGTGAGCAGGGCGTCGATGACCATGTTGTAATACTCGGTCTGGGTGACGGCCTTGCTGCTGACGAGGCCGTTGATGAGGTTGAGGTCGTAATACTGGAAGTTGTCGATGAGGTCGATGTCATAGCCGAGGAGGCTCATCCAGCCCATCTTGCGCAGCTCGGCGGTCATGCCCGGCTTATAGGAGGCATAATCCTTGTCGATCTGGTAGGCGGGGGTGTAGATGTCCTGGCCGTAGCGGCTCTGATCCCACGCGTCGAAGGAGACCCTCGGGACGAAGTCGTTGGGGTTCATGACGTTGAAGATGTTATCGTAGATCGGATCCTTGGAGTGAGAATCCTGCGCGCCCTGCGGGGTCTCGAAGGTGTAGCAGTAGAGATCGTGCGGGGTGATGGTGACCTTATCTCCAAGCTTCTCGCCCTGGTCGATGCGGGCACCGAGCAGGTTCGCCGTGGCGGCGGCGCGGCTGAAGCCGGTCGTCCACAGCTTGACGCGGCCGGTGATGTTGTTGTCCTGGATGTACTGCTTGAGGAAGGTCATGGCCTTATCGGCAGCCTTGATGAAGCCGGCATGGCCGCCGGTCTTGCCCACGTCGAAGTTGCCGTACCACTCGCCGCCGTAGTTATGGCCGCGCAGGCCGAGGGCGATGAGGGTGTAGTTTCCGCCGTTATCCACGATGGTCTTGCTCGCGGCGCAGGCGCCGAGGGTCTCGAGACCGGGATGGGAGACGGCGTCCTCATTGGCGGCGAACTTCGTGAAGCCGCACTGCTTCATGAGGGCGTTGAAGTTGGAGTTGGCAGTCTGCCAGCCTTCCACGGAGCTGGAGGCGCTGGCGAAGGAAGCCTGCGTCAGGGCCATGGAGACCTTGGCCAGATCATGGTCGTACTGATATCCGGTGTGGGTGAAGTACGCATCGCTGTACGCAAAGTCCAGAGACACGTTTCCGACGAAGTCCAGGAAGCCGAGCGACGGGCAGTGGGTATATTCGCCCTTGATGACGGGATACTGGACGTCCGCTGCGAACGCGGAGACGCCAAGGCTGAAGACCATGACGGCCGCGAGGAGCAGACTCAGGATTTTTTTGCTCATAGGGATCCTCCTCTTTTACGTTTTGCCAAGTTTATCGACTTTTTTATTATAATAAATCCATCTATAAATTACAAGCATTGTTTCTTTTTTAATCATGAAAAAATTTCCTCTTCCGCGGACGGAAGAGGAACATTCTTTTAATTATTTGTCGTATATTCGACCGGAATCTCGGCAAGCAGCCGCCCCTGCACGAGAAAACGCTGGCGGTTGTTGCCGCGGAAGCACGTGGACAGGACGAGCACCTTGTCCTCCCCATAGACCGGGAACTCCTCGGCGCGCAGCTGCGCCGTGAGCGAACGGGTATCCTTGAGATCGGCGAAGAAGGACTCGAACTCCTCCCGCTGCGTGAAGTCGTGGTTCAGCAGCAGATGCTCGTTGGAATGGACGCCGGCAAAGAAGATCTGATAGATGCGCATTTTGTCCGGCGTATAGACGTAGATCTGCGGATGCTGGGCGAACACCTCGGCGTCCGCGAAGTCGTTGAGCTGGGCAAACATCGTGCCGTTGCGGAGATTGTGGCCGTAGAGCAGCGTGACCGGATCGCGGAAGGTGGTGGTGTTATAATCCTCGCTGTAAATGCTGCCGCCGGTGTAATACGCGCCGTCGGAGCTGTGGTTGGCGTAGAAGCCCACATCTCCCCTGCGCTGGACGATGGGATAGTTGATGGCGGTGCCCGGGATGGTGACCCAGGCATAGACGTCCGGGTTCATGGCCTGCAGCGCTTCAAAATCGACCGGAAGATCGACGACCTCCGGCACGTCCGCAGGGTCGATGATCGGAATCTCGGTGACGCCGATCTCCTGCACCTCCTGGCCGTGGCGAGCGCCCTGATAGTACTGCACGAGATACCAGACGCACCACGCGATGGCGAGCAGGGCCGCAATGGCGATCGCGATCAGAATCAGGCGGACCAGCGTCTGTCTTGTTTTACTTTCTTTTTCCATAGCTTCTCCTCTGCAAATGGAAAGCTCCACGGCAGCGCCATGCGCTTCGTGGAGCTAACCAATTTCAGTTTTGTGTTCTTACTTCACGGTGATGAGCTTCTTGCCGCAGAACAGGGCAACCGCCAGAAGAACAACAGCCGCCAGAACAACCCACACCACGGAGAAAGACTCGCCCGTCTGGGGAGAGGTCTTGCCGCCGGGGACGACAGAGGGAGAAGTGTTCTGCTTCTCAGGGCTGATCACGGGGTTACCGGCCGCGAATGCAACGCTCGCCATAGCGAACACGAGCACAACAACCAGAACGATGGCGAAAAGCTTCTTCATAATGGTATCCTCCTATTTGTAGTTCGTAAACATTTATACACCAAGTATTGTACATCAAGGAATTGAAAAATGCAAGCAGTATTTTACGGGATTTCTGACAAAAGAAATTGGCTCAGCGCAAGCTCCCGTGGGTCATTTCGACTATTCTCCAGCGCCACACTCCCTTCCTTTCCGGAAGAAAGCAGCAAGCCGTGCATTTGCAGCTGACGCTGTGTCTGGCGGGCGGTTCCCGCCCCGCCGTCATAGAGCACGGTCTTCGCGCCGAGCACGCGGCGGATGGCGGCGCGCAGAAACGGAAAATGCGTGCAGCCGAGCACGGCGGCGTCCGCCTGATCGCGGTAGGCGTCGAGCCGGGCGCGGAGATACTGCAGCAGCGCCTCGCTCTCCAGCTCTCCCCGTTCGACGAACTCCACCAGCTCCGGGCAGGCAAGCGGCACGATTCTGGCGCCGTCCTGATAGTGCTCCAGGAGATGGGAGAATTTTTCCTCGCGCAGCGTCAGCGGCGTGGCCAGAACCAGAACGGTTCCGCCCGGGTGCGCGAGCGCGGCGGGCTTGAGCGCCGGCTCCATGCCGATGATCGGGATGTCCCGAAATCGCTCGCGCAGCGCGGAGACCGCGGCGCTCGTGGCCGTATTGCAGGCGATGACGGCGGCCTTGATCCCGCGCTCATAGAGCATGCCGATGTTCTGCAGCGTCAGCGCGCGGACCTCCTCCAGCGAGCGCGTGCCGTAAGGCGCGTTGGCGGAATCGCCGAAATAGAGATAGTTTTCACCGGGCATCAGCGCTCTCAGCTCGCGCAGCACGCTGATGCCGCCGAGGCCGGAATCAAACACCGCAATGGGACAGGTTCTTCGATCCGTAGGTCTTCCTCCTCTTCTCAGCCTTCAATCGGCTTATAGAACACGGACAGGATCAATTCATAAAGCGCCGTCTCGTCCACATTGAATTCCGCGTGATCTCCCTCGCCGAGGACGGACTCGCCCGGCGCCTTGAGAACGTTTTCGTTCATGTGCATGACGGCGGCCGTGCGCGCGAGGTAGAGAATGGAGCCCGTGTTCAGATCGGTGGTGACGTTGCGCTTGACCGCGTCATAGACCGTGAGCGCGCTGATGGGCTTTTCGCGGATGCGGGAGAGCATGGTTTTGGCCATGGCCATGAGCACCTGCTTCTGCCGCTCCATACGCTGATTGTTGCCGTCGACCGTGTGTTCGCGGTAACGGATATACCTTTCGGTATTGCTGCGCGTGAGCTCAACGGTCTGTCCCTCGTGAAACTCCTTGAACGTGCCAAGCGAAGTGACCGTGATGCCGCCGATCTCGCCGACGAGGTCGGCAACGCCGTTGAGGTAGATCGAAGCATAGGCATGAATCGGCAGGTCATAGAACAGGCCGGACACCGCGTCGCGCGTCAGGCGGCAGCTGACGTCGCCGCCGTCGCCATAGGAATAGGACAGCGCGAGCTGGGCTTTCGCCGTTCCGGCGGAATTGCCGAGCTCATCGATGACCTCCATCTCCACCATGGAGTCACGGGAGATGCTGATGAGCGTGATCTGTCTGGTTTCCGGGTCGAGCACGGCGAGCACATTCATATCCGACTGATTGGACGCGCCGAACTCCCCTTCCGAATCCTCCTTGCTGCGGGAGTCAACGCCCATCAGCAGGATGGTGGTAATGTCCTTCTTATACTCATAGAGCTGACCCTTATAGCGGACGCGGCCGGCATTGTCGAGCTCCGCGTCTTCAATCGCGGTCATATTCGCGCCGTCGTCGGTCAGCCTGCTGTGGCCGAAATGATCCAGCACGAAGACTGCCGCGCCGAGCAGCAGCGCGATGACGACGATCACAATGACGATGTTTCGCAGAATGCGCGTGCCTTTGTTTCCGCGCCTGGATTTTTTGTGTTTGGGGTTCTTTTCCTCGGGGCGCTCTTCCACATAGTGTGCCATTCGTATTTCTCCTTCTTCTCGGTTCAGACCGAAACCATTTCCTGCACGAGCGCAGCCTCTTTGGCATTCGCCGCCTCCTTGGCGGTGATGTCATCCTGCGGCTCGTGGTAGGTGGGAACGACCTCGCGGACAATCTGGCGGAGGATTTCGTTTGTACCGCAGGATTCATGCAGCCGCCGGAACTGATCGAGCTGTTCCTCAAAGAGGTCAAAATCAAACGGAATCTCGTGGCCGATATAGATGAGGTCGTTTTTGGTCTTGTCCATGCCCTCGCCGGAGAGCAGCAGCTCCTCATAGAGCTTCTCGCCGGGGCGAAGACCGGTATAGACGACGGGAATGTCCACATCCGGCTCAAATCCGGACAGGCGGATCATATTGCGGGCCAGATCGTCGATGCGGACCGGCTCGCCCATGTCCAGCACAAAGATCTCGCCGCCCTTGGCGTAGGCGCCGGCCTGAAAAATCAGCTGCACCGCCTCCGGAATCGTCATGAAATAGCGGATGATGCGCTTGTCCGTGACCGTGACGGGGCCGCCCTCGGCGATCTGGCGGCGGAACAGCGGGATGACGCTGCCGGCGCTGCCGAGCACATTGCCGAAGCGAACGGCAACATACTCCGTTTTGGATCGCTCATTCATCATCTGCACGATCATCTCGCACATGCGCTTGGACGCGCCCATGACGTTCGTGGGATTCACGGCCTTGTCCGTGGAGATGAGAATGAAACGGCGGACGCCGTATTTGTCGGCCGCGAGCGCGGTGTTATATGTGCCGAACACGTTGTTTTTGATGGCCTCAAAGGGCGAGACCTCCATGAGCGGCACGTGCTTGTGCGCCGCGGCGTGAAACACCAGATCCGGACGATACTGCTCAAAAATGCTGTCCATGCGCGCACGATCACGCACGGAGCCGATGAGCACCACCAGGTTCAGATCGGGATACTTCCGGCGCAGCTCCATCTGCAGGTCATAGGCGTTGTTTTCATAGATATCAAACACGATGAGGCACTTGGGATTCTGCGCCGCGGCCATGCGGCAGAGCTCGCTGCCGATGCTGCCGCCGCCGCCCGTGACCAGCACGGTTTGATTTTCGATGTATTTCGCGACCTCGTCCACGTCGATGCGGACCGTTTCGCGGCCGAGGAGATCCTCGATCTCCACCTTGCGGATGCTCTGGATGCTCACCTCGCCGTTTGCAAGCTGATACAGTCCCGGGAGCGTGAGCAAATTGCAGCCGGTCGCGCGGCCGGCGTCCAGAATCCGGGCGCGCTCGGCGCGATCGACCGAGGGAATCGCAAACACGATCTCCTCCACGCGGAACTTTTCCGCCATGGCGGCAATGTCCGCCGTGCTGCCGACGACGCGAACGCCGCGCAGATAGGTGCCCTGCTTCGCCGGATCGTCATCCAGCACGCAGACCGGCAGGTTGCGGGACTTTTCACTGTAGTTGAACTCCCGGATGACCATGGCGCCGGCGGCGCCGGCTCCGATGACCATCGTGCGCTTTTTCTTGCCGCCGCCCGAGGCGTGCAGCCGCATGCGGACGTAGCGATAGCCCATGCGGATCAGCGCGACCAGCGAGCCGAGCAGCATCAGATACAGCAGCGGAAAGCTGCGCGGCAGTCTCAGCTGCATCATGCTCATGCCGGTCCAGTAGATCAGCGAGGAGAGAACGGCAGCGCCGGCGATGCGCGAAAGCTCCGCCGTGCTGGCATACTCCCACATGCTCTGATACAGGCGCATCAGATAAAACACAATCAGCGTCAGCACCGTGCCGATCACGGCGAAACGTGCAAGCTGGTTCAGATATCCGGACTGCAGCAGATGGCTCAGGGAAAACTCAAACCGGGTATACAGCGCGAAAAACGCCGCCAGATTGATGGCAAAGATATCCGCGAGCACCAGCATGCCGACTCGTATTGCTTTTTTGTGATTCACTCCAGATTTCATAAGCGGGATGCTCCTATCCAAAGGAATGGGTTACTATTCGTCGTCGTCTTTCGAGCCGTAGTCGCCGTACTCGCCGTAACGGGTTCCGTGCTTCTTGCCATAGCTGCTGCCGTAGCTCTTGCCGTAGCCATAGCCGTAGCCATAACCGTAACCGTAGCCATAGCCGTAGCCATAGCCGCTGCCGATGCCGCCGGCAAAGGCGTTGAGTACATAGCCAGCGACGGAAATGTCATATTCGCTCAGCGTGAGCAGGCTGCTGAGCACGCTCGTCTTGCTGGCAAAATTCTGCCGCACGACGAGCAGCGCGCAGTCAACCTGCTCGGACAGCTCGCTGACGTCCGAGAGCATGGAGCACGGAGGCGTGTCGAGAATGATGATGTCATATTCATCGCGAAGCTGGTCCATCAGCTCGCCGAAGCGCGCGCTGCCGAGCAGCTCCGGAGAAGTTTTTCCGGCGACGCCGGCATAGAGAATGTCCGGCATGCCCTCGCGGTCCGAATGGTGGATCAGCCGCTTGGAAACGTCGCGCAGCTTGACCTTCTCGCGCAGGTAATCGCCCAGACCGGGGCAAACCTCCTGCGCAGTCATGTGATAGACGGAGGGATTGCGGAGATCGCAGTCCACGATGATGACCTTCTGGCTGTGCTGCGTGAGCGAGACGGCCAAATTGAAGGCGACGGTCGTTTTACCCTCGCCGGGGATCGCGCTCGTGACCAGCATGGTCTGCTTGCCGTGCGTGCGCAGATATTTTTCCATGCGCACCGTGACGAGTCGGAACGCCTCGCGGTACGATCGGCTGTCCGTATCCAAAAGCGTGATCGGACGCTCCTTCGCGGTGGTGCGGCGCTTTTGCGTCAGCTGCGGCAGACCGCCCAGATACTTCGCGTTGGAGGCCGACTCCATGTCGCTGCGGTCCATGACGGTGGCCTTCACATAGCCGTAGCCCAGCATGGCGGCCACACTGACGATGATGCCGATGAGCGCGCCCTTCTTCGCGGCGCCGGTCCAGCTGCGTACATTCGTGGGCTCCGCCGGCACGCCGCTTTCATCCACAAGCTCCAGCACCGTCGGTCCGACGACAAGCTCGGAGACCTGCGGATAGTTCTTGATGACAGACTGCAGAACGTCATAGCACAGCTGCGGATCGCGGCCGGTGACGGTCAGGTCCAGGAAGTTGGTTTCATCCACAGCCTGCGCTGAGATTGCGGGGAGACTGTTGACGCCGAGATCCTCGCAGATGATCTTGCTGAGGACGCCGCTGGTGAGAATGTGCGGGAAGGTCTTGGCCATCTGCTCGGCCGTGGCGGTGTTATAGGTCTGGGAGGTCGACTGCAGAGCGCTGGTGGAGTAGACCGTGAAGGTCGCCGAGGCGGTATAGGAAGGGACATAGCTTCGCCAGGAGCGAAGGCCCATATAGCCCGCGAGCGCCAGCGTGAGAATGAGCGCATACAGCCAGAGCCTGTGAAATCCGCGGATGAGCATCTGCAGCAGATGATTCATTTCCATCGCGGAGCTTACCTGATCCTGTTTCATGCGTCCTCCTCCCCTGCTCCGGCGCCGTAACCGATCTTGGAGCCGTAGCCGATTTTGGAGCCGTAGCCGATCTTGGAGCCGTAACCGATTTTAGAACCGTAGCCCGTGCGGCCATAGCCGTATTTGACACCGTAGCCGTAGCGGCCGCCATAGCCGTAGCCGAGATGGTCGGCAAACTCGGTGGTGTAATAGTTGTTCAGCACGCAGCCCAGAAGCTCCGCTCTGGACATGGTGAGAACGTCGATGCTGTCGTTGATGATGCGCACCTGCGTCGTATCCTGGCGCACGACGAGGATCGAAGCGTCCGCCACGTCGGCGATGCACTCCGCGTCGGGGCTGACCGCCATGGGCGGCGTATCGATGATGACCACGTCCATCTGCTGACGCGCCGCCTGAATGAGCTGCGCCATGCGCTCGCTCTTGAGAAGCTCGGAGGAATCCTCGATGCCCTTGCGGTTGAGCAGCGTGTTCAGATGCCGCCTGGTATCGATCAGCAGCGCGTCGGAGAGCGTGCACTCGCCGCGCAGCAGATCGGAGAACGTCTCGTAATTCTCGTCCTGATAACCGAGAATTTTATGCAGCGCAGGCTTTTTCATATCGCCGTCGATGAGCAGCACGTTCTTGTACTTGCGGCTCATGGCCAGCGCGAGGTTCGTGGCGATCGTACTCTTGCCCTCGTTTTCGCGCACGGAGGTGACCATGATGACCTTGGCGCCGGAGCGCTTCATCTGATACTCCACGCGGGCGCGGAGCTTCTTGATCGTCTCCACATAGAGGAAGCCCGTGGTCGGCGAGGTGATGAGCAGGCTCTTCTTTTCGCGGCTCAGGCGCTCGCGCAGCGTCTTGGCCTTGCGCTCGTGATGCACGACCGTGAGCAGGCGCGTGTCGAGCTTGTCCTCCACTTCCTTTTCGGACTTAACCGTATCGCGGAGATACGCGAAGGCGGCGATGGCCGCCGTCATGAGAATCGCGCCGATCATGGCGGCCGTCTTGGCGGTTTTGCGGCTGCCGGGATAGTTGATCGGAGAGAGCGGCGCAGACGCCGGATACAGCACCGCGACAGAAATCTTGCCCAGAGAGCGGGTGGACAGGTCGTTGTAGTGCTCCATGGCGGCGCGCAGGATGCTGAAGGCCATGCGCGGGCTGGAGCTGGAGACCGTGACCACGACGAGGTTGGACTCCGGAATCGTCTCGGCGGAGATCTCGCCGTCCACCTTGTCGACGCCGAGATCGGCCGCGATGGTGCGGCGCAGCATCTCGCCGTTTAAGAGCTTGGAGAGATTGTTCGCGAGCGTATTGGCCGCGCTGCGGTTGCCGTAGACCGAGGTGGAGCCGCCCTGCATGACCACCAGCGTCGTGCTGGTGCGGTAGATCGGCTCATACGTGGCGTCCCGAATGATATAGCCGCAGCAGCCGAAAATGACCGCCGCGAGCACAATCGCCCAGACATTCCGAAGGACCTCGCGAATCAGAAGCACCGGGTGCAGGTCACCGCCGGAAAAACGGCCGAATGCCGTGGTTCTATTTTCTTCCATCCGTAACTTGCCCCCCTTCTCATTCCACAACCACGATCAGCCTTGTAAAGGCGGTCGTGACTTCGTTTTTCACAAGAGAATAGTCCACGGTGTAAACCCCGGGCACGCCGGTGTTCACCTTAGAGTCGATCTGGATGCTGCTCTCGCCCATGGTGGAGGAGCCCTCCGCCTGATTCGCGTTCGAGAGATAGGTTTCCGGATGGAATTCCGAACCCTTGTCCACATAGACCAGATAGGCCTTGAGCGGGATGTTCTCACTGTGCGGCACGTCCTCCACGACGCGGACCGGAACGAGCAGACGCGAGGTGTCGCCCAGGGAATTGGTGACGGAGATCTCCACCTCGTGCGTGCCGACCGTGGCGAGCGCGGTGGTCGTGTCGTCAAACGAGGCGTGCGCCTTGATCGAGATGTTGCCGTCGATCACGTCCTGCGCGCGGACGTAATTCATCAGGTCGCCCACATTTTTGGACAGGAACACCATCGGTCCGCTCATGGAGAAGCGCGGAGAGACGTAGTCGGTATAGTGCACGCGGCGCATGGCGCGGGCAACATGGTTCTGCGAATCGTAGGCCACATAGGTCACATTCACAACGTTTTTCTCCACAAAGTGGGAAACGCCCTCCACCATGATGGAGTCCGTCACGTCGCCGTCCTCGGCATCGGTGGCGGTAACGCCCTCGAGCAGCGCCTCGTCGCCGGTGCCGGTCTGCACTTCGATTTCATCCTTGTCAAAATGAATCTCCGGAGAGGCGCCGCCGGTCACCATGGCCTTATGGACCGAATACAGCATCACACCGCCCACGGAGAGGGCCGTGAGCAATATCATGAAAAAGGCAAATAATCTCTTCACTCTGATCTCCTTACTTTCTTCAATTCTGGAACGGATAAGCCTCGCACGCGATCAGAGGCTCATTGCGCAGCACCCGCGAGGGATTGCGCAGCAGCAGCCGCTCCGCAAGCGGCTCGGAATAGTGTTCCGCAAGCCAGCGATAGACATCGCGGAGCACCGGCGTGCGCTGGTCTGCCCGGTGCGCATCGCTCGCGACGAAGCTGGCCAGATCGTGCTCCAGCATCGTCACGGCAAGGCGGAAAGACTCTCTGCCGAAATTGCCGGAGAGGCTTCCCTTGTTGATCTGCATATGAACGCCGGCACGCACCCATTCCACGAGAATGTCCGGCAGCGCCTGCAGCGCATGATAGCGCTCGGGGTGCGCCAGAATGGGCGTAACCCCCGTATCCAGCACATCCTGCAGGATGCGCTCCATATAATAAGCGTCGTCGTGAAAGCCGAATTCCATGAGCAGATAGCGGCTTCCGGCCAGCGTGAGCAGTCGGCCGGCGCGGTACAGCTCCGCCATGTCGCTCGTGGCATAGACCTCCATGCCGAGATGCAGCCGCAGCGCGATCTTCTCTCGGCGTAGGGCATCCTTCAGACGCTGAAACTGCCCTTCGAGTTCCTCCGAGGCGTAATTTTCAAAGCGCCCGCGCTGGTTGCTGTGCGGCGTGGCGATCAGGTCTGTGACGCCGGAGCGGGCCGCGAGCTCCGCCATGCGGAGACTGGTGTGCGTCCGGTCGGAACCGTCGTCCAGGCCGGGAAGAATGTGCGCGTGAATATCGATCATGCGCGGTCAGTCTTCCAGCGCGCCGATGCGCCGCAGCTCGCCGAGAAACTCCTCGGCATCGCGGCGCGCCGTGTCGGCGTCCACCTCATATTCCTCTGTAATACGCGCGACCAGACCCTCGAGATCGTGCGGCGTCTGCAGCACGTCCCAGATAAAGGCGCCGATGGCGTTGACGGTCACGAGACCGTTGAATTTCTGCGCGGCGGCGCCGGAGGGGATGAGAATGGTCTCCCCGGCGATGGTGCGCAGAAGATAATCTTTCGATACTTGCATGATTCACACTCCGTTATGATTCTGCTGAATGGTAAAACCATCTGTAAACCTTCAATAGACGCGGACGCTGCCGCTTCAGGCGCATCCACGGCCCCGAAAAGAACCGCCAGAGCAGGCTCCCGGGCAGCACAAGCCGCTCCCCTCTCCGCGCGGCAATCACACAGGCGAAAACGCACTGCGCCGGGAGCGGACCTTCCACGCGGGTCTGCGCATCGCCCACGAACCAGTATTTCCCCGGCTCGGCGCGCCAGACGCGGTGGAGAATATAGCTGCCGTCAAAACGGCGGTAGAACGCGATATCGCCCCGCCGCAGCGGCGCGTCCGGCCGTCTGAGAAAGACCGTGTCGCGGCCGGGCCGCAGAAAGGGCAGCATGCTCTCGCCGGAAACGACCAGCGGAAGCTCGGCGCCGTCGCGCAGCAGCGCCTCATACTCCGGCATCAAAACCGCGGCCGGCAGCGTGCGCGGGCTCATGGCTGCGCCTCCTTGAGCGTAGTGCCGGTAAGGATATACCGCCGCGAGCAGATGGCGGCCGTGGCGCTGCGGTGCGTGATGATGACGCAGGTGCGCACGGCGTCGCTCTTCATGAGATTGTCCAGCATGCGCAGCTCGGTGGCCTCATCGAGCGCGCTGGTGGCCTCATCGAGCAGCAAAATCGGCGCGCGGCGCATCAGCGCGCGGGCGACGCTCAGGCGCTGGGCCTGTCCCTCGGAAAAGCCGCGGCCGAGCTCGCCCGTCTCGCTGCGGATGCCCTTGGGCAGCTTCTCAACGAAGTCCCAGGCGCAGGCCGTCTTGAGCGCGGCGATCATCTCTTCCTCCGTGGCGTCGGGCGCAACCATGCGCAGGTTTTCCTCGATTGTGCCGGCAAAGATCGTATTGCCCTGCGGCACATAGCTGAAGACGCTGCGCGTCGCGGCGGAGATCTTCGTCTCGCTGCCGTCGGCATCGCGGATGAAGGCGCGGCCCTCGCCGGGATAAACGAGGCCGAGCAGAACGCGGATGAGCGTGGTCTTGCCCTCGCCGGAGGCGCCCGTGAGCGCCACGAGATCGCCGGGGTCGGCGCGGAAGGAGACGTGCTCCAGCACCGGCTCGCCGCCTTGATAGCCGAACGTCACATCGTCCAGCACAGCGGAGCAGTCATCCGAAAAGGCCCCGGATTCGCGCGCGCCGGGCTCCTCCGGCAGCTCGATCACGGACATGATGCGCCCCGCGGAGGTGGTGATGGAGATGGCCGTCGGCACGAGGCCGATGATCGTGGAGAACGCGCCGCGCACCATGCCGGTCATCTGCAGGAACATGGTCATCATGCCGTAGCTGATCGCGTGCGTCCACAGGCGATAGACGCCCCAGCCGTAGCAGGCGGCGGAGATTGCGAGGCCTACGAGCGCCATGACCGCGGAGGCCGTGACGGAAAAGCGGTTATATTCCAGAAACGCGCCGCGATAGCGATCCTGCAGGCCGACCATCCGGTCGCGGAACAGGTCCATGACGCCGAAGGCCTTGATGCTCGTCAGATTGCGGAAGGAATCCTCGTGAAAGCTCATCACTTCGCTGCCGAGCTCCTTCATGCGCTTGTTGTAGTCGCGCATGCGGCGCATCAGCACGCGCGAGCAGACGACGCCGAGCGGCGCGCCGACGAGCGCGATGAGCGCCATGATGGGGTCATACCACAAAATGAGCGCGAGCGCGCCGAAAAACTGCGCGAGGCCCGTGACGAAGCTGGGCAGAAAGCTCGTGACGCCGGAGGCCACGCCGCCCACGTCCCCATTCAGGCGCTGCAGGAGGTCGCCGGAGCGAAATTGCTCCAGACTCTCCCAGTCCGTGCGGAGCATGCGGTCATAGACCTCCGCCTGGATGCCGTTCTGTACCTTAATGTTGATGATGGCGGCGATGCGGCTGGCCACCGCCCCGATGAGGATGCTGCCGATCATCATGCCGACCATATAGATTGCGGCGCCGGTGATGCCGCCGTAGTAAAAGCCGGTGACCACATCGATCATGCGCTTCATGCCGATGCTGGAGAGCAGGCCCATAACCGTGCTGACAACGCCGAGCACGATGTGGATCAGGACCACGAGGCGATAGCGCCGGATGTATTTGAACATCCATTTGGCCTCCTGCCACATCTCGCGGAAGGTGCCGTCTCCGATTTTCTGTTTTAACTTGGAAGACAACCGCATGACGTGACCGCCTCTGAATAAAATCAACGGATAAACGCAAAAAGCGCATATTAACCGATTCTCTGCTATTCTATCACACTCTTTTAAAATCGCAAGTGCAGAACTTTCCCAAATCTGAAAATTTGCGCCAATTCTTTCATTTTTGTGGAGGGAACCAAAAAAAGCGGTCTGACGGCTTCCGGAACATAACATTTTTCTTGTTTGTTCTGTTTCTCAAAAATACGGACAATTGTAAATAAAAGGATTTTGCCGGCAATTGTGTCTTTTAACTGGACAGTGTATCGAATATGTGTTAAATTATGATGTAAGATGAAAACACCGAAAAACTGAATTGAGAGGAGCAGCAATATGAAGACCAAACGCATCTTCAGCATCGTCCTGGCGCTCTGCCTTGCGCTGGGGCTCTTCACCAGCATGGCCTTTGCCGCCGGCGGCTTTTCCGACGTGCCGGACGGCGCCTATTATGCCGACGCGGTGCAGTGGGCCGTGGAAAAGGAAATTACCACCGGCACCGGACCGAGCACCTTCTCTCCGGACGCCACCTGCACCCGCGCGCAGATGGTGACCTTCCTCTGGCGCGCCTCCGGCTCTCCGACGCCGAAGGAGACGAAGAACGTCTTCACCGACGTGAGCCCCGACGCGTACTACTACACGCCGGTGCTCTGGGCCGTGAGCGAGGGCATCACGAACGGCACGAGCGCGACGACCTTCTCCCCCGACAAGACCGTAACGCGCGCGGAGGCCGTGACATTCATCTGGCGCGACGACAAGTGCCCGCCCTATGTGGACGTAAACCCCTTCACCGACGTGCCGAACGCCGGCGCGTTCTACACGACCGCGGTGCTCTGGGCCAACGCCTACGGCATCACGAACGGCACAAGCGCGACGACCTTCTCGCCGAACGACCCCTGCACGCGCGCGCAGATCGTCACGTTCCTCTGGCGCATCAAAGAATTCTATCCCGGCTCGGAGCTGACGAGCCTGAAAACGAACTACCCCGTCATCTTCGTGCACGGCCTGCTCGGCTGGGGCTCCTATGACGAGCTGAACCCCTACATCCCCTACTGGGGCATGACGGCCTGCGACGTGGTGGACCATCTGCGCACCTGCGGCGCGGACGTCTACGCCGCCTCGGTCGGCCCGATCTCCAGCGCGTGGGACCGCGCCTGCGAGCTCTACGCCCAGCTGAAGGGCACCGTGACCGACTACGGCGCGGCGCACGCGAAGCTCCACGGGCACGACCGCTTCGGCCGCGACTACTCCGGCGGCAGGTTCTCCAAGCTCATCCCCGGCGCATGGGACGCGCAGCATCCCGTGAACCTCGTGGGCCACAGCTTCGGCGGCGCGACGAGCCGCACGCTGCTCGATCTGCTCACGGACGGCAGCGCCGAAGAGCAGGCCTACATGAAGGCGCATCCCGAGGAGGGCGCAATCTCTCCCCTCTTCGAGGGCGGCAAGGGCGACTGGGTCTATTCGCTGACGGCGCTCGCCGCGCCGAGCAACGGCACGACCTTCATTGAGGCCAACCACGGCTTCACCGACTTCGTGGAGGATCTCACGCGCGAGCTCGGCCGCATCATCGGCCTGACGCCGTTCAAGGGCATCTACGATCTCCAGCTCGAGCACTTCGGCATTCAGCCGGTGCCCGGCGCCTCCCTGCAGGAGACGATCCGCCGCGTCTGGAGCTCCGGCTTTGACGAGCACCACGACAGCGCCTATCAAGATCTGACGATCGACCGCTCCATGTTCATCAACAAGGACATTGAGATGCAGCCGAACGTCTACTACTTCTCCTACTACGGCAACCGCACGGAATACCAGGCCAGCACGGACACCTGGGAGCCCAACAGCCGCCTGCAGATTCTGGCGACGCCGTTCAGCTTCAACATGGGCAAGTATCTGGCCGACACGGAGGGCACCTTCGTGCGCGGCTACGGCGACGAGAGCTACACCGTGACGGTGCCGAAGACGCATTGTGACAAGAGCTGGCAGCCGAACGACGGCCTCGTGAACGTGGTGTCCGGCCGCTGGCCGTACCACTTCGCCGACAATCTCGGCACGATCGCGGAGGACGCGCACCGCGTGGTCACGACCCCGATCGAGCGCAATGCCGTGAAGGGCGTGTGGACGGTCTTCCCGGAGCGTCCGTATGATCATCTGACCTTCATGGGCAGCATCTTCAACGAGAACGGCAAGGAAGTCAACGCGTTCTATCACGACGTCCTTTACAACATTGTCTACTGTGGTGGCTAAGAACTCCACTCCGGCCCGGGACGAATGCTCCGGGCCGGTTTATTTTGTAACAAATCGGGAAGTCGTTTGACTTTCGTCTGCAACCGTCCTATTATTATAGTATCACCGACACAGGAGGGGTTGTTATGCAGTCGCATAAGAGTTATACGCCCGAAGAGCTGAACTATCTGCGCTTGCTGGCGCGGCAATTCCCGACGGTGCGCGCGGCCGGCACCGAAGTGATCAACCTGCAGGCGATCATGAACCTGCCCAAGGGCACGGAGCATTTCATCTCGGACGTGCACGGGGAGTATGAGGCCTTTCTGCACATCCTCAATTCCTGCTCCGGCGTGGTGCGTCAGACGCTCGACGAGCTGTTCGGAAACCGCGTTTCGAGCGCGGACTTAAACGAGCTGGCCACGCTGATCTACTATCCGAAGCAGAAGCTCGAGCTCGTGCTGCCGAAAATCGAGGACCCCGCCGAGTGGTACCGCATCACGCTGCACCGGCTGGTGGAGGTCTGCCGCAAGGTATCGCAGCCGTACACCCGGTCCAAGGTGCGCAAGGCGCTGCCGGCGGACTTTGCCTATATCATCAGCGAGCTGCTGCAGACTTCGGACGACGCGCAGGACCAGCACGATTACTTTGAAAACATCATCGCCACCGTCATCGAGACCGGGCTCGCGCCGGATCTGATCGCGGCGGTCTGCGACGTGATCAAGCGCATGGCGGTCGATCACATGCACATCGTGGGCGACATTTTCGACCGCGGTCCGCGCGCGGACATCATCATGGATTCACTGCTCAATTACCACAGCGTGGACATTCAGTGGGGCAACCACGACATTCTGTGGATGGGCGCGGCCTCCGGCAGCCGCACGCTCGTGGCGACGGTGCTGGCAAACTCGATTCACTACAACAACCTCGAGGTCGTGGAGACCGGCTACGGCATCAGCCTGCGGCCGCTGTCCGTCTTCGCGAACGAGGTCTACCGCGACGCGGACGTGCACTGCTTCAAGGTGAAGCTCACGGGAGCGGACGCCGACCGCTACACCGAGAAGGACAAGCTGCTCTCGGCGCGCATGCACAAGGCGATCACGATCATCCTCTTCAAGCTCGAGGGGCAGAAGCTGATGCGCCACCCCGAATACGGCATGGACGACCGCCTGCTGCTCGACAAGATCGACTATGAAAACAAGTGCATCACGATCGACGGCGTGACCTGGCCGCTCGAGGACACGGACTTCCCGACCGTGGACCCGAAGGACCCCTACGCGCTCACGCCGGAGGAGGAGAGCGTGATCGACCAGCTGACCGACTCGTTCGAGCAGAGCGAGAAGCTGCAGCGGCACATCCGCTTCCTCTATTCCAAGGGCAGCATGTACAAATGCTACAACGACAATCTCCTGCTGCACGGCTGCATCCCGATGGCGGAGGACGGCTCGCTGCTTACCTTCAACTTCGACGGCACGGAGCGCTCCGGCAAGGCGCTGTTTGACTACTGCGACGTGGCCGCCCGTCAGGCGTATTACTACAAGCGCGGGTCGGCCGAGCGCAAGCTCGGCATGGACTTTCTCTGGTTCCTCTGGGCCGGGCGCAACAGCCCGATCTTCGGCCGCAACCGCATGACGACCTTCGAGCGGCGCCTCATCAAGGACAAGGCCGCCTGGGAGGAGCCGAAGAACGCCTACTACACACTCTATGAGAGCAGCGAGGTCTGCGAGCGCCTGCTCGCGGAGTTCGGGCTCACCGGAAAGCACTGCCACATCATCAACGGGCACATCCCCGTGAAGGTGAAGAAGGGCGAGAGCCCCATCAAGGGCGGCGGTAAGCTGATCGTGATCGACGGCGGCTTCTGCAAGGCCTATCAGCCGACGAGCGGCATCGCGGGCTATACGCTGATCTACGACTCCTACGGCTACCGCATCGTGGCGCACCAGCCGTTCGCCGGACGCAAAAAGGCAATCGAGGAGAACTGGGACATTGCCTCGACCTACGAGATCTTCGAGCGCATGAACCACCGCCGCAAGATCGCGCGGACCGACATCGGCAAGCAGCTCAAGGCGCAGAGCGACGATCTGATGATGCTGCTGCAGGCCTACAAAGACGGCGCCGTCATTGAGGGCCATTGATTATAGCATTGAGAGCCAGCCGCGTTTCGCGGCTGGCTCTTCCCTTTTTCGCCGATTCATGGTATATTGAAGCGACTTTACCAAACGGAAGGACAGATGGCAGCAATGGCGATTGCGCCGATCATTTTGAAAATGGGCGTCATGGTGACGCTGATGCTCACGGGCTTCTTCTGCACGAAGATCGGCCTGACCGGGCCGGAATTCAACAAGCGGGTGAACCCCGTGGTCATCAACGTGTTCCTCGTGGCGACGATCTTGAACGCCGTGATCGGCGCTAAGGCACGCGTGAGCGGCGTGGTGCTGGCGGAGTATTTCGGACTGCACGTGCTCATGTTCCTCGTGAGCATGGTCGTGGCCGAGGCGGCGGTGCGCATCATCCGCGTGCCGCAGGAGAGCCGCGGCGTGCTCTGGTGTCTGACGGCGTTCATGAACAACGCCTTCATCGGCTTTCCGCTCGCGGCGGCCATCTATGGCGATCAGGCCGTGTTTTACGCCGCGATCTCGAACATTCCGTTCAACCTGCTGCTCTACACCGTCGGTATGGCGAAGCTCCGGCAGGGCGACGGCGAGAAGCTGAGCCTCAGAAAGATCTTCACGACGCCGCTCGTGACGACGCTGATCGCGGCGGTGATTTATCTGCTCGATCTCCCGATGCCGCGCTATGTGATCGACACGGTGGACACCATGGCCGGCGCGACGATTCCGGTTTCGATGATGATCATCGGCACGAGCCTCGGGAGCGTCTCGGTGAAGAAGGTGTTCTCGAACCCGAAGGTCTACGCCGCGGTGTTCGTGCGGCTGATCGCCGTGCCCGTCGCAGTCTGGGCGGTGCTGCGGCTGATCGCGCCGGAGCCGATGATGCTCGGCATTCCGGTGCTCATGTCCGCCTGCCCGAGCGCGATGATCATCACGGTGTTCTGCCTGCAGTACGGGAAGGACGATCTGTTCTCCTCGCAGGTGATCTTCATGAGCACGCTGCTCTCGGCAGTGTCGATTCCGGCGCTGTTTGCCGTCCTGTTTTGAGTGCGGTGCCAAGATCCTTCGACTCCGCTGCGCTCCGCTCAGGATGACAGTATAATTGCAATCAAGAGGTATTTATGATCTATGAATGCGCCCCCATGGAGGGGGTTACGGGCGATCTGTTTCGGCAGGCGCAGCGGCTGCACTTTGCCGCCGCCGACTGCTACTACACGCCGTTTCTCTCCCCGACGGCGAGCCGCGTGCTGGCGGCAAGAGAGCTGCGCGAGCTGGAGCCGAGCCACAACGAGGGCATCCGCGTCGTGCCGCAGCTGATGGGGCATGAGCCGAACGACTTTGTCTGGATGACGCAGGCGCTGGCCGATCTGGGCTACGACGAGGTGAATTTGAACCTCGGCTGCCCGTCGGGCACGGTGGTGACGAAGAAAAAGGGCGCGGGGCTGCTCGCCGAGCGCGACCTGCTCCGGCGGATGCTGGACGGGATCTTTGACTTCTCTCCCCTGCCGATCAGCATCAAGACGCGGCTCGGCATGGCGGAGGCGGAAGAATTTCCGCCGATTCTGGAGCTATATAACGACTATCCGGTCAAGGAGCTGATCGTGCATCCGAGGGTGCAGGCGGACCAGTACAAAAACCACCCGAATCTGGAGCTGTTCGCCTATACGCTCTCTCACAGCAGGGCGCCGGTGTGCTACAACGGCGATCTCTTCTGCGCCGCGGACGTGCGCCGCTTCGCGGAGCGCTTTCCGAGCGTGGAGCGCGTGATGCTCGGCCGCGGGCTGGCCGCGAATCCGGGGCTGATCGGAGAGCTGAAAACGGGCGAAAAGCCGACCGCAAAGCAGATGCGGGCGTTTCACGACGAGCTCTTTCGGCGCACGAGCGAGCGCATTCCGGACCGGCGCGCGCTGCTCTTTCGCATGAAGGAGGCGTGGCGCTACTTCGGCTGCAGCTTTTCCGGCGCGGAAAAGCCGCTCAAGCTGATTCGGCGCGCGCAGAATCTCGCGGACTATGAAAACGCGGTGACGCGGCTGTTTTTGGATTGCCCGGTGCGGGAAAACGCGGGCTTTACGGGATGAGGGATGAACATGGCACAACTGCTGAAGGGCGCGCCGGTTGCGGCGGCCATCACGGAAAACTTAATCACACGCACGCAGACGCTGAAAGCGCAGGGCGTCACGCCGAAGCTTCAGATGCTGCGCATCGGAGCGCGGGCGGACGACGTGGCCTATGAGCGCGCGGCGGCGCGGCGCTGTGAGAGCGTCGGCATCGAGACCGAGCGCACGGTGCTCCCCGCCGACTGCTCGGAGGCGGACGTCATTAGGGAGCTCCATCGCATCAACTTAGACAGCACGATCCACGGCTGCCTGATGTTTCGCCCGCTGCCGAAGCATCTTGACGAGCGGGCTATCTGCGAGGCGCTCTCCCCCGCCAAGGACGTGGACGGCATGACCTTCGCGAGTCTCACGACCGTGTTCACGCGCAGCGGCGAGGGCTTTGCCCCCTGCACGGCGCAGAGCGTGGTGGAACTTCTGGACCACTACGGCGTCAAGATCGAAGGGGCGCGCACGGCGGTGATCGGGCGCAGCCTCGTGATCGGGCGGCCCGCGGCGATGATGCTGCTGGCGAGAAACGCGACGCTCACCATGTGCCACACGCGCACGAAGGACCTCCCCGCCGTCTGCCGCGAGGCGGAGATCCTCGTCGTGGCCTCCGGTCACGCCGGCTCAGTCACGAAAGATTATGTAAACCATAATCAGGTCGTCATCGACGTCGGCATCAACGCTGCGCCTGACGGCGGCGTCTGCGGCGACGTGCTGTTCGACGAGGTGGAGCCGGTCGTGAAGGCGATCTCCCCGGTGCCGAGCGGCGTCGGCGCCGTGACGACGGCGGTGCTGTGCAAGCACGTGATCGAGGCCGCAGAAAAAACACTTGCAAAAGTTGGAAACTAAGTTTAATATACAGCTGTAACAATCATTGGACAGAGTAGAATCGACGCGTCAAGTGCCGCGGGATGGGAAGTTGCCTGCGGACGAAGCACGGTTTCGTGCGCGGTGTCGGTTCGCATCCGCTGCCACAAAAAAGAGCGCTCGCTCCTTCCGTGGCACGCGTCACGAAAGGGGCGTGTTGCAATTTTATGAAAAAAAATCAGTTCTCCACCAAGATGCTCGCCGTGATGAGCATTCTCGTCGCGCTCGAGGTCATCATCGCGCGCTTCGGCACGATCCGGCCGACACAGAGCATCAAGATCAGCCTCGACTTCATCCCGATCGTCGTGGCGGCGGTGCTCTACGGGCCCGTGCCGGCCGTGATCATCAGCATCCTCGCGGACGTGCTGGGGGCGTTTCTCTTCCCCGTCGGGCCGTATTTCCCGGGCTTTACGCTCACGGCGGCGCTCACCGGCCTGCTCTACGGGCTGCTGCTGCACAAAAGCCAGGCGCTGCCGCGCGTGGCGCTCGCCGTAGTGCTGCAGCAGGCGATTTTGAGTCTGGGGCTCAACACCTTCTGGCTGCACATCCTCTACGGCATGCCCTATGTGCCGACGCTTGTCACGCGGCTGGTGCAGGCGGGAATCGTGACGGCGGTGCAGCTCGTCGTGATTCCGCTGATTGCGAAAACGATTCAGGAAGCGGAGAAAAGAACAACATGATGACGGCACAGGAAGCCATTGCTTACATTGAAAACTACACCTGGAGCACGACCAGACTCGGCCTCGGGCGGACGAAAGAGCTCCTGCAGAAGCTCGGCGATCCGCAGAAGCGGCTGAAATTCGTGCACGTCGCGGGCAGCAACGGCAAGGGCAGCACCTGCGCCATGCTGGACAGCGTCCTGCGCGCCGCGGGCTATCGCACGGGGCTTTATACCTCGCCGTATATTCAGGAGTTCTGCGAGCGCATGCGCGTGGACGGCGAGAACATTCCGGGCGGGACGCTCGCCGCGCTGACCGAGCGCGTGAAGGCCATCGCCGATCAGATGGAGGACCATCCGAGCCAGTTTGAGCTCGTGACGGCGATCGCGATGCAGTATTTCTCAGATGCCGGCTGCGACATCGTCGTGCTCGAGGTCGGCATGGGCGGCGCGCTCGACTCCACGAACGCGATCGACGCGCCGGAGGTCGCCGTGATCACGAATCTCGCGCTGGAGCACACGGAATATCTCGGCCATACGCTCGGCGAGATCGCCGCGACGAAGGGCGGCATCATCAAGCGCGGCTGCAGCGTGGTCGCTTATCCGAATGTGCCGGAGGTCACGGACGTGATCGAGGCCCTCTGCCGCGAGCAGGAGGCGCCGCTCACTTGGGCGGACTTCGACGCGATCCGGCCCGTCGCGGACAGTCTGGACGGGCAGGTATTTGATTATGTAAACCAAAAAAGGCTGCAGATTCCCCTGCTCGGGGCGCATCAGCTGAAAAACGCCGCAATGGCGCTGACGGTCGTGGACACATTGCGCGCGCGTGGCTGGAACATTTCAGACGAGGCCGTGCGGCGCGGACTGGCATCGACAAAGTGGCCGGCGCGGTTTGAGGTCTTGCACCGCGCGCCGCTGTTTCTGCTCGACGGCGGGCACAACCCGCAGTGCGCCGAGGCGCTCGCCGGATGCGTGGAGAAGTATCTCCCGGGCGAGAAGCCGGTGTTTCTGATGGGCGTGCTCGCGGACAAGGATTTTGACGCGATGCTCGAGACCGTGCTGCGGCTCGGGCGGCGGTTCATCTGCCTCACGCCGGACAACCCGAGAGCCCTCTCCGCCGCGGCGCTGTGCGAGGCGATCCGCGCCAAGGGCGGCGAGGCCGAGGCGGCGGCGGACATTCCGGACGGGATTCGGCTGGCGCTCGCATCCGGCGCGCCGGTGGTGGCCTTCGGCTCGCTCTATCTCGCGGGCGCGATCCGCACGGCGTTTCCGAGGGCGATCAAACGGCATCAGCGGAAAACCGCGATCGCCGGGCGCGAGGGGCTCTCCCCCGCCGCGCGCGCGGAGAAATCCGCAAGGATCGTCGAGGCCGTGCGCGCGCTCCCAGCTTATCAGAACGCGAAGACCGTGATGCTCTATTCCGCCGTCGGCGCGGAGGCCGATCTCGCGGCGCTGACGGCGGACGGCAAGCGGTTTTGCTATCCGCTGTGCACAAGCAAAACGGAGATGGAGGCCTATGTCCCCTGCGCGTGGAAGACCGGAGCCTTCGGGATTCCCGAGCCGGACCCCGAACAGAGCGAATTGGTGCCGCCGGAGGAGATCGATCTCGTTCTCTGCCCCTGCGCGGGGTTTGACGGAGACGGAAACCGCGTCGGCATGGGCGCGGGATATTACGACCGGTATCTGCCGCGGTGCAGGAACGCCGCGATCTACGCCGTCGCCTTTGAGGCACAGCGGCTGGAGCTGGTTTATACAGATGAGCACGACCGGAAGATGGACGGCATCATAACGGAAGAATAAAAAAGAGAGGCGAATTCGGACTTGGTGCGAATTCGCCTCTCTTTGATTTTGATTTAGTTGGTTCTGCGCGGGAGGGGCAAGCCCCTCCCCTACGGCGTCTGCTTGGGTGCGGTGCATAATTGGAAGATACTCGCCCCGGTTACAGCCGCTTGAGCATCATGTACTCATTCAAATATGTGCCATCCTTCAAACGGATCGCATCGGGCTTGACGCCCGTGATGCGAAAGCCCATCTTTTCATACAGGGCTCTGGCCCGGCTGTTGCCTTCGATGAAATCCAGCTCGATCTGACGGACGCCGCGGTCTCTCGCGACGCGGAACAGCTCCTCGAACATTCTGGTGCCGATGCCGAGGTTCCAGAACTCTTTCAGCAGTGCGATCGCGACGGAGGCTCTGTGACGATCCTTCAGGCCGGTGCGAAACGAGATCTGGCAGCTGCCGGCGATGCGTCCGTCCACGATGCAGGAAATCATCATTCCGTTTGGATTGCAGTAATCCGCATGGATAAAGGCTATTTCTTGCACCAGCGTAGTCTCCGCCCACTCCTCCGGGTAACGCATCAGAAAATCCGTCTCGCCGGATGCGGTTCGGATGAATTGGAGCATCTCCGCCGCGTCCTCTTCGCAGGGACTCCGCAGCAGGGCGGTTCTCCCATCCTTCAACTGAAATTCCTTTTCTTTGAAAACCATGATCGTCACCTCGCAAATCCGGATTTGAGATGATTATAGCACCCGGACGCGGCGGCAATCAATCTTACATTCCGCGCAGACGTCAAAAAAAGAGAGGCGAATTCGGCCTTGGGTGCGAATTCGCCTCTCTTTTATTTCACTGGGCGGAGATCTTCGCCCCGCCGTGACCCTGCCGCGAGTTCCGGCGGATTTTAAATCTGCTGTTGGGGCGACCTGTGTGTCAAGCCCCTCCCCTACGCGGTCAGCTCGCGGCGCATGATCTCCAGAAAGCGCTCGGCGATGGGGGTGAAGGTCTGGTACTTGTTCCAGATGAGGTAGAACGAGAGCTTGAGCTCCGGCTCGAGCGGGCGAAAGACGAGGCCGCTGCCGGGGGCGGTGTTCACGAGGCGCTCGAGCGTGAGCAGATACTCGAGCCGCTCCATGGTGAAGAGCGAGCCGTTATACGCGAGGCGAAACGAGCCCTCGAGCCGGAGATCGCGAAAGCGCTCCTTCGCCCACGGGGCAATGTCCTTTTCCCAGCTCTGCTCGGAGGCGAAGAGCGGCAGCCCCGCGAGATCGGCCGCGCGGATCGACGCCTTCTGCGCGAGCGGGGCGTCCTCCGGCAGGAGGAGGCCGAAGCGATCGCCCTCCGGAAACGGGATGGCCTCATATTTGCGCGCGTCCGGCGTCTCACAGATGACGGCGAAGTCCAGAAGGCCGCGGTCGAGCTTCTCCGTGACCTGCTCGGTATCGCCGCTGGTGATGTGATAGTGCAGGCCGGGGCAGAGATCCTTGAGCGCGCGCAGGCCTCGGGCGAGACGGCGAATCTGATACGATTCGGCGAGGCCGAAATAGAGCTCGCCTCCCGCGAGATCATCGAGCGAGAGAAACTCCTTCTCGATCTTATCCGCCATGGAGACGAGGTCCTCCGCGCGGTCGCGCAAAAGCGCCCCCTCCTCCGTGAGCTCGATGCGGAAGCTGTGGCGCAGGAAGAGCTTCTTGCCGAGCTCATCCTCGAGGCTTTTGAGCGCTTTGGAGAGCGTCGGCTGCGTGACGTGCAGAATTTCAGCGGCGCGGGTCATATTCTCCTCGCGCGCGACGGCAAGAAAATAGCGCAGGGTGCGAATCTCCATGTTCATCCCTCCGTGATATGAACAAATTGAATATCATGATATTCATTATAACCATTAGCGTCCAGTTTCGCAAGGGGTTATACTGAGATCAGAAAACCGGAAAGGAGTTTGCGATGGACGACTGGAACCGCATCGGCGCCTGCATGCAGGACGCGGGCTGCAGCGACGCCGAAATCGCGCGGGCGGAAGCGCTCTGCCGCGCCGGCGCGGCGGAGGAGCTGCTGCGCTGTCTTCGCCTCTGCCGCAGCGAGCAGCTCGAGGCGCTGCACGAAAAGCAGAAACAGCTCGACCGGCTGGACCGGCTGATCCGCCGGACCCAGAACCAACTTTGAAAAGGAGAACGGAACATGTTGATCGAACAGCTGACACTCACGCAGGAATGGGACAAAACCTTCCCGAAAAACGAACTGGTGGATCACTGCAAGGTGACCTTTGTCAATCGCTACGGCATCACGCTCGCGGGAGACCTCTACACGCCGAAGTTTGCCGACGGCAAGCTGCCCGCGATCGCGGTCTGCGGCCCCTTCGGCGCGGTGAAGGAGCAGTGCTCCGGGCTCTACGCGCAGACGCTCGCGGCGCGCGGCTATCTGACGCTCGCCTTCGACCCCTCCTTCACGGGCGAGAGCGGCGGCACTGTGCGCTATATGGCCTCCCCCGACATCAACACCGAGGACTTCATGGCGGCGGTGGACTTCCTCTCGCTGCATGAGCGCGTCGATGAAAACCGCATCGGCATCCTCGGCATCTGCGGCTGGGGCGGCATGGCGCTGAACACCGCGGCGCTCGACACGAGAATCAAGGCGACGGTCGTCTCCACGATGTATGACATGACGCGGGTGAACGCCAAGGGCTACTTTGACTCCGAGGACAGCGAGGAAGCGCGCTATGAAAAGCGCAAAGCCATGTGCACACAGCGGCTGGAGGACCTGAAAAACGGCGAATACCAGCTCGGCGGCGGCGTGGTCGATCCTCTGCCGGAGGACGCGCCGTTCTTCGTAAAGGACTACTACGACTACTACAAGACCAAGCGCGGCTACCACGCGCGGTCGCTCAACTCCAACGGCGGCTGGAACGTGATCGGCTGCGAGTCGTTCCTCAACCAGCCCATTTTGCAGTACAGCAATGAGATCCGAAGCGCGGTGCTGATTCTGCACGGCGAGAAGGCGCACTCGGTCTACTTCGGCCGTGACGCCTACGCGAACATGGTAAAGGACAGCAAGTACACGGACAACAAGGAGCTGCTCATCATCCCCGGCGCGACGCACACGGACCTCTACGACGGCGGCGGCGAGGACTTCATCCCCTTCGGCAAGCTCGCGGCGTTCTACGCGGAATATCTGAAATAAGGAAGGAGAAAAAACGATGGCACTGAAAGCAGAACTCGGATTCGGCATGATGCGTCTGCCCGTGAAAAACGGGGACGCGACGGACTTTGACTATGACCATCTGAACAAGATGGTGGACGCCTATCTCGCGGGCGGGTACAACTACTTTGACACCTCCTACGTCTACCACAACGGAAAGAGCGAGGAGGCCGTGCGCAAGGCGGTCGTGGAGCGGCATCCCCGCGAGGCGATCCGCATCGCGACGAAGTTCCCGACCTTCCTGCTGAAGGCGGGCGACGAGGACAAGATCGAGGCCTACTTCCAGGAACAGCTCGACCGCCTCGGCGTGGACTATATTGACTACTATCTGCTGCACAACTTCCAGACGCGGTATTACGACGGCTTTGACGGCAACGGCGGCGTGATTCAGTCGGAGCACCTGATCGAGCACGCGCTGCGCTGGAAGGCGGAGGGAAAGATTCGCCATCTGGGCTTTTCCTTCCACTCCTCGGCCAAGCTGCTCGACCGGATTTTGACCGAGCACCCGGAGTTTGAGTTCGTGCAGATCGCGGCCAACTACGTGGACTGGAACTCCGCGCTCGTGCAGGCGGGACCGTGCTACGACGTGATCCGCCGGCACGGCAAGCATGTCATCATCATGGAGCCCGTGAAGGGCGGCGGTCTCGCGATGGTGCCGGAGACGGTGGAACGGATGCTCAAGGGAAAGGACGCCGAGCGCTCCGTGGCCTCGTGGGCAATCCGCTTTGCCGGCTCGATGGACGGGCTGATCTGCTGTCTGAGCGGCATGAGCACGCTCGAGCAGGTGGAGGACAATCTGCGCACCTATGCCGAGCTCGAACCGATCAGCGACACGGAGAAGCGCTGGCTGGCCGAGGACGTGAACGCCGCCTACCGCGCGGCGGGTCCTGCAGGCGATCTGAAAAAGTACGAGGGGATGAAGCTCTACGGCGTGCCGGTTTCGGCGATCATGGAGGCCTGGAGCGTCTGCCAGCTGCAGCCGGACCCGGGCTTTTCCTGCGACAACAACTATCTGCTCAACGCCATCGCCGAGGAGGCGCACCTGAACTTCGCGGACGATTTGCCGCGCGAGACGCTCGTCACCGCGGACGGCGAGGACGTGACGGACACGGTTTACGCCGCCTACGAATGGCTGCGCGCGAACACCTTCTAAAACCATGAAGCGCATCGCGCTGCTGCTCTCCGCGCTTCTGCTGCTCGCGGCCTGCGCTCGGCAGGAGGCGGCGGAGCCGACGGAATCCACACCACCGACGGAGGAGAAGGAAATGATACTGCGCATCGACGGCACCGAGGTGCCGGTGACCTGGGAGGAAAACGAATCGGTACAGGCGCTGCACGCGCTCGCGCCGCTGACGATCGAAATGAGCCGGTACGGCGGGTTTGAGCAGGTCGGCCCGATCGGCGCTTTTCTGCCGAGAGACGACCGGCAGACCGCGACCGCGCCGGGCGATCTGGTGCTGTATGGCGGCAATCAGCTCGTCGTGTTCTACGGCACGAACCGGTGGGCCTACACGCGGCTCGGCCATGTCGAGCTGACGCAGGCGGAGATGACGGCGCTGCTCTCGGAGAAAGACGTCACGATCACACTGGAGGCGAAGCAATGATTCTCATCTTAAACGGCAGCCCGCGGCCGAACGGGCTCACGGCGCAGATGATCGGCGCGCTGCGCGAAGGCGCCGAGGCGGCCGGACGCGAGGTGCGGCAGTTTGACGTCTACCGGATGGACGTACGCGGCTGCATCGCCTGCGAATACTGCCACACGAAGGGAAACGGCCGCTGCGTGCAGAAGGACAGCATGCAGGAGATCTATCCCCTGCTGCGGCAGGCGGAGACGCTTGTGCTCGCCTCGCCGATCTACTATCACAACATTTCGGGACAGCTCAAGTGCGTGATCGACCGGTTTTACGCCGCGCTCTTTCCGGAAAAGCCGGAGCCGCTCAAGCGCGCGGTGATGCTGCTGGCCTCCGGCGACGCGGACGTGTATGACGGGGCGCTGTTTTCGCTGGAGGGCGACTTCGCGGGCTATCTGGAGCTGGAGACGAAGTGCTTCACGGCGCACGGCGGCGCGGTGCCGGCCAAGACGCTGGAGGAGATTCGGGAGTACGCGAGAAGCCTGTAAACAGAAGGCGGGAGGGGCAAGCCCCTCCCCTATGTTGCATTTTTGAAGCTCCGGAATTATAATCGGGAAAAGGAGGGATTGCGGTGGACCTGATTTCTCGATATGCTTCTCCGCTCGGGGAGATCGTGCTCGCCGCCGACGGGGACGCGCTGATCGGGCTCTGGTTTTCGGGGCAGGCGCACTTCGGCGCGGGTCTGCAAAACGCCGAGGAGGGCGACTGTCCGGTGCTGCGGGAGGCGAAGGAATGGCTCGATGATTATTTCGCCGGAAACACACCTGCGCGCACGCCGAAGCTTCAGCCGCGGGGCACGGCATTTCAGCAGAAGGTCTGGGCGGCGCTGGCGGAGATTCCGCGCGGCGAGACCGTGACCTATGGAGCGCTGGCTCAAAAACTCGGCAGCCATGCCCGGGCCGTAGGAGGCGCCGTGGGCCGCAATCCGATCTCGATTCTGATTCCCTGCCACCGCGTCGTCGGTGCGGGCGGAAGTTTGACCGGCTATGCCGGCGGGATTGAACGAAAAAAAGAGCTCCTGAAAATCGAAGCATAAAAAAAGCCATGCAATGCATGGCTTCTTTTTTATGCCTCTGCGGGGGCCGGAGTCTGCTCCGGCTCCTTTTCTTCGCCCTTGAGCTTTTCGCGGAGGTTCTGGATGGACTGCTTGAAGGCCTGGCGGGGAAGTTCCTTGATGAGCTTATGCGTTGTCTCGCTGGAATCACGCATGCGGCGCACGATTTTTTCCACGCCGGCGAGGCCGCCCTCATCGAACTCGTCGAGGTGCTCCGCGCCGCCGGCGGCGAGCGCGTCGAAGAGATCGTTCACGAGCACGACGCGGTCCTCCTGCGAAATGTCCGAGAGCCAGCCGTCCACGGTGCTGTTGACCCAGAGGCTGGTGGGGTCGTTCTCCTCGGCATAGGCGGGCTTGCCGTGGTCGATGCCCCAGGTGATGACGTTGTGCTGGCCGAAGCCGTTGGCCGAGGACTGGACAATGCGCGTATCGGTGAGGTCGGCGGCAAAAAGCTTGCCGACGATGGAGAACGTGGGGACAATGTGCGTGGCCTTCTCATTGACGCGCGCCATGCCGCTTAAGTCGAGCACGTCCGGGCAGAGGCCGGGGCCGTCGAGGATATAGACGTGCTGCACGGCGTCCCACTTCGAGTCGCGCAGGTTCGCCGCGGCGAAGAGCGCCTCGTTGCCGCCTTTGGAGTGGCCGATCAGATAGCACTTGCGCGCGGGGTCGACGTGGGCGTTGGCATAGGCGAGCGCCTGCGTCTGCGCGCGGGTGCGCGTGAAGGAGATCATGAAGTCCTCGCGCCAGCCGGCGAGCGAGGTGTCCGTGCCGCGGAAGACGAGGAAGCTGCGGTCGTGCGCATCGTGGAACGTGACGGCGCAGAACTGCACCGGCGGGTCGGAGAGAAAGACGTCCACATAATCGCTCATGCGCAGCTCTCCGAAGCGGCGGCTCTCGGCGGCGAGGCGGAGAAAGCCGGTATAGTCCTCGCCCTTGGCGGAGAGCATGACCTTCACCTGATCGCGCTCGATCATTTTGAGGCAGTCGCGGAGCGTGATCTCATCGTCGATCGCGGCGAAGACCGGGTCCATGTCGATATAGGACAGGACGGCGAAGACCATCGCGTCCGCCTCCAGAAGGCCGGTGGCCTCGATGGGGAAATCGCCCATCCATTTGAGATAGTCAAACAAATTTTCCATCAGTGTTCCTCCTGTTTGGAATGATTAAAGCCGCAGCAGCGCCTTTCCCTCGCCGAGCACGCGGCGGGAGAACTGCTCCGTGAGCAGCGCGTACCGCGCGGGGTCCTGCACATAGCTGACGCCGTGGTTTGCGCCCGGGAAGGTGTGCAGCTCGCTCAGCTCCGGCGCGGCGGCGTGCAGTTGAAAGCTCATCGTGCAGGGGACGAAGGTATCGTCCTCGCCGTGGATGAGCAGGATCGGCACCTTGGCCTCCTTCACGGCCTGCAGGGCGCTTGCGCCGCGGAGATTGAACCGGCCGAACAGGCGCGCCGCGACCGGCGCCATGACGGCGGTGACGAAGGGCGGGATGTGCATGTCCTTCCCCGTCTTCTTGATGATCTCCAGCGGCTCCGTGAACGGGCAGTCGGCGATGATGCCCCTGACGCAGTCCGGCAGCGGGAGCGCGGACGCCATGAGCACCGTGGCGGCGCCCATGGAGACGCCGACAAGGAGCATCTCCGTCTCGGGAAAGCGATAGTGGAAATGGAACACCCACGCGAGGCAGTCCTTGCGCTCGTTGACGCCGAAGGAGATCGTATGTCCCTCGCTGCCGCAGTGGGCGCGCTCCTCGACGAGCAGGAGGTTATAGCCGAGCTTGGCCAGCACGCGGCTGCCGCCGGAGAAGTCGCGCGTGGGCGTGCCGCGGTAGCCGTGAAAGCAGATGGCGAGCGGGGCGCCGTCGCACTGATAATAATACCGGCCTCGCAGACGCAGCCCGTCGTGCGAGGTGATCTTGACCTCCTCATACGGCACGGCGGCAAGCTGGTCGATCATGCGGTGGATGTGCTCCGTCTGCTGCTCCATGCCGGTGGAGACCGGAATGGTATGGTCGTTGTTCTGCGTGGCGTTCGGGGAATAGAAAACGAAGCGATAGGTCCCGTAGGCGCCGGCGAAGAACAGGACGATGAGGACGGCGAGGATGATGAAGAAAGTCGTCATGGCATACTCCTTTCCAGATAAAAAAGAGGAATCGGGAATTAGACGCTCCCTTCGACGGATCGTTCCTCATTCCAGATTCCTCATTTCGTTTTATCCCTCCGGCGTAAAGCGGTCGGTCGGGTTCGGGATTTCTTCTTCCGCCTTGGGCTCCTCCGCGGCGGGCGCGATGGGCGCTTGCACAGGCTCGTCATAGCGGCGGATGACCTTGGCGGGCGGCTCGATGGCCGGGTCCGGGTGCACCGGGGCCTCGCCGTGCTCGCAGAAGTAGGCGAAGTCGGGGCCGTCGAGCGTCTCATGGATGAGCAGGTACTCGGCGATCTTTTCGAGCAGCTCCGCGTGCTCCTTGAGGATGGACTCACAGCGGTCGTACGCCTCGTCGAAGATGCGCTTGACCTCGGCGTCGATCGTGGCAGCGGTCTCCTCGGAATAGCTTTTGGTGGTGCCGAAGTCACGGCCGATGAAGAGGCTGTGGCTGGAATCATCAAAGCTGATGGGGCCGAGCTTTTCGCTCATGCCGTACTTCATGACCATATCGCGCGCGACGCTCGTGGCCTGCTGGATATCGCCGGACGCGCCGGTGGAGATATCGTCGAGGAAGAGCTTTTCGGCGACGCGGCCGCCGAGGGAGAGGACGATCTGATCGAACATCTCGCCGCGGGACGTGAAGTCCTCGGCGTCCTCCTTCTTGCGGAACCACGTGAAGCCGCCGGCCTGACCGCGCGGGATGATGGTGATATAGTGCACGGGATCGGCGTTCGGCAGATAGTGCGCGGCGATGGCGTGGCCGGACTCGTGATAGGCCGTGAGACGCTTGGCGCGCTCGGAGACGACGCGGCTCTTCTTCTCGGGGCCCATGACGACCTTGAGGATGGCCTCGTCGATATCCGGCTGGGTGATGAAGCGGCGGTTGCCGCGCACGGCGAGGATGGCAGCCTCGTTGAGGAGGTTCTCCAGATCCGCGCCGGCGAAGCCGGCCGTGCCGCGGGCAATGCTCTTGAGATCGACGTCGTCGCCGAGGGACTTGCCGCGGGCGTGGACCTTGAGGATCTCCTCGCGGCCCTTGACGTCGGGCAGACCCATATACACGCGCCGGTCGAGGCGGCCGGGACGCAGCAGAGCGTTACCGAGGATATCGGCACGGTTCGCCGCCGCCATGACGATGACGCCCGTGTTCCCAC
>JAZPZZ010000182.1:0-15066 GCA_045544935.1 Oscillospiraceae bacterium | reverse complement strand
CGCGTTGGTATAGCCGACGAGACAGACCATCGGCATCGCATTCTTCTCGCGCCGGCGGCGCTGGGTGCCGCGCACGCGGCGCACTTCCGAAAGCTCCTCCTCGAGCTTCTGGATCTTGCGGCGGATGTGACGGCGGTCGGTCTCCAGCTGGGTCTCGCCGGGGCCGCGCGTGCCGATCGGGCTTGAGCCGCCGGAGGCGGTCTGGCGCACGAGGTGCGTCCACATGCCCGTCAGGCGCGGCAGCAGATACTGGTACTGCGCGAGCTCCACCTGCAGCTGGCCCTCCTTCGTCTGGGCGCGCTGGGCGAAGATATCGAGAATGAGGCCGGAGCGATCGAGCACGCGCACGCCGAGCTCCTCCGAGAGCACGCGCATCTGCGAGGGCGAGAGCTCGTTGTCAAACACGGCGAGATCGCACTCGTTCGCCTCGATGCATTCCTTTAATTCCGCCACCTTGCCCTCGCCGAGGAAGGTGCGCGGGTCGGGCGACTGCTTATTCTGCAGCACGGACACGACGGCCTCGCCCCCCGCCGTCTCAACGAGCGCGGCGAGCTCCGCCATGGAGATCTCCGTGGAGCGCTCGCGCTCGTCCATGTTCGCCGCGGCCAGTCCTGCCAGCGCGGCGCGTTCTTTCTTTTCTGCGGTGTTCTGCATGAAATCCCTCAAAGTGTGGTTATTTAGAGTTCAGTATACCACAGCCGCGCGCATTTGAAAAGGCGCGGAAATTCCTGCTTGCAAACGCCTCTCAAGTGTGGTATGTTCAGAACAGACCGCAGCGCGGTCGAGAATTTCTATGGAGGAACGACATATGAAGTACGTATGCACCGTCTGCGGCTGGGTCTATGACGAGGACGAGGCCGGCACGAAGTGGGAAGATCTCCCCGAAGATTTTGTCTGCGAGCTCTGCGGCGTGGGCAAGGATATGTTCGAGGTCGAATAAAACAAGTCAAATAAAAGAACGCCCTGCGTGTTGCAGGGCGTTCTTTTAAGAGTTCGCGGCGCGCACGCCGTGAAGAAATCCATCATTTTTCGCCCGGAACTTGTTTCGGGCTGAAAAATACCGCTCACGGAAATACCCCCGCTCCTATCGCAAATCGCATTTGCGAACGAGCGGGGGTATTGCAGTGCATCCCCTCAAAACGGATGCCTGCATCCGTTTTGAATCAGTAGGCGACGCCCCAGTAGATCATGTGCTTGGCGGGCTTTCCGCAGCAGGCGCAGGTTTCTCCGAGGTTCTCCTGCTCGAAGGGGATGCAGCGGCTGGACATGCCGGCCTTCTCCTTCATATCGAGCTCGCACTGGAGGTCGCCGCACCACATGGTCTTGATGAAGCCGCCGTGCTCCTCCTGCAGGGCCTTGGCCTCCTCGAGGGACTGCGCGGTGAAGATATGGCTGTCGAGATTGGCCTTCGCCTTGTCGAAGAGGCCCTGCTGGACCGCCTCGAGCAGCGCGGGGATCTCGGTTTCGAGCTGATCGAGCGAGACGGTGACCTTCTCGCCGTTGTCGCGGCGGGCGGCGACGCACTGGTTCTGCTCCATGTCGCGCGGGCCGATCTCAATGCGCAGCGGCACGCCCTTCATCTCCCAGTTGGCAAACTTCCAGCCGGGGCTGTTATCACTGAAATCGCCCTTGACGCGAAGGCCGAGCGCCTTGAGCTTGGCGACGATCTCCTCCGCCTTCTCGGTGACGCCGGGCTTGTGCGCGGCGATGGGCAGGACGATGACCTGAATGGGCGCGATGTGCGGCGGCAGGACGAGGCCGTTATTGTCGCCGTGGGTCATGATGAGGCCGCCGATCACGCGCGTGGACATGCCCCAGCTCGTCTCATGCGGGGCGACGAGCTTGTTTTCCTTATCGGTATAGGCGATGTCGAACGCCTTGGCAAAGCCGTCGCCGAAGTAGTGGCTGGTGCCGCTCTGGAGGGCCTTGTGGTCGTGCATCATGCACTCGACGGTGTAGGTGTTCACGGCGCCGGCGAACTTTTCCTTCTCGGTCTTGTTGCCGCGGATGACGGGCATGGCGAGGTCCTTTTCGAGCGTCTCGGCATAGATCTCCAGCATCTGCAGGGTCTCTTTTCTGGCTTCCTCCTCAGTGGCGTGGAGGGTGTGGCCCTCCTGCCAGAGGAACTCGCGGCCGCGCAGGAAGGGGCGGGTCGTCTTCTCCCAGCGCATGACGCTGCACCACTGATTATACAGGCACGGCAGATCGCGCCAGCTGTGCACGATATGGCTCCAGTGCTCGCAGAAGAGCGTTTCGCTCGTGGGGCGCACGCAGAGCTTCTCCGGCAGCTCCTCGCTGCCGCCCATGGTGACCCACGCGCACTCCGGCGCGAAGCCCTCGACGTGGTCCTTCTCCTTCTGCAGCAGGCTCTCGGGGATCAGCATCGGCATGGAGACGTTCTCATGCCCGGTTTCCTTGAACTTGCCGTCGAGAATCTTCTGGATGTTCTCCCAGATCGCATAGCCGTAGGGGCGCATGATGAACAGGCCCTTCACGCCGGAATAATCGACGAGCTCGGCCTTGGTGCACACGTCGGTGAACCACTGGGCGAAGTCCACCTCCATATCGGTGATCTGCTCCACCTTTTTCTCTTTTGCCATAATCGGAATCTCCTTTGAGGATGTAATTTGCGATAACTGGTTTATTTTAAGCAATCCGCACGGCAATGTCAAGCACTCCGAACGTGCCGGTCGGAAAAAGAAACAAATTTTCATTTTTTCGACACATTTTTTCACTTTTGCTCTTGACCCGAACCGGTTCGTGCCATATAATAACGCATGTACCTGTATCATGCACTTCATTGGAGGTGACACCTATCAATCGTCAGACTTACATGGCGGAGGTCGAAAATCTGCTGGGGCTCATCACGGATGAGGAGACCCGCACCAAGCTGCTCGCGCAGATGGAGCAGATGTTCGACGCCGCAGAAGATGAAGGGAAGCTGATCGAGCAGATCGGCAGTCCCACGAAGGTCGCCGTCGCGCTCATCCGCTACGCGGACAAGAAGCGCGCCGGAGAGAGCCCGAAGGCCGAGGCCGCGGCCGCGCCGGAGGCTCCCGTGACCGAGATGCTTTCCGAGGCGGAGGCCAACGCCGCCGCACCCGAGGAGAGCAGCATGCCCGAGCTGGCATTTGAAGAGGAAGAGGTCGAAGCGCCCGGTTTCATCGAGGCGCCGGCAATCTCCCTGCCCGAGGAGGACGCCGCCGTGCCGGAGCGTCTGGAGGACGTGTTCGCCGAGAACCTCGGCTTCGTGTCGGAAGAGCGCGCGCCGGAAGCGGTCGTTGAAGAGGCCGAAGCGGTCGTCGAAGAGGCCGCCGAGTTCATCGAGGAGCCCGAGGAGGCCCCCATGATGGACGAAGCGCTCGTCAAGGCCGTGACCGCCGAGGCGGAGGAGGCCTTCGGCGAATTTCCCGCCGAGGCGGAGACTCCCGCGCAGGAGCCCGCGGCGGAAAACGAGCTCGTGGAGGAGCTCTTCGGCGCAGGCGCGGAAGCGCCCGCTGCCGACGATGCTGCCGAAGAGCCCGAAAAGGAATATAAGAAAGTCGGCTGGAAGGCATTTTTGTACTTCCTGATTCCCGGTCTGGTGCCCGGTCTGCCGGTGTTCCTGGTGCTGTTCGCGCTGGGTCTGGTGTTCCTGGCCATCGGCGTCGCCGCCGTCGCCTTCTCCGTCGGCGTGATCGCATCCGCCTTCGTCGGCTTCAACGTCGTGGCGGACATGCTGCTGCTGCTCGGCGCAGGCGCGTCGGTCTTCGCGATCGCCATGGTCCTGCTCTGGTTCGGCATCTGGTTTATGACGCAGGTCTGCTTCGGCTGGGTCCGTCTGATCCGCCGCGGCGGGGTTCGTTTCAGTCGTAAGGAGGTGCGCGCGGAATGAGAAAAACATGGAAGATCATTCTGATTCTGGCCCTGTGCATCCTGATCCTGGGCGAAATCGTGCTGGGCGTCGGCCTCCTGTCCGGCGGCAGCCCGGAGCGCGTCTGGGACACGCTCAACGACCACTATGACTTCAAGGGCGTCGTGGAGCTGTGGAACGATTCCGTCGAAAACGGCGTGCTCGGAAAGCTCAGCGATCTGGCAAGCATCTCGCTGCCCACCTTCGATCTGGTAGAGCCCACGCCGGAACCGACTCCGACGCCGACTCCCACCCCGAAGCCCACGGCCACCCCGACGCCCGCTCCCACCGAGGAGCCGAGCGCAGAGCCTACGGCAACGGCCAATCCGTAAAAAAAAGAGCCTGCAATGCAGGCTCTTTTTTTATATACTCGCGCTCCATCGCGCGGGGCTTAGGCCCCGCTTGGTCGGCGCGAGGGCTCGCGTAACGCTTCGCCTCAGGGAGTTTTTCCGCCGCGCATGTCGCCGGAAAAACGGATTTGAAGAATTCGCGCTTTCGCGCGAACTCTGCGAGGCTTTTTTCATCATTCGTTTTACATTTTGTTCACCAACTGCCGGGAAAATTCTTTTACAATGAAACCGGTAAATCCATAATAAGGAGGAAACAATCATGGCCAACCCCATCAACATGGACAAAGCGAAGGAAGCCCTCAGCGGCTTTCAGGAGAAGGCGGAGGAGCTGCTGAAGGACGGCTCCAAGGTCGAGGAAATCCTCAAGAAGGCGGAAGAGGCGGTCAAGGACGTGCCCGGCGTCGGCACCGCGCTCGCGAAATTCCCGCTCATGCTCAACATGATCCGCAGCTACATCTCCAAGGACTACACGGTGGTCTCCCCCAAGGTGATCGCCACAATGCTGTGCGCGCTGCTGTATCTGCTCAGCGGCAAGGACCTGATTCCGGACAGCAAGCCCGTCATCGGCATGGTGGACGACGTGGCCGTGATTACGGCCGCCTTCATGCTCTGCGGCCCGGAGCTCGACGCGTATGCGAAGTGGAGAGAAGAAAAGGGTCTTACCGAAGCATAATGAGAACCGTGGGGGCGACACTGTGTATCCGCCCCTACAGCGAACAAAATACCCGACGGACGATGGGTCCGCCGGGTCATTTTTTACTTCATATCACGGTACAGGAACGTGACGATCTGGCCGCGGGTGCAGGGGTCGTTGGGCTTGAAGAGCGTGGCTGTCGCGCCGTTGGTCACGCCGTGCTGCACGGCCCAGAGGACGCCCTTGGTATAAAACTTGCCGGCGGCAATGTCCGTGAACGGATTGTCCGCACCGACCTCCGGCTCGCCCGCGAGGCGATAGAGGAACGTGACGGTCTGGCCGCGCGTGACGGTGTCGTTCGGCGAGAACTTGCCCTCCGCGGTGCCGTCGGTCACGCCGACCTCCGCCGCCCAGATGACGGCGTTCAGATAATAGGCGTTCGACTTCACGTCGGTGAAGTGATTCGTCCCCTTCGGCGCGGGCTCTCCCATCGCGCGCCAGAGGAACGTGACCATCTGGGCGCGGGTGCAGCTCTCCTTCGGGGCGAAGCTCCCGGCGGTCTTGCCGGTGGTGATGCCGCGGTTGACGGCCCAGACGACCGCGTCGGCATAAAAGTCCGTGGCCTTCACATCACCGAAGCCGCCCACGGTGGGCACGGGAGTCGCCGTCGGCTTCGGGGTCGGCGTCGGGGTCGGCGTGGGCGACGGCGTCGGCACAGGCGCGCCGTGGTACTTCGGCCAGAAGGTCGTCTTGGCGGAGTAGGCGCGCGAATAATAGCGGCTGGACGCGCAGCGTTCATAGTACTGCGCCCACTTCCACGCCGCGTCGTACGCGCCGTCCTCCGTGTTCTCGATTTCTTTCAGCATGGCCCAGACATTGGACTCGTTGGTCTTCAGCTCAAGCTGGATGTAGGCGAGCTGGCCCTCAAGGGAGTCGGCGCTGAGACCAATACCGCCGCAGTAATCATACAGGCGTTCCTTGCGCTCTCCCCCCCACTGGCAGAGACCGTAGTATCCGCCGTCGGGATTGTATGCGCCGGGGTTGAAGTCCGATTCCGCTTTGATGTTGGCAAGGATGCCGCAGGCAACCGCTTCGCTGCATCCCAACTCTCTGCGCAGGTATGTATAGATCGTCAGCTCGTTGCTCTCGGACGCCTGTGCGCCGAACGGCAGGAGCGCGAAGACCATGCACAGTGTCAGGATCCATCCGATCCATCGTTTCTGCATGCGTTTCTCCTTTTCAGAATGGTTTGTTTTTTCACCCTTTTTGGGTATAGTAACAGCTATATTATACCATTTTGAAACCAATTTGCAACAAAAATTTTGTCGTTTGTTTTCAGAATTAAAAAAATGCCCCGGAGCAGCGCTCCGGGACACCCAATAGAGAGGAAGATTTACGCCGCATCCAGATAGACGGATGGGTGTTTTTTATATGTGGCGAGGCTGACGCACACGAGCGCAATCGCGCAGGCGATCGCGCCGGGCACGGCCGCGCCGAGGCCGAACGGCAGGCCCGCGAGCTTCCAGCCGACGCAGACGGCAAAGCCCGCGATCATGCCCGCGATGATGCCGGCCGACGTCGCCTTGCGCCAGTAGAGCGCGGCGAAGCACGGCAGGCCGCAGGCAGCGGCATAGAAGCTCCAGGAGAACATGAGAATGTCATAGGCGTTCTGGATATAGAGCGCGATGACGAGCGCGCCGAGCGGCAGGATGATCGAGAACAGGCGGGAATAGAGAATCTCCCGCTTTTCCGTCATGTTGGGGTTGATGGTCTTGCCGATGTCGTGCACACAGGTCTGGACCGAGACGAGGAGATAGCTGTCTGCGGTTGACATAATAACAGACAGCAGACCCGCGAGCGCGAGACCGGTGAGGCCCATCGGGAGGACCCTGATCGCGAGCGAGGGGACGACGGAATCGGTGTTCGTGATGCCCTCGCCGAGCACCTGATGGCCGATGATGCCCATGAAGAAGACGAGGATGATCGTGAGGCCGTAGACCGCGGTGCCGAGGAACATGCCCTTTTTGGCGCTGCCGCGGTCCTTCGCGGCGAAGGCGCGCTGCCACATCTCCGCGCCGGCCATGGTGAAGACGAGATACGTGACGATATCGCCGAGGATGCTGCCGTTGAGATAGGGCTTGACAAGCGCGGGATCGAGATTCGCCTTGAAGCTCGCCCATCCGCCGACGCTGCGGAGCGACGAGACCGGAATGAGGATATAGACGAACAGCAGCAGCATATAAAACTGGAACACGTCCGTATAGACGACGCCGAAGAGGCCGCTCGTGGCCGTATAGAGCATGAAGACGATGCAGGCGATGAGCGCACCGAGCTCATACGTGAGCCCCACTTCCCCGCCGAGCAGATTGATGATCGTGCCCGCCGCGCGCACCTGCGAGGCGACGGTGCCCATCATGGTAAAGGCAATCAGAGCCGCCAGAATGAGCTTCGCGGGCTTTCCGAAGCGGCGGTCGAACAGCTCCGGAATCGACGTGATCTTATGGCGGAAGCCGACGTCGGAGATCCTGCCCGAGATGCCGGAGAAGATGAACATGCCCAGCAGATACGGCAGCGCCGTCATGATCGCCATGAAGCCGCCGGAATAGGCCTTCCCCGCCCGGCCCATCAGACCGCTGCCGCCGATGATCGTGGCGCAGACGGTGGCCATGAGCACGAGCGGGCCGAAGGAATGGTCGGCCACGTAATAGTCCTCAGTGTTCTGGATGCGGCGCACGAACCAGACGCCGATGCCAATCATCGCGACCAGATAGAGACCGACGATGACCAGATCCAAAGTGGTGATTTCTCCATGCAGCATACGTTTGACTCCTTTCCGTTTCGATTCTTTTTCATTTTAGCGCAAGAATTGACTATTGTCAACTTTTGATCGGAATCAAATATTGTTGGAAAGTGTGATTGACTTTCGATTTTGGCGGAGTATAATCAATCTTAAGGAAACCTGAACGGATCACAGGAGGCCTGTCATGGAATCGAAGGAAAGCGTAGAACCGCGGCTGACCATGCTGCGCTCGCTGCCGCTGATGCACCGGCTGCTGCGGCTGATTTTCACCGGCGAACGGGAGCGCTTCACCAAGACGCAGTTTTACATTCTCATCACGCTCTTCGTCCGCCCGTCGCTGTCGATGACGCAGATCTGCGAGCACATCGGCGCGAGCAAGGAGCAGGCCACGCGCGCCGTCGCCCCGCTGGCCGACGACGGGCTGGTGCAGCGCAAGGTATCGCCCCAGAACCGCACGAAGGTCTACGTCTCGCTCACGCCCGAGGGCCGCGCGCTCGTGCAGGAGCTGATCACGCGCTGCGGCGATAAGCTCAATGAGCGCATGGACGAACGGCTCACGCCGGACGAGCGCGAGGCGTTGCGCATGCACCTGACCGAGAGCGCCGCGCTTCTGGAAAAGGTTGTCATTCACTGAAAATAATTCCCATTTCGACCAGAGAACATCGTTGCCGCTGAAGTCTTGATTTCAGCGGCTTTTTTCTATGTTTTCCAAAAATAGTCAACTGCATGTTGTTTTTTCTGTGTCATTTTTGGACACGTGGCAAAAAAGTTTCTTAAACCAGAGATTATATTCTTATTCGGCGCTATGAAACAGAAAAAGGCATTTATAATTCTGGAAACGGCAGTTAAGGTTTTTTAAGGAGTTTGATGGTCTATGAAACCGAGAGTCCAGCCGTACGGCACCAAGAACATCAGCGGAGCCAACATTGAGCGGCTTCGCAAGGCCAGGGGAATGCGGCAGTTTGAGCTGGTCCAGCAGATGCAGCTGCGCGGGGTGGATATCAACCCCAGCAGTCTCTCCAAGCTGGAGGGCCAGGTCCGGATCGCGAGCGATCGGGAGCTGTACGCCATTGCCCAGATCTTTTCCGTTCCGATGGAAGAGCTCATCCACCCCAAGGAAGAGAGTGCGGAATAATCCCGCGTCCAAGGGGGGAAACAGAAAACCGCACTGCAGCATGCAGTGCGGTTTCTTTCAGAATGTCGAAAAACTTGTTTTTCGACATTCTGAAAGGGATACTCGCGCTTATCGCCCTTCGGTTGGTCGGCGCGAGGGCTCGCGTGACGCTTCGCCTTAGGGAGTTTTTCCGCCGCGCATGTCGCCGAAAAAACAATTAGATCTTCTTCGCGCCTTCCGAGGCGCGAACTCTGTGAGACTTTTTGACACGACGAAAAAACCGCACTGCAGCATGCAGTGCGGTTTTTTTCACAGTCAGGAATGACAAATATGGATAACTCCTAATTCCTCATTCCTAATTATTTCAGCACCTTCTTGAGCACTTCGACCCTGTGCGCCACCGCCGCTCTTGTGATCGGCGCGTTCGTGATGAATTCAAAGCCGTGGGGCGTGCCGTGCGTCTCGTGGTATTGCACCTCGATGCCCGCCTCCTCGAGCCTGCGGCCGTAGGCGAGGCCCTCGTCGCGCAGGGAGTCGAACTCCGCCACCTCGAGATAGGCCGGCGGGAGACCGGCGACGCTCGGCGCCTCGAGGGGTGAGGCGTATTCCACGTGCTCCGCCGGGAGCTGCGGGAGATAATAGGCCCACATTTTCACCGAGTCGCGCGCGCTCCAGACGGGCGTGTCCGGAAAGCGCTTCGTGCTCTCGGTCTGCATGCGCCGGTCCGTGACGGGGTAGATGAGCATCTGGAAGCAGGGCAGCTTTTCACCCCGATCGCGCGCCATGAGCGTGACGGCGGCGGTGAGATCGCCGCCGGCGCTGTCGCCCCCGATGGCGATGCGCTCGGGATCGATCTGCAGGACACGGGCGTTCTGCAGCAGCCAGCGGTAGACCGCGAAGCAGTCCTCCGCCGCGGCGGGATAGGGATGCTGCGGCGCGAGCCGGTAGTCCGGAAAGACGACCGCGCAGCCGACGCGCGCGGCATATTCCTTCGCGAGCGTATAGTGATAGGGCGCGGCGGCGAAGATGAAGCCGCCGCCGTGGATGTCATACAGGCACGGCAGCACGCCGGAGACGCCCCGCGGGCGGATGATCAGTGTGGGAATCCGGTTGCCGTCCGGCCCGACGACCGTCATGCGCTGCACCTCGGTGTCCTCGTCCGCGCGGCAGGGCCAGGCGCGCAGCACCGCCTGCGACGGGGCCGCCATCCACTTGCGCAGCGGCAGATGGAAATGGGCAATGGCGCGAAACTGCTTGTCGAGCTGGTATTGCATAGATGGTTCTCCCCTTTTGATAAAAAACGCTGTAGAGCGGTCCCTTGGGGCCGCCATCATCAATCGGCAGATTCGGCGGCGGCAAGCCACCGCCCTACGCCATATCAATCAGCACGCGTTACTTCTGCGCCGCCAGCAGCTGCTCTGCGACCTCCGCCGCGGGGCTGCCGCTCTGATTGAGCGCATCGTAGATCGGGGCGCAGGCGGCGCGGAAGGCGGCGCGGTCGAGCTTTCGCACGAGTTTGGCGCCGTGCTCGTCCTGCGCCTCGGCGCGCGCCTCGTCCTCGTAGCCGACGCGGAACGCCTTATAGTATTCGCTCATCTCATATGCCTTGTCGCGCAGGGCGGCCTGCTGGGTTTCACTCAGGAGCGCGAGCGCGGCGGTGGTGATGACGAGCACGCGCGGCGCGCGGACGTGGTCGTCATAAATGAGATAGCCGAGATCGCCCTCATGGTCGAACATGGCGAGGACGTTGTCCTCCGCGCCGTCAATTTCGCCCGCGGCGATGGCGGCGGGAATCGCCTCATAGTCCATCGGGACGCACTCGGCGCCCATCGCCTCGATCAGCCCCCGCGTGAGCTCCGGCTTGGCCGAGCCGATGCGCAGACCCTGCAGATCCCCGGGCACGGTGATCTTCTTTTCCGCGGTATAGAAGCAGCGGGAGCCGGCGTCCAGCCACGTGAGGCCGACGAAGCCCTCCTCCGCCGTGAGATCATAGAGCGCGTGCGTCACGTCGCTGTCCATGGCCTCCCAGTAGTCCGTGCGGTTGAGGAAGAGATACGGCATGGAATAGGCCTTCCACTCCTCGCGCAGGGCGCACATCGTCTCATAGGAGAGCACGGCCATGTCCGTCTCGCCGGCGCGCACCGCCTCGAGCGCGGCGGCCTCGTCGGCGTCTAAGGTAATGTCGATCGCCACGGTCTCGTCCGTGGCCTCCCAGACGGCCTCGTCAAAGGCCTCGAGCGCGTCGACAGCGTACTCATCGTCCGGGAGCGTATTGATGAGCGTGAGCGCGACGCGCTCCTCCGCCGGCCTTCTGACGCAGGCGGCGAGCGGGAGCAGCATCAGCAGACAGAGCGTCAGTGCAAGAATTCGTTTCAAGCTTCTTCCTCCGTTTGTTCGGTTTCCGCCGCCGCGGCGGCGAGCTTTGCCGCGCGCTGATCGACGTAGAGCGGCGGATTTTTGCGTCGGAGATACACCGCGAGCAGCACCAGCGCGGCAAGGCAGCTCACGCCCGCGAGCAGCTGGCTGACGCGGATGCCCGTGCCGCCGAGATAGAGGCTGTCGGTGCGCAGGCCCTCGATCAGAAAGCGGCCGAGACCGTACCACGCCACATAGAGCAGCATCACCTCGCCGTCAAAACGGCGCTTGTGATTTTTGAACCAGAAGTGCAGCGCGAGAAAGCCGACGAGATTCCACAGGCTTTCATACAGAAACGTCGGGTGCACGTAGATCGGGTTCTTCCCCGGCTCGGTGAGCCCCATGCGGCAGAAGACGTCCGTCTCGCGGCCGAAGGCCTCGCGGTTGAGGAAGTTGCCCCAGCGGCCGATCGTCTGCCCGATGAGCAGGCCGAAGGCCGAGAGATCGCCGAGCGCGCCGAAGGGGATCGACCGCTTGCGGCACCAGAGGATGACGAGCACAAGGCCGGCGAGGATGCCGCCGTAGATGGCGAGACCGCCCTCCCAGACCTTGAAAATGTCCAGCGGGTTCTGGGCATACTCGTTCCAGCGGAAGATCACGTAATACAGCCGCGCGCCGACGATGACCGTCGGGATCAGCCAGAGGATGAAGTCATAGAGATCGTCCGACGGGATGCCGACAAATTTCTCGCTGCGGCGGGCGCAGTAGAGGATGGCGAGCAGAAAGCCCAGCGCGATCACCGCGCCGTAAAGATAGAACGTCCGCCCGAAGAGCACGAAGGTGCTCGGCGGGTTGATCGTGAAGTCTCCGAACATGGGGAAGCTGATGAGCGCAGAGCGCAGAATCGTTTGCATATGGGTGTTCCTCCAGAATTATTCCAGCAAAATTGCGTCGCACTCGGTGCCCTGCGCGGCCTCGGCCACGGCGGCGCTCGTCGCCTCGGCGATGAAGGCGGCGTATTCGTCCGGCGCGAGCTCCAGCCCGAGCAGATCCTGCTCCAGCCAGAAGGCCTCGAGCGCGGCGGGGTCCCGCTCCAGGTCGTGCAGCGCCTGCACGCGGTCGGCGCGGCCGGCATCGATCGTCTCCGCCGGGACGCCGGCGGCAAGCTGCGCCATCGCGTCCTTCAGCGCGGCGATCGTCTCCTCGGCGCGCTCGGGGTCCGTATCGCACCGCGCGAGCAGGATGCCCTTGTGCACGTCGAGCAGCACCTCGGCTCCGAGCGGAGCCGTGAGCGCGCGATAGGCGAGCGCGAGCGCCTCGAGCACCGGGGGATCGGGCTCCTCCATCACTTCGCCCAGGCGCCAGCCGATCGTGACGCGGTTCGTGCCCTGCGCGCCGCTCTGATCGAGCACGCGCGGCTCGGCCTCCACGGCGTTCATGCGAATGTCCGTGCCGAGGTCGAAATCCAGCTCGCCCCGCGGCATGACCGCGAAGGCGTCCGCGATCGCCTGTCTGGCAATCTTCGCGGGAACGGCGCCGGCGTAATAGAGCTCCACGGGCGACTGCGAGAGCACGGCGCGGTAGTGCTTCGAGAGCTTCTGGTAATAGTTCGGCCCGGCGTCCGGACGCCCGCCGTGCACGGGCACGGCGTAGTCCTCAAAGCAGCACATATGCTCCGCCATGGCGGCGAAGGGGTCGTCCTCCGCCTCATCGAGCTCGTCCCAGCGCTGCAGCGCGCGCTCCACAGCCTCCTTTTTCAGCTGGCCGAAGCGCGTGTCCGGCGCGAGGAGAATGCCCGCGAGGACCTGCATGAGCGCGGCAAACTGCGCCGGATCATGGTCGAACACCGCCGTGAAGCCCACGGCCTGCACCTCGCCGATGCGGCGCACGAGCGGCGCGGCCTTGGCGTGCAGGGCGGTCAGCGCTTCGGTGAGCGTGCCGTCCGGATGCCGCTGCGTGCCGAAGAGCAGCGCCTCGGGCAGCAGGGCGTTCAGGGCGGCCTCCTCGCGGCTCAGCTGCCGCAGCAGCGCCGCGCGAAAGCAGGCGGGTTCCCCCTCCGGCCGCCGCACCAGCGTGAGAAACACGCCCGGCAGAAGTTCGATGCGGTTGCGTTCCATATCCAGCGCTCCTTTGCAATATGATATCATAATATTATATCACGCTTTTCCGCATTTGGAAATGGGGAAAACGCGCCTTGCGGTGCGGGGTCATGTTGTGGTAGAATGATGGGGCTATGGAACCTGTATGTTATATCATCGGCGCGGCGCCGGTTTCGGCGCTGCCGCGGCCGCGGGAGGAGGACTTCCTCATCGCGGCGGACAAGGGATACGCGGCCCTGCGGGACGCCGGCATCGCGCCGGATCTGATTCTGGGCGACTTTGACTCCCTCGGCTACACGCCGGAGGGAGCAAATGTGCTGTCCCACTCCCCCATCAAGGACGACACGGACCTCCTGCTCGCGATCCGCTGGGCAATGGAACGGGGCTGGCGCCGCTTCGTCATTTACGGCGCGCTCGGCGGCGCGCGGCTCGACCAGACCGTAGCGAGCTTTCAGACGCTGCGGTTTCTCGCCGAGCACGCCGCGCACGGCCGCCTCGTCGGCGACGGCTGGAACGTGATGCTGCTGCAAAACAGCGCGCTGCGGTTCCCTTCGACCGCCTCCGGCTGGCTGAGCCTCTTCGTGAGCGGCGACGAGGCGAAGGGCGTGACGCTGCGGGGACTCAAATACGAGCTGACCGACGCGGCGCTCACCTGCGCGCTGCCGCTCGGCGTGAGCAATGAATTTCTGGGGCGCGAGGCGCGCATCCGCGTGGAGGACGGGGCGCTCTTCGTCCTCTGGCAGGGCGACGCGCTGCCCGAAGAGGAGGCGCTGTGATGGACCGGATTGACCTGCACTGCCACACAACGAGCTCCGACGGGACGGACAGCCCGCGCGAGCTGATGCGAAAGGCCAAGGAGATCGGCCTGCGCGCCGCGGCGATCACCGACCACGACACCTTCCGCGGCCACGCCGAGGGCGCCGCCGCGGGCGTGGAGTTCGGCGTGGAGTTCGTGCCGGGCGTGGAGCTCTCGAGCCTGCACATGGGAGAGCACATCCACCTGCTCGCCTACTACGCCGATGAAACCAGCAAAACGCTGCGCGAGCTGATGGACCGCGCGGTCTGGGAGCGGGAGCACCGCAACGAGAAGATGGTGCAGCTGCTGCACAAGGCGGGCTACCCGATCGACATGGAGATCGTGCGCCGCCGCTTTCCCGGCCAGACGATGATCGGGCGGCCGCACATCTCTGAAATTCTGATGGAAAAGGGCTTTGTCAAGAGCGTGCGCGAGGGCGTCATGACGCTCATGGGAAAGGACGGGGCGTTCTACGTGCCGCGCTACCATGTGCCCCTGCTCGACTATATCCGCGCCGTGCGCGAGGCGGGCGGCGTGCCCGTGATCGCGCATCTCTATCAATACCGCATGACGGACGACGAGCGCCGGCAAATGATCCGCGAGGCCGCGGACGCGGGACTGCTCGGGCTCGAGGGCATGTACTCGACCTACGACAAGGACCAGCAGGAGACGGTCTTCGCCTTCGCAAAGGACTTCGGCCTCATCTGCACCGGCGGCTCGGACTACCACGGCGAGAACAAGCCCGGCATCCGGTTGGGCACCGGGATGGGAGACCTGAAGGTGCCGTATGAGATGCTGGAACATTTAAAAGAGACGGCGAAACAGAATTAGGAATGAGGAATTAGGAATTGATATGATCGTCAAATCACTCCTAATTCCTAATTCCTAATTAACTCACGAAAAAACAGGACCGCGATTGCGGTCCTGTTTTTGCTATTGATGGGATAGATTACTTGATCTGGCCCTGATCGTTCAGGGTGACGTGGCTGCCGACCTCGGGCAGAGCGGTGATGTCGTTGGAGACCT
>JAZPZZ010000181.1:0-2478 GCA_045544935.1 Oscillospiraceae bacterium | reverse complement strand
GCAGTTCGAATCTGCCCAGCAGCTCCAAAAGAGAGGCATCCCATTCGGGATGCCTCTCTTTTGGCATTTTGGACTTCGAACTGCCGACCTCGTGCGAAGCACGCCGGAAAATGAAGATCATCCAAATTGCATATGATTTATGCAATTTGGTAAGGAAGAATGGGGGCGCGGATACAGAGCCGCCGCGCGTTTGCGTGGCGGCGGAGTGGAGCAAGCCCATTCTGACGTTGTAGGGGACGGCGTCCTCGACGTCCCTGCAGCAGATTCTTCGATTTGATCCTTCTGCGGCGAAAACGATCGCACCAACCGTAGGGGGCCGACGCCCTCGGCGGCCCTGCAGAACAACCCCCAATTTGCACGATCCCCGGCGAATCCGTGTATGGTAAAGCGGAAGATGGGTGTGATTGTGTGATTGACGTGAAGCAGTTTCCTAACCTTTCTTTTGAGATTATTATTTGATACGGTTTATAGGAAGGTCGTTCACATCATTCACACATTCACAGTATACTTGACTGAATGACTGACTTGACGCAGTTTTCTAACCTTTTCTTTTTAAATATTTTTATACCAGTTATAGAAAAGTCGGTCAGGTCAGTCAGCCAGTCTAATGAAGACCGCAAGCGTTCTGCTGTATGATCCGACGCCCTCGGCGGCCCGTTTCCCAATCCGTTACCGATGAAAAAAGGGAGGGGGCAACCCCTCCCTTAAATTCTTATATCGGTCATTCCGCCACGGCCATCTCCGTCTCCGAGATGGCAAACACCGTCAGAAACAGCAGAGCGAGGTCCTGCTCGTTCGTCCAGCAGCGGAAATAATATTTCCCCGTCGGCACCTTCACCTTGTGCTCGGCCTCGTCCTCCTCGTGGACGTACCGGCTGCTGGTCTCGATGGTCGCGAAGAACCGCCCGTTCCGGCTCACGGTATAGACCGTCTTCGGGAATTTGCTGCGCAGGTCCGTCCGGATGCGCACGCCGCGGTCGTGCAGCACGTCCCAAATGTTCTCCCCGTCGAACTTAAACCACGAATTCATCGAGAAAAATTCGTTGCTGTAGCTCGTCGTGACCGTGTGGCCGACCTCGTGCTCCTGCGTGCTGCCGAGCCTGCAGTCCCGGAAGGTGAACACGCGGTTTCCGATGGCGGCGTTTTTCGTCATCGGCGCCTCGAAGACCACCGCTCTCGCCCGATCCTCCACGATGTAGCCGGGCTTGAGCGTGCTCCCGTCGTGCAGAACGTAGTATTCCTCCAGCTCCGCCCGGTCGGGCACAGACACCACCGGCGCACCGCCAGCGGCCTGAATCCGCTCGTCCAGCTCCCGGTTTTTGCGGAAATTCTTCACGCCCGAGAGCACCGACAGCGCGATCGCGGCCGCGCCCGCGGCGAGCATGACGATCGAGATGACGCCGGTGTGCTTCGTGTTGGAAATGCTCTCCGGATTGTCCGGATTGTAATAGACCGGGATCTCTGAGCCAATCTCCGGCGGCTCCGGATAGTCGGAGAAGCTGTTTTGATAGTCCTTCCCGTCCACGGTGTAGGTGAATTCCGCCTCATAGAGCGTCTCGTCGTGGCCGTCGGAATCCGTGCCGGTGTATTCGGTCACCTTCGTCACGGTGCCGACCGCCTCGCCGTATTCCTTCGGCGTCATCGAGAGCATCAGAATGCCCATCACGATGAGGATGATGCCAAGCGGGATGAAAAAGCGCATCGCCCCGGTGGCCTTCATGAATCTTGCGAGCTTGTTTTCCATGTTCTTTACTCCTCTCTCAGCCTGTCGTTGCCGCCGGTGCGCACACCGGTGCGGCAATCCGTTTCCCTTACGCCTCCGCCTTCCGGTCCAGCCGCGTGTTGCGGTAATAGAGCACCATGTCGATCGACACCATCAGAATGTCCGCCAGATAGAACCAGATCGAATAGGCCCAGACGCCCGTGGTGCGGTAGGTGATGAGTTTCCCAAGCAGGCCGACCAGATAACCGAAGACCACAATCCACTCAAACGTGACGCTCTTGCCCTTGGCTGTCCGTGAGCGCCAGGACTTGAGAATGTTGAACGGCCACGAGCAGCCGAAGGCCACCAGCATGCCGATCTCGCAAAGCTGTACTGCGTCCATATCATTTGCCTCCATGCGTACAAATTCACTTAACCTTACCACGTTGCGGCGGTATGGTCAAGAAACTTTCAAGTTTCTAAAAATTGTGATTGACAAATGGAACTTCAGCGCGTATAATAACAAAGCGCTGTGAGAAAGGCGCCTTTTTCACGGCTGAGATATCCGGGTGTAGCGCAGTTGGTAGCGTGCTAAGTCGGAGGCCAAGCGGTCTTAGGAAGACAACAATGGGCACCAACCCCTTGGCTCACAGAACGACATGGCTACGATCCGACTTGACAAATGGAACTTCAGCGCGTATAATAACAAAGCGCTGTGAGAAAGGCGCCTTTTTCACGGCTGAGATATCCGGGTGTAGCGCAGTTGGTAGCGTGCT
>JAZPZZ010000180.1:0-2262 GCA_045544935.1 Oscillospiraceae bacterium | reverse complement strand
GTTGATGGTGGAGATAAGCGGGATCGAACCGCTGACCTCTTGAATGCCATTCAAGCGCTCTCCCAGCTGAGCTATACCCCCAAGGTGAGAGTTACTATAACACCAAAGCGACAGATTGTCAAGCACGAATTTTTCATTTTTCAAAAAAGTTTTGCCCGGACACAGACGGCGTCCGGGCAATCCGTTACAGAGCGGCGACTTCTTCGTTCAGCTCCGCTTCCGTGTCCTTCATGGCCTGCAGCGTGAGCTCGATGAGCTTCGTGAGATCCCAGCCGAGCATATCCGCGCCGCGCTGGATGATCTCCCGGGAGCAGCCGGCGGCAAAGGCAGGCGTCTTAAACTTCTTCTTGACGGACTTGACCTCCATGTCGCTGACGCTCTTCGACGGGCGCACAAGGGCGCACGCGCCGATGAGGCCGGTGAGCTCGTCCGAGGCGAAGAGCACCTTCTCCATCTCGTGCTCGGGCTGAATGTCGACGGTGATGCCGTAACCGTGGCTGCACGTGGCATGGATGATATCCTCCTCCACCCCGGCGGCGCGCATGATCTCCTCTTCCTTGATGCAGTGCTGGTCGGGATACTGTTCAAAGTCCAGATCGTGCAGCAGGCCGACGATTGCCCACTTGTCCGCTTCGCCCGCGTACCCCAGTTCGTTTGCAAACCAGCGCATGACAGCCTCGACTGTCAGCGCGTGCTGCAGATGAAAATGGTCCTTGTTGTACTCCGTGAGCAGCGCCCACGCGTTTTCTCTGGTCATTTCAGGTCCGTCCTTTCATGTCTTCCAACAAAATCCCTGCCACTGCCTCGGCAAGCGCGGCGTGGCCTTTCTCGTCCAAATGCTCCCCGTCCTCATCCGACGTGCGCGCAGCGTCGCCCGCGTTGAGAAAGAGGCATCCATATCGCTCGGCAATCTTCCGATACTCTGTCCAGAGCTGCGCGGAGATCTCCACCGAGAGCGCGTCAAAGTCCGGGTCGACCGACAGCACGCAGTCCCGCAGCGGCGAAGCCGCAACGATGAGGATGCGCGTCTGCGGCGCGCGGCGCTGCGCCAGGAGCACAAGCTCCTCCATGCCCCGCGCCGCCTCCTGCAGCGTGCGGACCTTCTCGGCCTTGCAGTCGTTCGTGCCGAATGCGAGGATGAGATAATCCAGCGGCGCATGACAATCCAGCGCGACGGGCAGGAAGTCCATGGCAGACCTGCCGTAGCGATGCCGGTCCGGAATGGCGCAGGTGCGGCCGACGAGCCCGTCCTCTACGACAAAATGCTCCTCGCCAAGCAGCATTTGCAGTCTTCCGGGCCAGCGCACATCGCGCGGCAGGCGGCCCTTCCAGTCCGTTGTGAGGCCGTAGGTATTGGAATCTCCATAGCATAGAATGTTCATAGAAACACCCCCGAAATGCGCAAAGGCACGGGAACGGCAATCGCCGTCCCGTGCGCTGGGTTGTTTACTTCAGGAAGCCGTTGACGATCTGCTCCTCCGCCTCCTGCTCAGTGAGGCCGAGCGTCATGAGCTTGATGAGCTGATCGCCCGCGATCTTGCCGATGGCGGCCTCGTGGATGAGGCTCGCGTCCACGGAGTTCGCGACGATCTCCGGACGGGCGCCGACGTAGGCGTTGTCCATGATGATCGCATCGCACTCGGAGTGGCCGGCGCACTTGTTGTTGCCCCGGATATTGGAGTTGAACATCTGGCGGGAATCCTCGCGCGCAACGCTGCGGGAGATCACGTTGGCGCTGGAATCGACGCCGTCGAGATCGACGGTGAAGTTCGTTTCGGCATACTGGCTGCCGTGCGTCATGATCTTCTCGGTGATGACAAGCTGCGCGCCGTCGGCGCACTTGGCCTCAGTATTGCGGATGGTGGAGTCGATGCCCTTGATCTGGGTCGTCTCCATCTCCATGTAGCTGCCCTCGCCGAGCTCGACGATCGTGGTCGGGTTCATGACGTTCGTGCCGCGGCCGTCGCCCTCGCCATAGTGCTATTCGATATACTTCACGCGGCTGTTCTTGCCGACAAAGAAGCTGTGGATACCGTCGTGGCGGCTCTCCTGCGTGCCGCAGTTATTGATGCCGCAGCCTGCGACAATCGTGACGTCGCAGTCATCGCCGATGAAGAAATCGTTGTACACGAGATCCTGCAGGCCGCTCTTCTCGATGATGACCGGGATGTGCATGCTCTCGTTCTTGGTGCCGTCCTTGATATAGATATCAATGCCGGGCTTGTCCGTCTTGGTAACGATATCGATGTTCGCGGTGGTATT
>JAZPZZ010000179.1:0-4507 GCA_045544935.1 Oscillospiraceae bacterium | reverse complement strand
GGAGGCCAAGCGGGCTTAGGAAGACAACAATGGGCACCCACTCCTTGGCTCACAGAACGACATGGCTACGATCCGACTTGGGAGAAGACGTTGTTCCAGACCTCCATATAGCGGTCGCAGTCGCAGCCGGGCGCGCAGTCGGGCTTGCCGCAGCCGTACTTCTCGCCGCGGTCATAGTAGACCTCCGAGCAGGGGCCGCAGGGACCGGCGCCGTGCTCCCAGAAGTTGTCTTCCTTGCCGAGACGAACAATGCGCTCAGGTGCAATACCGATCTCGTCACGCCAGATATTAAAGGCCTCATCGTCGTCCACATAGACGGAGGGATAGAGCTTGTCGGGATCAATCTCCAGCCATTCCGGGCTCGTGAGAAACTCCCAGCACCAGGCGATGGCTTCGTGCTTAAAGTAATCGCCGAAGGAGAAGTTGCCGAGCATTTCAAAGTACGTGCCATGGCGGCTGGTCTTGCCGATGTTCTCAATATCGCCGGTGCGGATGCACTTCTGGCAGGTGCAGACGCGGTGGCGCGGCGGCTCCTGCTCTCCCTTGAAGAAAGGCTTCATCGGCGCCATGCCGGAGTTGATGAGCAGCAGTGACTGATCGTGCTGCGGGATGAGCGAAAAGCTGGGCAGACGAAGGTGACCCTTCGACTCAAAGAAGCTCAGGAACTTCTCGCGCAGCTCATTCAGACCGTAAGGTTTCATAGTGTTTCCTCCTGTAAAAAACAAAAACCCCGCCCCAAACTACAGGGGCGAGGATCATATACTCGCGGTACCACCCTGATTATCCGCAAAGGCGGATATCTCGTGTCGCTCGATAACGGGAACGCCCCGCCCGGTCTCCCGGGAGGCTCGAAAAGCGGCTGCCGTAGCTCCCGCCGAGGGGCTTCCACCGTCCCCCTCTCTCTGAAGGCGTTCTGCCGCGGCTTTTCTTTCGTCAAAGCCTGTCAATGCAGTTATTTTAGCACAGTTTCCGGGAAAGTCAAGCAAAGAAAAAGTGCTGCCGGAGCAGCACTTTTTTTTCTGTAGTTTGGTTTGCGATTACTTCGCAGAGGCCTTCTGCTTGGAGAAGGTCTGGATGCCTTCGATCACGAGGATGATGGCGAGCACGAACATCGCAGCCGCGAAGACGAGCTGGAACCAGTCGCCCCAGGCAGCGGCGCCGGAACCGATCAGAGCGATCTTCTTGACGACCGTGATGGCAAGCTGCGTCAGCGTGGCGCAGAGCATGAAGATCATCGGGAAGATGAACATCTTGTTGTTGCGGCCGACATTGCCGAGCCAAGCGGCAACCGCCATCAGAGCGAGGCCGGCGAGCAGCTGGTTGGCAGCACCAAACAGACCCCAGATCTGGCTGAGGGACAGACCGCCGAGCACGCAGCCGACGATGACCATGAACAGAGTGCCGAAGAGCGGATAGGCCAGAACCTTGCGGATGCCCTTGGCGTCCTTGTAGCTCTTCTCGCCTTCCTTCAGGAACAGCTCGGAGAACATGTAGCGGCTCAGACGCGTGCCGGAGTCGAGGGAGGTCAGCGCGAAGACGGAGACCGCGAGCGTCAGCAGCGCGTAGATGGTGTTGAAAGCGGGGCTGTTCTCGCCGAACATGGTAGCAATACCGGCAGCGAACGCAGCGGAGGGAGAACCGAAGTCGCCATTGGTGTACTTGGAGAACACCATGCCGACAGCGATCAGGGAGATGACGCCGAGGGCGGACTCGATGAGCATGGCGCCATAGCCGATGGGCTTGGCGTGGGCTTCGTTGTCGAGCTGCTTGGCGGTGGTGCCGGAGGCGATCAGGCTGTGGAAGCCGGAGCAGGCGCCGCAGGCAACGGTGATGAACAGGGCCGGGAACAGGCCGCCGAGGCCGGTCTTCCAACCGGTGAAGGCAGGCAGCTGGAACTCAGCGGTGTGGCCCACGCTGGCCACCACGATACCCACGATGGCGATGCACATCATGGCATAAAGCAGATAGCTGGACAGGTAGTCACGGGGCTGCAGCAGGATCCACACGGGAACCAGAGAGGCGATCGTGATGTAAAGACCGATGAGCACGATCCAGGTGGTGCGGTTGAACGCAAGGCCGACCTTCAGACCGAGGACGGTGATCGCGACGACGCCGATCAGGCCGAGGATGGTGGCGGGCAGGGTGCCCATGCCGGCGCGGTTCGTGAGCAGGCCATAGATGATGGCGAGCACGATGAACAGCATGGAGATCATGGCCGTGGTCTCGTTGCCGGTGACAGCGTCGCCGGTGGTGATGACGGAGGCCGCCTCGTTGGACATGAAGGTACCGGCCACGACGTTCACGAAGGACGCGATGACGAGGATCAGAACCAGCAGCGCAAAGATGAGGAAGAGGGTCTTGGCCTTCTTGCCCATGGTGTCGCCGATGATCTCGCCGACGGACTTGCCCTCATGACGGGTGGAAGCGAACAGGGCGCCGAAGTCATGGACGCCGCCGAAGAAGATGCCGCCCAGGACGCACCACAGGAAAACGGGAACCCAACCGAACACCGCCGCCTGGATGGGACCGTTGATGGGGCCTGCGCCCGCAATGGACGAGAAGTGGTGGCCCATCAGGACCGCCGGTTTGGCCGCGACGTAGTCGACGCCGTCGGTCATGGTGTGTGCGGGGGTCGGACGCTTGGGATCGACGCCCCACTGTTTTGCAAGCCAGGAGCCATAAGTCACATAGCCGATGACCAGCAGAACGATAGCAGCAAGAATAATCAGAACTGCCATTTTTCTCACTCTCCTACTCTTGTAGATGATATATTGCTCAGGAGCTTTTTCAGGTCGCGCCCGTGGCGGTTAACGGTAACGCGGCCGGTCGAAAGCTCGATTGCACCAAGTCTTAAATTGCTCCAGCCCTGCATGCCATGCTTATACCCTTTGCTGCGATTGGTATGCCGCAAGAGCTTTCGGGCGTCATCTGGGAGCTGATCGGTCAGAAAAAGGACGGTCACATCGCTGTTGCGGTGATTCTCGCCCGGCTGGATCTGCGGCATGGCGAGATTCCACGCCGTCTCGATCCGTTCGGAAACGCACGCTGCGGTCATAGCATCCTCCGCCGAGAAGTAGACAAACTCATTGCTGTCCATCTCCCACAGCTTGGCGGACTTGATGAGCAGATAGCTCTCGCCGTGGCTGTGAAACTCCGCGGCCGCCTGAAACGGCGCCGGCGGATCCTCGCTCAGATCATAATATCTTGTATAGGATCGGAGCAGACGCTCCAGCGCTTCCTGCGGCGACATGCGTTTCTATCCTTTCTGCCAAATTCCAGATCATATTCTAGTACTTTCTGCACAAGAATGCAAGTAATTTTTGAAGATTTTTTAACAATGCAAGGGATAACTGGCATATTTTAGGACACGAACATGAAATTGGTCAAACCGTTCGCACGGCCGACTCCTGCTCCGGCGGGCGCTCATAGCCGATTTTTGCCTCTGGGCAGGCTTTTTTGAGCGCGGCAAGCAGCGCCTTGCTCATGCGCTCGGTGGCCACGCGAATCTGCGCCAGCTCCTGCTCCTCTGCCCCGCAGACAACGACGCTCTCCATCGGGAGCCCCTGATTGCAGCAGCCCATGCGCGCGTTCACCAGCTCCACGCGGCGAAAGCACCGCGTGATCGCGGCGAGGGGAAGATAATAGACCTTCCGGCCAACCTTGAAGAAAAAGTGCGCGGCGCCGATCTTGGCAGGGGCAAACTCCTCCGCCTGCTCATACTCCTGTTCAAGCGCTGATTTTTCCGCAGATTCGGCTGTAGACTGCAGAGAAATGAATTTCATAGGGATTCCGCCTTTCAAGACGCACATACAGTGCACTAACTTAATTGTTTTGATATTTTAGCACTTTAGTCAACAAAATACAACCCTTTTGCCGCTTAGATTGCGAATTAGATGATTGAAAAATTTTAATAAGATTGTCAGTGGATTCACAGACGTAACAAGGAAATTGTCAAACCGCGAAACGATTGACATTCCGGTCGAATCCTGCTAAAATAAAGCGTCTCAATTGGAAGTCTTTTGAAAGTCTTTCGAAGCAGGATGCGACCGCTCTACCCGAGAGCCAAGGCCACACGGACAGCCGGGTCGAATGCCGAAAAACCGCAGCGCGGTTGGCAACTTCTGTTGCCTTATTGATTGAGTTAAAAGCTCAAGTTTTGCAGTTGGTCACTTGATAACCAAGCCTTGTGAAATGGTCAATAAGAGTAGTAAAAGTATCTATGCTATATAGACTCTCAAAGACTAAAATGAAAACTTCTCCCTGCCGGGGCGTATTGCATACGCAATCGGCGGGATGTTTCGCAAGCGCTCGGTGATCGGACCGGGCGCTTTTGCTGTTTTTCAATCAGATTTCGCGCGGAGAGGAAGTATTATGGACAAAAATAAGAAAATCATTGAGCTGAAGAACATCTCGAAGTCCTATGACGGCGTGACGGTGCTCGACAACATTCACCTGCACATCTACGACAACGAGTTTTTGACGCTGCTGGGTCCCTCCGGCTGCGGCA
>JAZPZZ010000178.1:0-14775 GCA_045544935.1 Oscillospiraceae bacterium | reverse complement strand
TTTCCGCTGCTGGAGCTGGAGCATGAGATCGCGCATACGATGCACCCCGCCCACAGTGCCGGCGAGGTCTGGGTGACCTTGCTGTTCTTCCTGATCACGCGCGTTGCCGGTCTGACCGGCCCGGAGGCGGAACAGGCGCGCTGCCGTCCGCTCTCTCCGGAGATGCGCATGGAGGCAGCAAAGCTCGGCCAGTACGATCAGCAGGTGCGCCTAATGGCAACACATCATATTGAGACGGACACCCAGCTGTGCGCCTTCATCGGCGAGACGCAGCAGCAGATCGCCGACCTCGAAGCGCAGCGTCAGGGCGTCCGCAACAAGCTCCGCAGAGCATCCGACCCAATGGAGCGGGAGCGATTAAAGCAGCAGAGCAGCGCCATCACGCAGCAAATGAAACCACTCCGAAAGGATCTGAAAACCGCAAGGGAAATCGAGGCGCAGATTCCGGCCATGCAGCAGACCCTTGAGACCGAGCGGAAGATGGAGACCCAGGCGCTTCAGCGGGAGCGCAACCGCAGCCGGGAGCGCTGAAAAACATGTTAATGAGAACAAAATGAAAAAGGAGAAACATTATGCAAGCAATCTACCTTCCCATTCAAAGCCTGCACCCCTTTGAGGGGCATCCCTACAAGGTTCAGGACAACGACGAAATGAATCGGCTCATCGAGAGCATTCAGGAGCAGGGCGTCCTCACGCCGTTGATCGTCCGTCCGCTGGAGGACACCGAAGCGGAGCATGAGGTCATCTCCGGTCACCGGAGGCTCCGGGCGGCACAAAAGGCAGGGCTCAAGGAAGTCCCTGCCTTTATTCATGCCGTGGATCGCGACGAGGCCGCCATCCAGCTGGTGGACAGCAACCTCCACCGGGAGAACATTCTCCCCAGCGAAAAGGCCTTTGCCTATAAGCTGAAAATGGAAGCTCTGGATCACAGAGGCAGAAGTTGTGGACAGGTTGGCCACAAGTCGCGCGATTCCGTTTCCGAAACCGAGAGCGGCAGACAGGTACAGCGCTACATCCGCCTGACCCATCTGCTGCCCGGTCTGCTGGATCTGCTGGACGAAGGCCGCATCGCCTTTACCGTCGGCGTGGAGCTGTCCTATCTCACGATCGAAGAACAGCGCGTCGTACTGGACACCATTGCGCTTTACGACTGCACGCCGTCCTATTCGCAGGCCTGCCGGATGCACCGGGAGAGCGAGGCCGGCGGTGTGCGCAACCGCATTGAGGCGATTCTCTCGGAGGAGAAGCCCAATCAGCGGGAAAAGGTCAGCTTTCCATATGAGCAGCTGCGCCGGTATTTTCCGTCCGATTACACCCCGAAACAAATGACCGAGTCGATCCTCCAGCTGCTCGAGAGAGAGCGGCGCCGACGACTCGACCGTGGTGCAAGGTGAGGAGGTGACGGTATGACTCAGCCTGTTGTGAGTATCTCTCCGCTTGAATTCTGCGGAGAGGATACGTTTGAAATGCAGATCGGCAACACGACTTATGAGGTGCATACGCACTTCAACCCAGAAGGCAAGCAGAGCGTCCTGGAGCAATTCAGGACGCTCATTTTGAAAGAAAAGCTCATCTGAGCACATTCGACAGGACATGCCGGGCATTGTAAGATGGCGTCAGCCTTTGCAATGCCCGGTTGTCCGGAAAGGAGATATAAAATGACAACTGCAAAAAACAAAGGGCAGGAAGAAAAAATCACAGCGCTGTACGGTCGCCTCAGTGACGATGACGGCGTGGATATGGAATCCAACTCCATCAGCAATCAACGGACGATCCTGCAGGACTATGCCCGTAAGAACGGGTATCTGCATCCGCAGTTTTTCTATGATGACGGTGTGAGCGGCACGACCTTCGACCGTCCCGGCTTCAAGCAGATGCAGGAGCTCGTAGAGGCGGGCAAGGTCGCCACGATTATTGTGAAAGACCTGTCCCGTTTCGGGCGCAACTATTTGGAGGTCGGCAATTACCTGGAAGTGGTCTATCCGACGCTCGGCGTCAACTTCATCGCCATTCAGGAGAATGTGGAAACCCTTGACGGAAGAGGCACAGAAATGATGCCCTTCCATAACATCTTCAATGAGTGGTACGCAGCGCAGACCAGCAAAAAGATCCGTGCAGTCTGGGCAATGAAGGCCGCCAACGGCAAGCGCATCAGCCCAACCGTACCGTATGGATATGTAAAGGACCCGAACAATCATGAGAAGTGGTACATTGATGATCCGGCAGCAGAAGTTGTCCGTAGAATCTATGATTTGTGCTTGCAGGGCTATGGCCCACTTCAGATTGCAAAGCAGTTGGAATCCGACAAAGTGTTGATCCCATCAGCGTATTACCAATCGGTAGGTAGAAAGTCACGAAATAAGGTGCCTCTGGATGCTGTTCATTGGGACGCAGCTACGATTGTGCATATATTGGAGAACCGTCAGTATACCGGATGTACCGTGAATTTCATATCTACAAGTGTCAGTTACAAGGTACACAAAAGGATATATAAGCCTGAGGATGAGTGGCAGATTATCCCCAATACACAGGAGGCCATTATTGATGAGAACACCTGGCTACGGGTACAGGAATTACGTCAAGGCAAGCGCCGAAATGCAAAAACCGGCAGGCGGAGCCTGTTTTCCGGATTGGTGTACTGTCCGGATTGCGGTTCAAAACTGCATTTCTGCGCTTCGAAGAGCTTGAAACGAAACCAAGAGTTCTTCCGCTGTGCAAATTACAAGGACGGACGAGGCTCCTGCCAGATCCACTATATCCGCGACGTTGTCCTTCAGCAGATCGTTTTGGAGGCGGTCAGCGGTCTGTCGGATTTTGTACGCTGCTATGAATCTGTGTTCTTCGTTCTGTTGGCAAAGCAGAACCAAGTTGCACAACAGAAGGAGCTTCAAGCGACAAGAGTGAAGTTGGAGCAGAGTAAAAAGCGTGTTGCGGACATTGACCGTGTGATTTCCCGCCTCTATGAGGATAACGTCATTGGCAAGCTGAGCGATGAGCGGTTTATGAAAATGTCCGCATCCTACGAGCAGGAGCAGAAGAATCTTGAGGTCACGATTGGTGAATGCGAACAGGTGCTAAGAGAGGCAGACAAAGCCAAGGTGGATCTGCGCATGCTCTTGAAGGGGCTTCGGGAATTCACTGAACTGAAAGAACTGTCGCCGGAAATTGTGAATACGCTGATACAACGCATCGAGGTTCACAACAGCGACCGGTCAACAGGGAAGATCCGCGTTCAGGTCGATATTTACTTCACAGCGATCGGGCTGTTTACCATCCCAGATGAAAAGGAACTCCAGAAGCTGATAGACGAGATTCGGGAAAATCCTCAGAAATACAAGCTTTCGGCATAAAAAAGGAAATGGTGCAGCCCTCGAAAGGGCTACACCATTCCTTGCAATCAAAAAACTTCCTTATAAGGCCGTCCCACAAGCAGGCTCTTTTTTCTTCATTCCACCCAGTAAACCCGGTGTTCCTTCCTCGGCTTCGCCTCGGGCGCTTCCCCCTCGGGCCAGCCCACGATGCAGTGGCCGATGCCCTCATAGTCTCCCTCGATGCCGAGGGCGCGGAGAATCTCCTTGCCCTCCTCGGAGTCAAATTCCTGCTTTGCGCGGTTGATCCAGCAGCTGCCGAGGCCGAGCGCGTGCGCGGCGAGCATCATGTTGCCCATGGCGAGCGCGCCGTCGTAAACATGGTTGTAGCTCGATTTGTCCGCGAGCACGATCAGCACAGCCGGCGCGCCGTAAAACGGGTCGAACCCCTCGTCCCAGCCGCCGATCACGCGGTTCATCTCCGCGAGCCGGTCGCGCAGCGCCCGGTCCGTCACGGCCACGATGATCGCCGTCTGCAGGCCGTGGCCGCTCGCGGCGTAAAGCCCCGCGTCGATGATCTGCTGCAGCGCCTCGCGCGGCGGCAGCTCGGGCTTGTATTTGCGGATGCTGCGGCGATTTCGCATCGCCTCCAGTACGGGATTGCTCATGGTAATCTGCTCCTTTCGATGTACTTTCGCATGTACTCCACGGTCTTGTGGAGCGTTTCGGTGTGGTAAAGCTGCTGCAGGTGTCCGGCGAAGTCGAGGTGATACCGCGCCTGCAGTCCGTCCAGCAGCCGCCGGAGCGCGGCCTGCTGCGCCTCGCTCTCGTCGGCAAAGCAGTCGGCGAAGCTCAGCTGCCGCTCCTCCTCTGGGGCGAGATGGCCGAGACTCACGCCGAGAAGCCGGATCGGCCGCCGCTCGATCTGCCCGAGCAGCCGCGCCGCCTCCTGCCAGATCGAGGCCGCGTCGTCGTGAAAGAGGTTCATGCTCGATCGCGTGATGCCCTTCATGTCGGCGTAGGTGACCTTCAGCGTCAGTCCGCTGCCGCGCAGGCCGACGCGCCTTGCGCGGTTTTCCACGCTCAGCGCGAGCAGCACCAGCACGTCCCGCAGATAATCGAAGTCGTCCACGTCCTTCTGAAAGGTGATTTCCCGTCCGATGGACTTGGCCTCCTCCGGCCGATAGGGCTCCACGCGCCGATCGTCGATGCCCTGCGCGATGCGCGTGATCCATTGACCCTGCTTGCCGAGCAGGCGGACGACCGCGTCCGGCTGCGAGCGAATGTCGCGCACGGTGTGGATGCCCGCGCCGTGCAGTTTCTCCGCCGTCATGGCGCCCACGGTGTAGAGCACGCGCACGTCCCGGTCGATGATGAGGTTCACAAAATCCTCCGCCGTGGGAATCTCAAAATACCCGTCCGGCTTCTTCTCCTCGCTCGCGGTCTTCGCCGCCGTCTTGGAATAGGCGATGCCCACCGAGCAGGTGAGGCCGAGCTCCTCGCGCGTCCGGCGCTTGATGGTCTGCGCGATCTCGCGCGCCGTGTCCCAATCGCCCGCCGTCTCGGTCAGATCGAGATACGCCTCGTCCAGCGCGATCGACTCCGCGGCGGAGGCGTAGCTCTCCCAGATCTCATGCAGCTGGCGGGAGACGGCCTTGTATTTATCGAAGTTCGGGTGCATGAAAATGCCCTGCGGGCAGAGGCGGTAGGCGTCCTTGATGTTTATGCCTGAGCGCACGCCGTAGGGCCTCGCCTCATAGCTGCACGTTGCCACCACGCCGCGCTCGTGCGGCAGCGAGCCGATGATCAGCGGCTTGGCGCGCAGAGACGGATCGTCCCGCATCTCCACGGAGGCGTAGAACGCGTCCATATCCACGTGCAGAATGATCTGCTCCAATCGGCTCACCTCCCGGCAACTTTTTTCCATTATACCGTATTGCACAGCACTTTTCCATATGATAAAATATCTCTGTTAGACTTCCTTCAAAGGAGAGATCAGAATGGTCATCACCATCAGCAGAGAATACGGCGCCGGCGGACATTCCATCGGCAAGGGCGTTGCCAAGGCCCTCGGCGTGGAGTTTTATGACCGCGATATCATCAAGGCCGCCGCGAAGGAATCCGGCGAAGAGCTGCCGGAGGTCGAGCGCGTGGAGGAGGAGCTCACCCGCGCGGGCAGCTTCCTGCGCATGATCTCGCCCAATGCCTACCGCGACCAGAGCGACAACATCCACACCATCGAGCACAGCATCATCCTCGGCATGGCCGCCAAGGGCACCTGCGTCATCCTCGGCCGCTGCGCGGACGATATCATGGAAAAGGCCGGCATCCCGAGCCTGAATGTGTTCCTCTACGCCAGCGACATTCACCGCGCCGTGCGCGTGAGTGAGCTGATCGGCAGCAAGAATCCCACTGAGATCCAGAAGAAGATGCAGCGCACCGATTCCGCGCGCCGCGCCTTCTATGAGCACTTCACCGGCAAGCGCTGGGGCGACAGCCGCAACTACACCCTCTCGCTCGACACCGGCGTCCTCGGCTACGAGACCTGCATCGAGATCATCTGCGAGGCAGCGAGAAAGGCCGAAGCGTTTCAGGCGTAATCCGGCACAGGAAACCGAAAAGGAGAGACCACGTGTCTCTCCTTCGCTGCCAACACGGGAAAGGAGGTGCAGGCAATGTTCGGTCCGGAAAGGATACGCGCGCTCTTCGACAGAGCCCGTGATTCTGACAGCGAGAGATGGCGCAGCGTCCGCCCCGTCATGGACAAGGGCAGATGCACCGACTGCGGCGCCTGCATCGAGGCCTGCCCCATGGCCACCATTCATGCCGACGGAGCCGTCATCCGGATCCGCTATGAGGGCTGCATCGGCTGCGGCATCTGCGCGGTGAATTGCCGGATCCACGCGATCAAGATGAAGCCAAACCTGAGGGACGCCGTCTGAAAGCAATCAAAAACAGGGCACACAGTGCCCTGTTTTTATATTGCCGGAATCTCCGCGATATGATATGATTTTAACATCCAATCAAAATGAAAAGGGGCGGCGACATGAGAAAAACCAAGATCATCTGCACCATCGGACCTGCGAGCGAAAGCCCGGAGGTGTTCCGCCGCATGTGCCTCGAGGGGCTCAATGTGGCCCGTCTGAACTTTTCCCACGGCACGCATGAAGAGCACCAGAAGAAGATCGATATGATCAAGGCCGTGCGCGAGGAGCTGAATCTCCCCATCGCCATCATGCTCGACACCAAGGGTCCGGAGTACCGCATCCGCACCTTCCAGGGCGGCAAGGTCACCCTGCGCGACGGCGACCCCTTCACCTTCACCACGCGCGAGGTCGAGGGCAACGACAGCATCGTCTCCGTGAGCTACGCGGGCCTGGCCGACGATCTCGAGCCCGGCGACCGCGTGCTCGTCAATAACGGCCTTGTCATCTTCGAGGTCGAGCGCATCGAGGGCACGGAAATCCGCTGCCGCGTGCTGACCGGCGGCGTCCTCTCCGACCGCAAGAGCATGAGCTTCCCCGGCAAGGTCCTGCGCCAGACCTTCCTGAGCGAGCAGGACAAGGCGGACCTCCTCTTCGGCATCCAAAACGGCGTCGACTTCGTGGCGGCCTCGTTCGTCTCCTGCAAGCAGGACCTGCTTGACATGAAGGCGTTCCTCGATGCCAACGGCGGCAGCGACATCGGCGTCATCGCGAAGATTGAAAATCAGTCCGGCGTGGACAATATTGAGGAGATCTGCACCGTTTGCGAGGGCATCATGGTCGCGCGCGGCGATCTCGGCGTGGAGGTCCCGTTCACGGAGCTGCCCGCCATTCAGAAGCATCTGATCACAAAGTGCCGCATGCTCGGCAAGCGCGTCATCACCGCCACCGAGATGCTCGAGAGCATGATCACGAACCCGCGCCCCACCCGCGCCGAGATCAGCGACGTGGCCAACGCAGTCTATGACGGCACGAGCGCCATCATGCTCTCGGGCGAATCCGCCGCGGGCAAATATCCGGTGGAGGCCCTGCGTGTCATGGGCGAGATCGCCGAGGAGACGGAAAACCACATCGACTACATCTCGCAGTTCCGCACGCGCGAGTTCGTCATCCGAAACCGCGTGGACGCCATCTCCCACGCCGCCTGCACCATGGCCATCGACCTCGACGCCAAGGCCATCGTCGTCACGTCCCTGAGCGGAATCACGGTGCGCATGGTCTCGCGCTTCCGTGCGCCGACCACGATCCTCGGTCTCGCCACCAGTAAGCGCGTGTGGTATAAGCTCGCTATGTCCTGGGGCGTGCTCCCGCTGCTGACGGAGCAGTTTCCGAACATCGAGGTGCTCAATTTCTACTCCCTGCGCGCCGCGAAGGACGCCCTGCAGCTTTCTGACGGCGATACTGTCGTCATGACCGGCGGCGACACCAGCGGCGAGAGCGGCAATACCAACGTCATCCGCATCGAGCAGATTTAAACGTATGTCATCCGAAATCCATTAAAGAGGCGAAAACCATATGTCCAACATCAAAGGCGAATCCAGACTCAGCTTTTTCGAGGCCAGCGGCATCATCGTCGGCCACGGCGTCGGCGCCGGCATCCTCGCCGTGCCCGCGCTCGCGGCGCGCAACAGCCTGCGCGAGATTTTGCTGATTGTCTGCTTCTGCTATCTGTTCAATCTCGTGCTGCACCTCATCATCGCGGAGCTGAGCTTCAATAACGGCGGCGCGCAGTTCATCTCCTGCTTCGACCGCGAGCTCTTCTCCGGCAAATTCAAAAAGATCTTCACGTGGGCGGCCTTCGCGCTGCTCGGCCTCTCGGTGCTCATGAACGTGAGCAGCTTTCTCACCGGCGCCGCGAACGTCTTTCAGCAATGGTTCGGCCTGAACCACTGGGCGGGCATGCTGCTGTTTTATGTCCTCGGCGCGGGCGTCGTCTTCTTCGGCATGAAGCTCGTCGGCATCTGCGAGAAGTACGCCGTGGCCGCCATGGTGCTCGTCATGGGCCTGCTCTTCGTCTTCACGCTCACGCGCGAGACCGAGCCTCTGCCCACGGCCTTCGGCGGCGGAAAGAATGCGCTGGCGCTCCTTAGCGTCGTGTCGTTCTCGCTCTCGGCCGTCATGAGCACGCCGCAGGTCGTCAAGGGCCTCGAAGGGGACGCAAAGCGCATCCGCCTCGCCATCGCGGCGGGCCTGGCTGTGAACGCGCTTTTAATCCTCCTCGTCACGATCACGACGCTGCTTGGCGTCGGCGCAGCGAACGTCACCGAGCGCGGCGCGCTCGTCGATCTCTCGGCCCGGCTCGGCGGCTGGGTCAGCGTGGTGGGCTATGTGTTCTCGCTTCTGGCCCTCGCCACGTCCTTCTGGGCGAACACGCTGAATCTGCGCGATATCGTCCATGAGCAGACGCACTGGAACGAGCGCCTCAGCTGGCTCGCGGCGTCCCTGCCGTGCCTTGTGCTCGCGCTTTTGAGCAGCGTCAGCTTCGTGAAGTTCACGCTCTTTGCCAGCGCCATTCAGGTCGTCACCGGTCTCGGCATCATTCTGGCCTATCACCTCTCGCGCAAGCGCGTCGGGACAAGTGAGATCGTCGGCCGCTTCGGCGCGGTGCCGTTTCAGATCTTCGTCTTTCTCTGCACCATGCTCGCCACCGCGGGCTCCTTCATGAGCTGAAATGAAAAAACGATTTCTTTTGCTCGCGCCGCCGGCCGCCGCGGCCCTCGGCGTCGCCGAGCTCTATCGCTATACCTTCTGCCGCGAGGGCTCGAAGCTCCTCGCCCCGTTTCTCGATAAAAAGGGGCACGAGGACGTCTATTACCGCTGGCGCGACCGCGCGGCCGAGCGCCTGCGCCGGACGCCGTGCGAGGAGCTGGAACTTCGCAATGATCGCGGCGAGCGCCTGCGCGGGTGGTATTTCCCGCTCTCCGGCGAGGGACGCCGAATTGCCTTCATTGTCCACGGCTATCGCTCCGATCACGCCGAGACGGCCGGCCGCTGGCTCAATTTCTATGCCAAGCGCGGCTTTGACCTCTTCTGCTGCGACCACACCGCCCACGGCGAGAGCGAGGGGCGCTTCATCGGCTTCGATCTCTTCGAGAGCGCCGACTGCCTGCGCTGGATCGATGCGCTGACGGCGCGCTTCGGCGCCGAAGTGCAGATCCTGCTGCACGGCTTTTCCATGGGCTCGGCCACGGTGCTGCAGATGAGCAGCCGGTGTCCCCAAGCGGTGCGCCTCATCGTCGCCGACTGCGGCTACGTCAGCGCCGAGGAGCAGCTGCGCGGCTCGTTCGGCCGGTTCTATCCCGTCATGGCGCGGCTGCACCGGCGGATCGCCGGCGTCGACCTGCGGCAAACGGATGTGCGCGCCGCGCTCGCGGCGTGTAAGAAGCCCATCCTCTTCGCCCACGGAGAGGAGGACCCCACCGTGCCGTTTTCAAACGGAGAGCAGCTCTATGCGTTTTATCAAGGGCCGAAGGACTGCCTGTTTGTGGAGAACGCGCGGCATATGGAGTGCGTCTACCGCGACCCGAAGGGCTATGCCGAAAAGCTCGACGGCATGATCGAGCGCTATTTTTAAGACAAAAAAAGAGGAGAGACCTGCGTCTCTCCTCTTTCATTTTTTATCAGTGCTTCAGCCGATACAGGAACGTGACGAACTCCGCTCTCGTGCAGGAGCTGTCCGGCGAGAAGGTGTTCGAGCTTGACCCTTCGGTGATGCCGCGGTTTACCGCCCATGCGACGGCCTGCGCGTAGTAGCTGCTGCTGGGCACGTCGCGAAAGCGCGTGTTCGTGAAGGTAAACGGCGCGCCGGAATAGCGCCAGAGGAAGGTCACGGCATGCGCTCTTGTACAGACGGCGTCCGGCGAGAAAGTGCTCGCGTCGGTACCCTTCGTGATGCCGCGGCTCACCGCCCAGGCGACGGCGCTGTCATAATAGCAGCCGCGCGCCACGTCGCGGAAGGTGCTCGAGCCAGAGCCGTAGCCCGTGGGAGAGCCCGCCGCACGCCAGAGGAAGGTCACGACCTGCGCGCGGGTGCAGCTCTGATACGGCGAGAAGGTGCCCCTGCCCGTTCCCTGCGCGATGCCGTTCTGCACGGCCCACTGCACGCTCTCGGCGAAGTAGTCCGCCGAGGACACGTCCGTAAAGCCGCTCGTGTTCCGGTTTGCCGGCGTCGGCGTCGTCGTGCCGGACGCACCGGACGGCGCACTCGCCGCCTTGGTGGACAGCAGAATGATCCAGTAGCGCGTGTCGTTCGACGCGTCGTAGCAGGCCGCGCCGAAGGACTGCACCTGCTTGTGCATCAAAAGCTCCCGGTGGTCGCGCGAATTCATGAAGGCGTTGAGCGCTGCCTGCGCCGTGCCGGTCTCCGCTGGCGTGAACCACCAGTAGCACTCGGCCTCCACCTTACTGCTCACGGAGGGGAAGTAGCTCCCGTCCGGGCGGTAGTGCGAGGTGCGCACGGACTGTTCCTGCGCGCGGATGACCGCGGCGTCCATCAACTCGCCGTCCATCGCGAGCGTCTGCAGCCCCTCGGCGGCGCGGCGCTGATTCAGCAGCGTGAGAAAGGTCTGCGCCTCGCTGTTTGAGTCGGCGAAGCTGCCCGCCGTGAGCGGACCCGCGATCAGAAGCATTGCGATCAGCAGGAACGAAACCAGGCGTTTCATAAGCGGAACCTCCCAGATTATGGTCAAAAAAACAAGTATAAATATACCACAAATTTCCGCTCCTTGTAAATGGCAACTTGTTCTAAAATCTTGCAGAATAACAGAATAAAAGAGGCGAATTCGCAAAAGATGCGAATTCGCCTCACGCTGTGTTCTGCACGGTTTACGTCTGCGGCAGCGCGTCGATCATCTGCAGCAGATTCAGATAGTAGGGCCGGATGTCCTTCTTGATCGTCATGCCGCCGATGATGGACATGTGGTCGCCCCGGAACACCGGCATCTCGTTCCACACGCCGGGTTGGACGTTGTTCGCATCGAAGGCCTGCGCCGGCGCGCCGAAGGGGGCGTAGGACGAGATTGTGTTCACGAGGCCGTCGTTTTCCTTCCAGCTGTCGTCGATCACGACGCCGCCGGCGGTGATGCCGCTGTAAGCGCCCATGTACCGCGAGGTCTTGCGGAACATGCCCTCCATCCACGTTGTCTTCGGCACCTGCGTGCCGTTTCTGCCCGGATAGCTCGCCGAGCAAGGCACCGCGAAGTAATACACGTCCGGCCGCGTCTCGATCGTCGCGTTCAGGGCGAGCGCGTTGTCGATGTGCATGTCGTAGGCTGCGTAATCGTCCTCAATCCTGCCGTCACGGTCGGCGTTGCTGCCGCCGCTGAAGAGCTTGCCCATGAGAATCTCACTCTTCGGCACGTTGACGCTTTCGGGGTCAAAGCCCGGATCGTCCCAGAGATCATAGGCCGTCGTGCCGTTCGTCGGCGCCGCGAGCGTCACGAGCGCGTGCAGCCGGTCGCCCTGTCCGCCGCGGAAGAAGGGGGAGAGGTCGCTCTCGTCCGTCGCCGCCTGCTCGGCTGCGCTGCCGTTCGCGAGAATCTCCGCAAAGAGCCTGATCGTCGCGCCGCCGAAGCTGTGGCCCAGCAGCACGATCTTCCCGCCTGCGTTCCAGTCGGGAATCAGCGGATCGTCCGAATAATCTGTGCCGAAGCGCTCGTGATTGCAGCGCGCGCTGTGCTCTAAGCCGTAGTCCACCACAGAGCCGGTCAGCTGCGCGTAGAGCTCGCAGGCGCGGTCCCATGCGCTGCCGATCGGGTCGACCGAGGCCGCGTGCGCGCGAAAGCCCTCGCCGCCGAGATATTCCATCAGATCGCCGCTGCGCGTGCCCCAGTAGGGGGCGACGCGGTAGATCTTGTCGTACCGGCCCCAGCCGGACAGGCCGTGCACGAAAATGTACTGCAGCTCGCTCGTGCCCTCCGTGTCCTGCGGCCGCGGCGCGCTGCAGCCGGCGCACAGCAGCACCGCGAGACACAGCAGCGCCGCGAGCGCGCGTTTCAGATGATGCATCGTTCACCCTCCTGTGTTTGTGATGTGTCAATTCTACCAGTATTTACCGTATTAGGCAAGAGGAGAGGCAAATCGCCTCTCCTCTTGCGTTTATGACAGTTTTTAGCCGTTCAGCCACCACAGAATGCTGGCAAAGAACGAACCGAAGATATCGAAGAAAGCGTCGAGAAACTTCTCAAAACCGGACATGCTGTTTTCCTCCTTTTCTGAAACATTTTTCGGGTTCTGTGTCTAACATACCATATCCGCTCCGGATCGGCAACCCCCTCTTGACATGCGAACGATCGTTCGCTATACTGAGAATGCGAACGAATGTTCGCTTTTTCACGGAGGTGCGTTATGGCGAAAGATACAAAAGAAAAAATCCTCTCCGCGGCGCTGGACCTGTTTTCCCAAAACGGCTACGCGGGCACGAACATCCGCGAGCTCTCGGCGGCGCTCGGCATGGGCAAATCCTCGCTCTACCGGCACTTTGAGAGCAAGGAGGCCATCTGGAACGCCCTGCTCGACGAGATGATCGCCTATTATGCCGATCGCTTCGGCTCGGCCGAGCACCTGCCGCCCGTGCCGGAGTCGCCGGAGGGGCTCGTGCAGATGACGCTGCGCATGGTGAGCCTCACGATTCACGACGAGAAGATCATCAAAACGCGAAAGCTCCTCGCCATCGAGCAGTTTCGCGACGAGCGCGCGAGAGCGCTCGCGTCGAAGCATTTTCTTACGGGGCTGACGGACATGTTCACGCCCATCTTCGCCGCCATGATGGAGCGCGGCCTCCTGCGGCGGGACGATGCGCGCATGCTGGCCTTCGCCTACACCGCGCCGATCTCCGCGCTCATCCACCTCTGCGACCGCGAGCCGGAGCAGACGGCGGAGGCCATCGCGCAGATCGAGGCCTTCAGCAGACATTTTGTGAAAACCTACGGAGGATAATGTTGTGATTAAAAACATTGCAATCGTCAGCCTTTCCAGCGGCATCATCGGAGAGCCCCATGTGCAGTTTGAGGTGGGGATCGGTCTCCGCCGCTTGGAGGAATACGGCCTGAACGTGAAGTTTATGCCGCATGCGCAAAAGGGCTTGGAATATGTCAAGATGCACCCGGAAAAGCGCGCCGAGGATCTTCTTGAAGCGTTTCGCGATCCGGAGATCGATATGATCCTCTGCGCCATCGGCGGGGATGACACCTATCGCCTGCTGCCGTATCTGTTCGAGCATGACGAGCTCAAAAACGCAGTCACGGACAAGGTGTTTCTGGGCTTTTCCGATACCACCATCAACCACCTGATGCTGCACAAGGTCGGGCTCAAAACGTTCTACGGACAGGCGTTCTTCCCGGACGTCTGCGAGCTCGGGCCGGAGATGCTCCCGTACACGCGGCAGTTTTTTGAGGAACTGATGTACAACGGGCACATCCGGGAGATCACGCCGAGCCCGGTCTGGTACCGGGAGCGCGAGCGCTTCACGACGGATCAGGTGGGCGTGGCACATCAACCGCTGCCGAATCGCGGCTTCGAGCTGCTGCAGGGGCCGGGCGTGTTCCCGGGGAAAATCCTCGGCGGCTGCATCGATACGATCTACGATATCTTCAACGGCGAGCGATATGAAGACATGCCCGCGCTCTGCGAAAATTATGGCCTGTTTCCGGACGCCGCGGACTGGAAGGGCAGAATTCTGCTGCTCGAATCCAGCGAGGAAAAGCCGGAGCCCGAAAAATACCGCCGCGCGCTCTCGTATCTGAAGGAGGCGGGCGTCTTCGACGCGGTCTCCGGCGTGCTCGCCGGAAAGCCGATGGACGAAATGTATGCAGAAGAGTACAAGCGCCTTCTCGTCGAGGTCATCGACCGTCCGGAGCTGCCTGTGGTGTTCAACATCAACATCGGCCACGCCCTGCCGCGCTGCATCATCCCCTTCGGCGTCGCCGCGGTCGTGGACGCGGAGAAGCAGAGCATTCGATTTGATCCGGAAATCTGAGGAGGCGCATGATCCGTGATTTTTCATAAAACCATCAAACTCAGAGACGGCAGAGCCTGCACCCTGCGAAACGGCGCGGAGTCCGACGGGCAGGCGCTGCTGGAGCTTTTTCTCTTAACCCATGCGCAGACGGACTATCTGCTCTCCTATCCGGATGAGGTCACCTTCACGGCGGAGCAGGAAGAACAGTTTCTGCGGGAAAAAGCCGAGAGCGAAAACGAGATCGAGATTCTCGCGGAGCTGGGCGGCAGGCTCATCGGCTCGGCGGGTATCTTCGCCGTCCGGAAGGCGGAGAAGACGCGCCACCGCGCCGGCTTCGGCATCAGCGTGGACAAGGCGTACTGGAGCCTCGGCGTCGGCCGCGCGCTGACGGAGGCGTGCATCGAATGCGCCCGCGCCGCGGGATATTTGCAAATGGAGCTCGAGGCCGTGGCGGAAAATGAGAGCGCCATCAAGCTCTACGAGAGCGTGGGCTTCGTGGAATACGGCAGAAATCCCAAGGGCTTCC
>JAZPZZ010000177.1:0-19156 GCA_045544935.1 Oscillospiraceae bacterium | reverse complement strand
TCTTCCGCTATCGCTGGATGATGAGCTATCTCTTCGTGCCCCACGGCATGGACAAGTTCACCGTCGGCCTGCGCGACGAGGCACTGCGCATCGCCCACACTTCCTTCAACTTCGTCATTGCCGACGTGACCCAGGCCATCGCCAACTGCTTCCGCGGCGACCGCCGCGTGGGCAACGACAAGGCCTACTCCGACAAGTGCGTCATCACCGACGAAAACTCCATGGTCACCTTCATGATGGGCTTCGACAAAGAAAAGGTCCACACCATCCTGCGCGAAGTGCCCACCATGTTCGCCTCCAACATCTTCCATCAGTTCAACGTCATGCACTATCTGGACATCGCCCAGCAGTACGGCATCCCCGGCGACGTCTGCCCCATGCCCGAGGCCGAGGCCGGCATCTCCATCGACGACGATTTCTGCGTGCTGGGCTGCTGCGCCGTGCAGAACAACACCACCTGCGACGGTTCCCTCATGGGCAACGGCCTGATTGCCAAGCGTCTGGAGCGCCAGTACGGCATCCCGACCTTCCAGCTGGCCACCCCGCTGCGCCATCAGGAGCCCGACGTTCTGGACTACGCCGCAGAGCAGATCAAGCAGGCCATCGCCTTCATCGAAGAGCACACCGGCGAGAAGTGGGACTGGAAGGTCTACTTTGAGAGCGCCCGCCGCGTCAACTATGCCACCCAGTGCCGCAACGCCCAGCTCGAGATCAACTCCTCCCCGTATCCGCAGTTCTTCGGCGCGGTCTTCTCCCTCTACAACGACACGAACTACATGGGCAACTCCGGCCGTGACCCGCTGTTTGAGGCCATGGACCGCAAGCTCCTGGCGCTCGCCGAGAAGGGCTACAAGGAGAAGAGAATGTACGCCAAGGAGTACCGTCACCGCGCGGTCGTCTGGGGCGTGCAGCCGCAGTACGTCATCGACATGCTCTACTGGCTGCTCCAGTGCTGGGGCATCGTGCCGCTGACCGACATGCTCTCCATGATCTACACCGGCACCATCGCGGAGACCGATACGCCCGAGAACCGTGAGCAGGCATACCGTGATATGGCCACGCTGAACATGCAGATGATCATGCGCAACCACACCCACGGCGGCTACGACGTGCTCACCAACGACCTCTGGCGCACCTGCGAGAAGATGAATGCCGACATCGCGATGATGTGGGAGCACATGAGCTGCAAGGCGCTCGTCGGCATGCACGGCATGTTCGAGGAGATGGGCCGCGAGCTCGGCATCCACGTCATGTGGGTCTGCCACGACCTGTGCGATCCGCGCGTCTACACCCGCAACGCCATCCGCGGTCAGGTCAACGCCTATATGCGCACCGTCATGCGTGAGGAGCCGCTGGATCCGTCCCTCGAGAACCTCCCGGACGACGAAGCGTATTAAGGAAGGAGAAAAACAACATGAAGAAGCTTGCGAAAGTTCCTCTGTACGTCCTCGGCGCCGGCGCGGCTGCCTTTGTGGGCACCTTCACCATGTACATGTTCAATCTGGACATGAAACTGATGACCGTGATCGAGCCGCTGCTCGAGAAGTGGTACAACAGCAGAGAGCACGACTTTTACCTTTAAGACATTCAAAAAGAGAGCCCGGCTGTGCCGGGCTCTCTTTTTGGGTACTCGCTTTTATCGCACCGGGCTTTGCCCGGTTTGGTCGAAGCGAGGGGCTGGCGGCGTTGCTTCGCTCCGCCGCTTGGTAATCCTTTGCCGAAGGTCGGTGAAGTTTTTACTCTGCCGTGCGCGGGCTTGACATGATATCCGCCCCTACGGCTCTCTTTCGGTACATTAAAAAAGCCGCACGGTTGTGCGGCTTTTTTCTCTTATTCGTCCTCACAATTTAACATGATCTGCAAAATGACCTTGTCCGTCTCTCTCATGCCTTCTCTGGCGAGAATGCCGATGTTGCGGATCGTGCCTTCGACGCCGCGGGTGACGATGCCGTCGCCGCCGCGGAAGCGTCTGCCCTTCTGGGCCATGGCGTAGCTCAAAAGCCCCGCCTCGACGGCCGCCGCAATCTTCGACGCGCAGGAGGGCTTGGCCCCGTCGCAGACGGTGCCGGAGATCATGCCCATCGCGGTCGTGACGGTCTCGGCCACGACCTCATACGGCTCACCGCGCAGATACGCGATGCCCGCCGCCGCGCCGATGCCGGCGCTGACCGCGCCGCAGAAAGCGGAGAGGCGGCCGATGCCGGTTTTCTGATGGATCGTCACGAGGTCGGACACGGCCACGGCGCGGATGAGCCGGTCGTGGTCATAGCCGAAGTGGTTGGCGTAGCGCACGACGGGCACGCTCGCCGTGATGCCCTGGTTGCCGGAGCCGGAGACGATGACGACCGGCATCTCGCAGCCGCTCATGCGGGCGTCAGACCCCGCGGCGGCCCAGGCGCGCGCCTCGGTGCGGATGTCCTGCGAGCCCTCGAGCAGCGTGCAGCCGACGGCCGCGCCCCAGTCGCCCGTGAGTCCCTCGGCGGCGATGGCCGTGTTGCACTCGATCTGACGCAGGACCAGCGGCTCGATCTCAGAGATCGGCACGGTGTCCGCAAATTCGAGGATCTCCGCGAGGTTCAGCACGCTCTTGTCCTGCAGGTTGTCCTCCGCGGAGGCGACGAGCGGATGGTCGAGCAGCACCTCGCCGTTTTTCTCGACGTGGATGACGTTCGTATGGTGGTTCGCGATGCGCACGACGGCGCGGTCTTCGCCGGAATGGCCGGTCAGACGGATATCGAGCATGCAGGGCGTATCGTCCATGCAGGCGATGGCGATGGGCGTCGCCTCGGCATAGGTCTTGATCGCGCCGAGCTGCGCATCATCCACCTCGGAGATGACCTGCAGCTCCGCCTCGGGCCGGCCCGCGACGACGCCGGCCGCGATGGCCGGACGGATGCCCTTGAGCCCGCCGGTGTTCGGCACGACGACGCTCTTGACGTTCTTGAGGATGTTGCCGCTGACCTCCGCCTCGATGCGCTCGGGTTCCTTCCCCAGCACCTCGCGCAGCTTTGCCGCCGCGTAGGCGATGGCGATCGGCTCGGTACAGCCCGTGGCGAGCACGAGCTCTTCCTGCAAAATGGCCACATAAGCCGAAAGGATCTCCTGCTTCATGGAAAGCCCTCCTCTGTCTGTTTTTCCCTGTTTTTTATTATAAACTTCCAAAGCGCATTTGGCAATCACATTTCCGGTTGAAACCGCGTGACAATTTCGCTATAATGTAGGTACCACAACAAATGAAACAGGAGGGAGCCCCATGCCCACGAAAGAAATCTGGCTGGACCGCGTCTATCAGAAGGGCCGCGCCAAGGCGGCGGACGCCGTTTCCGCCAAGGTCGGCAAAAAGATGACCAACCTGCTCGCCATCGGCCCGGATCTGACGTATCTTCTCATCCGTCTGATGCTCGACGGCGACGTTGCCGCGACGAGAAAGCTCGAATTCGGGTTCTCCGCGGCGTATGTGTTCCTGCCGATCGACATCATCCCCGACAAGTTCCCCATCCTCGGCAAGATCGACGATATCTACATGATCCTCTCCTCTGCCGCGAAGGTCCTGCGCACGACCGACCGCGAGGTGCTCATGCGCTACTGGCAGGGCGACCCGGACACGATGGACAAGGTGCGCAATTTCCTCATCAAGCTCGACGCCAAGCTCGGCTCCGGCCTCACCGGCAGCGTGCTGCGGTACGTGGAAAAAGCCACCGCGGGCGCAGTTCCGGCCTAAAGCCTCAAAAGAGAGCCCGAAACGGGCTCTCTTTTGAAATACTCGCGCTTATCGCGCGGGGCATCGGCCCCGCTTGGTCGGCGCGAGGGGCGAGCGTCACGCTCGCCCGAAGGAGATTTTTCACCGCACATGTCGCTGAAAAATCGGATTTGAATGATTCGCGCATTGCGCGAACTCTGCGAGGTTTATCTAAAAATCCACCGACGCAATCACGTCGGTGGTTTTTTTATCAGCACTTGCCCTTCACAAGACCCTTGAGCACGTGCGCGGCGACGCGCTCCTTCTGCGGCTCGTAGGGCTTGCCGGAGAGGATCGTCTGCTCGACGCGGATGTTTTTGAGCTCGGCTTTCGGCGCGGTATAGGGGTTCTGGGAGAGGATGACCATGTCGGCGATCTTGCCGGTCTCGAGGCTGCCGCGCTCGGCTTCGTCAAAGCTGGTGTAGTATCCGTTATAGGTGCACATGCGCAGGGCCTCATAGACCGCGAGCGACTGCTCGGGCACGGAGTGATTCACGGCGTTGTGCACCCAGAGCATCGGGTTGGGGTCGGTGCAGGGGCCGTCGGACCCCGCCGAGAGCGTGATGCCGTTTTTGACGAAGGTGCGCAGCGGGTTGAGGTGGTTTGCGCGCTCGCCGAGGATCTCCTGCAGATATTCGTCCGGCTCCTGCGGCCAGTTGATGAAGGCCGTCTGCACCGGGAGGAGAATGTTGTACCGCTTGCAGAGGGCGATGCCCTCCGCCGTCGGGAGGCAGGCGTGGATGATCGCATGGCGGTGATTGACGCGCGGGAAATCCTCGAGCGCCGCCGCGATCGCGCGCGTCGCCTGATCGAAGGCTTTATCGCCGATGGCGTGCATCTCGATCTGCAGTCCGGCGCGGTTGGCCGCCTTGCAGAACTCGGTGACCTTCTCGTCGCTGTAATAGAGGACGCCCTTGTCGTCGCTGTTCTGATATGGCGCGCGCAGCGCCGCGTCCATGGAGCCGAAGCAGCCGTCGAGCGCGGCCTCAAAGCAGCCGCCGACGCGCGGAAGCTTGCGGCGGATGGCCTTTTTGGCGTTCAGCGTCTGCATATAGACGCGCATCTGCTGGCCGGTGCGAAGGCCCTTGGCAAAGATGCGCTCGAGATCGACGTCGAGATCTCCCGTGAAGCCCACGCCGCTCACGGAGTGGATCATGCCGATGCCGCGCATGGCGAGATCGTCCGCCGCCTTCTGCATGTTCTCCACAAGCTTCGGCAGGGAGATGGAGCCCGTCACATAGTCGCTCACGGCGAAGAACGCCTCCTGATTCATCTCGCCCGTCGCCGGATGGCAGCCGCGCAGCGGCTCCACCTTCTTGCGCACGAGGTCGAAGAGGACGGAGTTGACCACGCAGGCGTGGCCGTCGTACTTCACGAGAAAGAGCGGGCGGTCGGGGCAGACGGAATCGAGCTGGGCGCGGGAGACGAGCTTGCCCTCCGCCACGGAATAGGGCGAAGCGCCGAAGGCGACGATGAGCTTGTCCTTCGTCGTGGGCAGAAAGCGGCGCAGCATGTCGAGAATCTCCTCGTTGCTCCGCGCCTCCATCACGTTCAGCCCCGCGTGGAACGTGGCATAGGACGCAAAGTGGATGTGGCTGTCCACGAACGAGGGGATCAGCACGCGGTCGCCGAGGTGGATCTCCTCGGCCTTTTTGTTGAAGCGGAACTGCCGCGGATGCAGGTCGCCCACATAGACGATGCGCCCCTTGTCCTCAACGAGGGTGTTCGCGATCGTGTTCCGGCTGTCGAGCGTGAGGATCGTGCCGCGATAAATTTTCATTCGGCTGCCTCCTCCTCGGCGCGCAGCTTCGCCTTGAGCTCCTCAAAGCAGTGGTTGAGGAAGTCGCGCTCGCGCTCATCCTGCAGCGGCGCGAGACCCTTGCCGCCGCCCTCCATGTCCACCACGCGGCAGGCGCTCAGATGGTCGAGTCCCTCCATCTGAAAGACCACGTAGCTCTGGCCGGTAAGGTCCCAGTCATAGGTGAACAGCACCTGACACTGGCGCGTTTCACCGTCCACGCCGGGAATCGTAAAGACGCCGTTTTCAAACAAATCCATGGGGTAACCCTCCCTGTTATCGTTCGGTTGGCTGTATTGTAGCATAAGAATGCGCGTTTGAACAGAAGCGCTTTATCTCGCGCAGAGCCAGCCCTCCTGCGACGCGGCGCGGAAGGCGGCGAGCGCGGCGGCGAAATCGGGGGCGATTTCGGACAGTCTCCCCTGCCCCGCGACCCACGGATCGATGCAGCGCTTTTTGGCGCGGATGACGCGGCGGCCGGCCTCCGGCGCGGACTCGTCCGTGACCATCTCGTGCAGGGCGCAATACCTGCTCCACGCTTGCGCGGTCGTTCGATCAGATTTGAGTTTTTCGATCACGTCCGGCTCGACGCCGTAGAGGTCCTCCGGCTTGAGAACGCCGCGGGTGATGGCCTCGCGCAGCAGCTCCGAGAGGCGCTGCATGGCGTAGCGGTCCTCGGGCGAGACATAGATCTCCGAGCAGCCGAGCGCCGCGAGGGCGAAGTCCCGCGCGGTACCGAGACTCTGAAACGCGAGCTCCGGGACGCCGCTCTCCGCCGTGACGCGAAGGTCATCGTAAAACCGGCGCAGATCGGAAAGCGCGCCGAACCGGTAGTGCAGGATGTTCCGCAGGGTATATTCCAGCCGGTCGGCCGAGAGGCGCGGGGAGTCGTTGTCCGCGACGGGGTATTGGTGATAATCCTCCACGTCCTCGACCGTGAGGCCCAGCGCCGCGAGCAGCGCGGACAGCCCCTCGCTCCGGCGCAGCATTTCGCCCGTGCCGTCCTCGGTGGCCTCCTGCGTGAGATAATCCCCGCGCAGAAAATCGACCGTATGGGCGAAGACGGGCGTCGCGATATCGTGAAAGAGTGCGGCGAGCGTCGGCGCCGTCTCGCCGGTGAAGTGCCAGGTGATCAGCGCCGCGCCGAGGCTGTGGTGATACCGGCTGCTCTCCGGCAGGCCGACGAAGCGCGGAAACGCGGTATATTCGCAGCCGCAGTTCATGCCGACCTGCCGCAGCCGCTCCAATTCCGGAAGGGCAAGAAACGGCGCGAGAAAGTCCGGCGCTTCGGGATGATAAATCTGCAAAAGGGCGTCCATGGCGCGGCCTCCTCTCTTTTCTCTCATCATACCACACGGCGCAAGCAATTGACGGGGCAGGCTTCTTGTGTTATAGTGTACTTTGATTTATTTTAATCATCAGGAGTGTGATGATCCGAATGGACGACGGAAGTCGACCTTATCTTTCGATCCTTATCATCGCGTTTTTGCTCCTCGGCGCGGTCTATTTCGCGCTGACGGAGACGGCGTTTGCCTCCGTGAGCCGGGTGCGCATCAAGGCGCGGGCCGACCGGGGCGAGCGCAAGGCAAAGCGCGCGCTTTACATCCTCGATCACATCGACAAGGCGATCACGACGGTGCTGATCGGCACGAACATCTTCCATCTGACGACGGCGGCCTATGTGACCGTGCTCGTGACGCGGCGGTGGGGCATCAGCGCCGTGACGGTGGGGACGCTCGTGACCACGCTGGTCGTGTTCTTCATAGGTGAGATGCTCCCGAAGAGCATCGCAAAGAAATACAGCGAGCGGTTGTCTCTGGCAACCGCGGATTCGCTGTACTTTTTTATGGGCCTGTTCACGCCGTTTTCCTGGATTTTGACGAAAATCGGCGCGGCTGCGGCGAGCATTTCCCCGCGCGATCCGGAGCTCACTGTGACGGAGGACGAGCTGTACGACATCATCGAGAACATGACCGACGAGGGCAGCATCTCCGAGGAGCGGGGCGAGCTTGTGAGCTCCGCGCTCGAGTTTGCGGACATTCCGGTGGAGAGCGTGCTCACCGCGCGCGTGGACGTCGCCGCGATCGACGTGGACGACGAGCCGGAGGAAATTCTCGCCACCATCCGCGCCCAGCGCCACAGTCGCATCCCGGTCTACGAGGGCAGCATCGACCACGTGATCGGTGTGCTGCAGATCCGCAAATACATCCGCGCCTGCGTCGCGGCGAAGGGGCCTGTGGCGGACATTCGCCCCCTGCTGGACGAGACGATGTTCGTCCACCACAGCAAAACGCTCGACGATCTCCTGCCCGAGATGAGCCGCCGCAAGGTGAATCTCGCCGTCGTGACGGACAATTACGGCGGCATGCTCGGCATCGTGACGGTGGAGGACATTCTCGAGGAGCTCGTGGGCGAGATCTGGGACGAGGAGGACACCGTGGAGGAGCCCTGCGTCCGGCTCGCGGACGGCTCGCTCGACGTGGACGCCGAGATGACCGTGGGCGAGGTGTTCGACGAGCTCGACTACGAGGACCCGGAGGACGACGAGGACCTGCAGTATAAGCTCATGAGCGAATGGACCTACGAGCAGTTTCCCGACATGCCGCAGCCCGGGCGGGAATTTGCCTACCACGATATCACCGTGCGCGTGACGGCGATGCAGGATCACCGCATCCTGCGCCTGCTGGTCAAGCGCCTGCCGGCGGAAGGAGGCGACGAGGCATGATCTGGTATTTCGCAGCGCTCATTGCGCTCATCGCGCTCTCCGCCTTTTGCTCCGGCTCCGAGATGGCCTATTCCTCGGCCAATCCCCTGCGGCTGGAAAATCTGATGGAGGACGGCAGCGCGCGAGCGAAGGCCGCGCACTACATCACGGAGCACTTTGACCACGCGCTCAGCGCCATTTTGATCGGCAACAACCTCGTGAACATCGGGGCGTCCTCCCTCGCCGCCGTGACGGTCATGCTCCTCACGGGGACGGACAAGTGGTCCTGGCTCGCAACCGTGATTCTCACGATCGCCGTGATCATCTTCGGCGAGACGATCCCGAAGATTCTCGCCAAGCAGAACGCGAACGCCGTGTCCCTCCGCTTTGCATACGCCGTGCGCTTCATGATGATCGTGCTCGCGCCGGTGGTGCTGCTCGTGGTGGGGCTGGTTAAGCTCCTCACGCTGCCGCTCGAGGGCGAGAGCGAGGAGGCCGAGGACGAGGAGGAGGCCGCGCAGGAGCTGCAGAGCATCCTCGAGACCGCCGAGGACGAGGACGTGCTCGACGAGGACCGGTCCGAGCTCGTGCAGGCCGCGCTGGAGTTTTCCGACGTCTCCGCCAGCGACGCGATGACCGCGCGCGTGGACATGACGGCCATCGACATTGACGACGACTGGGAGGAGATCCGCGAGCTTTTAAACACGACGCCCTACTCCCGCATTCCGGTCTATGCCGACAGCGTGGACAACATCATCGGCGTGCTGTATCTCAACCGCTTTTTCCGCGGCGAGCTGGACGAGGTGATCCGCACCGGCGCCGTGCAGCCGCCGAAGGACCTGCGCGCAGCGCTCATGGAGCCCTGCTTCGTGTATAAAACGACGAAGCTGCCCGTCGTGCTCGAGCAGCTCAAGAAGGAGAAAAAGCACCTCGCCGTCGTCACGGACGAATACGGCGGCACGCTCGGCATCATCACGATGGAGGATGTGCTCGAGCAGATCGTGGGCGAGATCTGGGACGAGACCGACGTGGTCGAGCCGGAGGAGGTCATCCCCGTGTCCGACGGCGTTTACAACATCGACGGCGACATGATCATGGACGATTTCCTCGAGCTGCTGGAGCGCGACGAGGACGAATTCGAGACCGAGAGCGCCACCGTCGGCGGCTGGACGCTCGAGCGCTTCGGCGCCTTCCCCAAAGCGGGCGACAGCTTCGAGTTTGAAAATCTCAGGGTCACGGTCCTCAAGATGGACGGCATGCGCGTGGAGCGCGTGAGAGTGGAAGTCACGGAATAAAACCAAAAAATCAACAGCCGGCTCTTCGGAAAGAGCCGGCTGTCTTTTTTAGAGAGGAAGATATGAGAAAAGAGAGAGGAATCGTTTAGGGGTTGCCGAAGAAGGACGACCACGGGTCGGGCAGCTGCTGCTGTTGCTGCTGCTGCTGCTGTGCCTGCTCGGCCTGCTTCTGCTGCTCGGCCTTCTGCGCGTCGATCGTCTCCTGGCTCATGGCGTCGAGCGTGACGGTGACGGTCTGCGTTTCACCGGCACGGTAGAAGGTGATTTCCACCTCGTCGCCGGGGTTGTAGCCGCGCAGAGCGGCGCGGAGCGCGTCGCTGGAGGCGACGGCCTTGTTTTCAATCGCGGTGATAATATCGCCGATCTGCAATCCGGCCTTCTGCGCGCAGCTGCCGTCCTCGACGGTGACGAGGTACGCGCCCTCGACCATGTTATAGTACTTCGCCACGTTGGAGGGGATCGTCTGCGTGGAGACGCCGAGCTCCACCTTGTTCGTGACGACGCCGTTTTCAATGAGCTCGTTGGCGATGCTCACCGCGTCGTTGACCGGGATCGCGAAGCCCAGACCCTCCACACCGGAGGAGGACGCCTTCGCCGAGACGATGCCGATGACCTGGCCCTGATCGTTGTAGGCCGGGCCGCCGGAGTTGCCCTCGTTGACAGCGGCGTCGATCTGGAACATGTTGATTGCGGCGGTGCTCTCGTCGGTCGTGATCGTGCGGTCAAGCGCGCTCACGTGGCCGGTGGACATGCTGTAGGCCAGCTCGCCGAGCGGATTGCCGACGGCATAGACCGTGTCGCCCACGGTGATGCTGTCGCTGTCGCCGAAGGTGACGGGCGTGAGGCCCTCGGCGTCGATCTTCAGCACGGCGATGTCGTTCGAGGCGTAGGAGCCGACGATCTTCGCGGTGTAGCTCGTGCCGTCATAGGTCATGACCGTCACGTCGTAGCCATAGGCCTCGGCATAGGAGATGACGTGCTGGTTCGTGAGGATATAGCCGTCGGACGAGATGATGAAGCCGGAGCCGGAGACGGCGGCGGACGTCGTCTGGCCGAAGAAGTTCTGCGTGGTGACCTCGGTCGTGATGCCGACGACCTGCTGGCAGGCGGCGGCGTAAATGTCGCTCGCGGTCATCTTGCCGGCGGCGGTCGCCTTGGCGTTGGTGGTCTTCGCGCTCGCCGCGGCGGTCTCCGCGGGGGCGGACTGCACCTGCTGGATGGCGGGGGTGGTCGTTTTGGCAACCTTGCTGCCGATCGCGCCGCCGACGGCGCCGCCGAGCAGCGCGCAGGCCAGAGCGAGGCAGGCCGCCTTCATGAAGCCGCCCTTCTTCTCGCTCTTCGGCGCCTTGGCGCGCGGCGGGTCGGGCGTATAGTAGCGCGGCGGGAAATCGTTCTCCGCGGCGCGGTAGCTCGCGTCGGTGTAGGAGCGGTCGCTCTCATCCGTCTGCGGGCGGACGATGCGGTACGAGCCGTCTTCATCAAACACGGTCTCGTGGATGACGGGCTCGGAGGCGTCGGCGTCAAACGCGGCCTCGGGCGCCTCATCGGGGTCGATGGCGTTGCTCCAGTTGTCTTCGTTCATGGAATAGGACTCCTTTTATATCCGGGGACGGTGTCCCTTTGTTGTTTACGCCGCTATTGTACGGCGAGAGTTTGACAATTTAATGAACAAAAATCGAAAAATCTTAAAAGAAATTCCGGTGAGTTTGTGAATTCAGCCCCGCCGCACGCATCGTTGACCTGCGGTATTTGCTGTGGTATAATATCCTGTCTTAATATCAGTATATGGAGGCCGTTATGTACATTGCGTCTGACTGGAAGGATTATGAGCTGATCGACTGCTCGCGCGGGGAAAAGCTGGAGCGCTGGGGAGACTATACCCTCGTGCGCCCGGACCCGCAGGCCATCTGGCAGACGCCGCGGCACGATCCGCGCTGGAAGCGCCCCGCCGGGCGTTACACCCGCAGCGAATCCGGCGGCGGGCAGTGGGACAAGGGCCGCCTGCCCGAGAGCTGGGACGTGCAGTATAAGGATCTCACCTTCCACGTAAAGCCCATGAACTTCAAGCACACCGGTCTCTTCCCCGAGCAGGCCGTGAACTGGGACTGGGCGCGCGGGCAGATCGAGAACGCGGGTCGGCCCATCTCGGTGCTGAACCTCTTTGCCTACACCGGCGGCGCGACGGTCGCGTGCCTGAAGGCCGGCGCGAGCGTCTGCCATGTGGACGCGGCGAAGGGCATGGTCGCCTGGGCGAAGGAGAACGCACAGAAAAGCGGCGTCATTGACCGCCCGGTGCGCTGGATCGTGGACGACTGCGCCAAGTTCGTCGAGCGGGAGATCCGCCGCGGGCGGCGGTACGACGCGATCATCATGGACCCGCCGAGCTACGGCCGCGGGCCCGGCGGCGAGGTCTGGAAGCTGGAAAACGACCTCTGGCCGTTCGCAGAGCTCGTGCAGGGCGTCCTCTCGGACGAGCCGCTCTTCGTGATCTTAAACAGCTACACCACGGGCCTGAGCGCCTCCACCATCGGCTACGTCTGCGAGAGCATCTTCTCCAAGCGCTTCGGCGGACACACCGAATCGCAGGAGCTGGGATTGCCGGTGTCGTCCAACGGCCTCGCCCTCCCCTGCGGCGCGACCACCAGATGGATGAGATAATCAAATGAGGAATTAGGAATGAGGAATGAGGAATGATCCGTGACGGACATTCCTAATTCCTAATTCCTCATTCCTAATTAAGGAATATGACTATGGACCCTATTATTAAAGTAGAAAATCTGCATTTTACCTATCCCACGTCGGATCACGAGACGCTCAAGGGCATTGATCTGGAGATCATGCCCGGAACGTTTACCGCCGTGCTGGGGCACAACGGCTCCGGCAAGAGCACGCTGGCCAAGCACTTCAACGCCATCTTCCTGCCCACAGAGGGCACGGTGCGCGTCTGCGGCATGGACACGAAGGACGAGGAGCTGCTGCTCGGCATCCGCGCAACGGTGGGCATGGTTTTCCAGAACCCGGACAACCAGATCGTGGCGAACGTGGTGGAGGACGACGTGGCCTTCGCGCCGGAGAACCTCGGCGTGCCGCCGGAGGAGATCCGAAAGCGCGTGGACGCGGCGTTAAAGCAGGTGGGCATGTATGAATTTCGCGAACATGCGCCGCACCTGCTCTCGGGCGGACAGAAGCAGCGCGTCGCGATCGCGGGCGTGATCGCGATGGAGCCGCAGTGCATCGTGCTCGACGAGCCGACCGCCATGCTCGACCCCTCCGGCCGCCGCGAGGTCATCGAGACCGTGACGCGGCTGTGCCGCGAAAAGGGCATCACGGTGGTGCTCATCACGCACCACATGGACGAATGCGTCGGCGCGGACCGGCTGATCGTGATGAGCGGCGGCAGGATCGTCCTCGACGGCGCACCGAAGGACGTGTTCCAGCAGAGCGAAACGCTCCGCCGCGAGGGGCTCACCGTCCCCGCGACGACGGCGCTGCTGCAGGACCTCCGCGCCGCCGGCATGGACGTGCCGACCGACGCGCTCGCGGTCAGCGACTGCGCGGACGCAATCGCCGCGGCACTCAAATCGTAATTACCTCCGAAAAGGATTTTGACCTATGACGCCAATTGTACGGGCGGAGGCGCTGCGCCATGTTTACAGCGCCGGAACGCCCTTTGAAAAAGTCGCCATCGACGGCATCGACCTCTCGCTCCCGGCCGGACAGCTCGTGGGCGTGATCGGCCACACCGGCTCGGGCAAGAGCACCTTCATCCAGCACTTAAACGGACTCTTAAAGCCCACCTCGGGCGCGGTCTACTTCGAGGAGCAGGACATTCACCGCTCCAAGGAGGCCACGCGGGACGTGCGCTTTTCCGTGGGGCTAGTGTTCCAGTACCCGGAGTATCAGCTCTTTGAGGAGACGGTATATCAGGACATCGCCTTCGGCCCGAAGAACATGAAGCTCTCGGGCGACGAGGTGGACGCGCGCGTGAAGGAAGCGGCGCACTTCGTGGGGCTCTCGGATGACCTGATGGAAATGTCCCCGCTCGAGCTCTCGGGCGGACAGAAGCGTCGCATCGCCATCGCGGGTGTGATCGCCATGCGGCCGAAGGTGCTCATCCTCGATGAGCCGACCGCGGGGCTCGACCCCGGGGGCTGCCGCGGCATTCTGCAGAACATTCTCGACTACCGCAGCGAGACCGGCTCGACCGTGCTGATCGTGACGCACAGCATGGATGACGCCGCGCGCATCGCCGACCGGCTCGTCGTCTTCAACCACGGGCACATCGCCTTCGACGGCACGCCGGAGGTCGTTTTCTCGCACACGAGGGAGCTCATGGACATCGGCCTCGACGTGCCGCAGTCGGCGCGCATCGCCGAGGCGCTTCGCGCGCGCGGCGTGGCGCTGCCCGATTCGATCTACACGCCCGACCAGCTCTTTGCCGCCGTGCAGGCGCTTCGAAAGGGGGCGGGCGCATGCTGAAGGACATTACCCTCGGCCAGTTCTTCCCCGGAGACTCGATCGCGCACAGGCTCGACGCGCGCTGCAAGCTGCTGCTCGTCGTCATCTACATCGCGGCGCTCTTCACGGCCAAGGGCGTCGTGGGCTACGGCCTCGTCATCCTCGCGACGGTCGCGATGGTGACGGTGAGCCGCATCCCGCCGAAGGCGCTCTTTCGCGGGCTCAAGCCCGTCGTGATTATCATCATCTTCACGGCGGTGCTGAACATGTTCTTCACGCAGGGCACGCCGCTGGTGAAGCTCGGCCCCGTGACGATCACGGCGGAGGGCCTCATTCGCGCAGGCGCGATGGTGCTGCGCATCATGCTGCTCATCTGCGGCACGTTCCTGCTGACCTATACCACCTCCCCCATCGCGCTCACGGACGGGATGGAACGGCTGTTCAATCCCCTGAAGAAGATCAAGGTGCCCGTGCACGAGATGAGCATGATGATGAGCATGGCGCTGCGCTTTATCCCGACGCTGATTGAGGAGACGGACAAGATCATGTCCGCCCAGAAGGCGCGCGGCGCGGACTTTGAGACCGGCAACCTCTTCCAGCGCGCGAAGGCGCTGCTGCCGCTGCTGGTGCCGCTGTTCGTCTCGGCCTTCCGCCGGGCGGACGAGCTCGCCATCGCCATGGAGAGCCGCTGCTACCACGGCGGCGAGGGCAGAACGCGCATGAAGCAGCTCAAATGGCACGCGCGCGACACGATCGCGATGCTCCTCGGCCTCGCGCTCTTAGCCGCGGTCATCGTGCTGCGGAAGTTCGGACTGTAAGCATGAGAAACATCGCATTACGATTACAATATGACGGCTCCAATTACCATGGCTGGCAGGTGCAGAAGACGGAGGTCACCGTGGCCGAGACGCTCGAGAAGGCGCTCTCAAAGGTGTGCAAGCACCCGGTGAAGGTCGTTGGCTGCGGGCGGACGGACGCGGGCGTGCACGCCCTGCGCTACTGCGCGAACTTCCGCACCGACTGCACGATCCCGGTCGAGCGCGTGCCGCTCGCGGTCAACGCCCGCCTGCCGGGGGACATCTCCGTCGTGGACGCCGTCGAGGCGCCGGAGGACTTCAACGCCATCGGCTCCTGCATTCAGAAGGAATACATCTACCGCATCCACAACTCCCGCGTGCGCGACGCGTTTTTGGAGCGCCGCGCGTGCTTCTACCCCTACCCGCTCGAGCTTGAGACGCTGCAGAAGGCGGGCGCCGCCTTTGAGGGCACGCACGACTTTGCCGCCGTGCGCAGCGTCGGCACCGAGACGAAAACCACCGTGCGCACCGTGCACTGGTGCAGAGCCGCGCGCGAGGGCGATCTGATTACGATCGCCGTCTGCGCCGACGGTTTTCTCTACAACATGGTCCGCGCGATCGTGGGCACGATGGTCTATGCCTCCCACGGCAAGCTCGCCCCGGAGGAGATCCCCGCCCTGCTCGAGACGCGCGACCGCCGGCTCACCGGCCCGACCATGCCCCCGCAGGGGCTGTATCTGAATCGGATTTGGTACGATGGTGACGTCGGGGAAATGATGATGAAATAAGATCGAGGGTTCACATGGCAAAGCAACGACAAAAAATATCCCGCCGCGGGATCATATGGCTGGTCTCGCTCGGAATTCTGGCGGTGCTGTTCGTGCTGAGCCTGATTCTCTTCCGCCCCGGGCGCAGCGAGGGCGTGATCGAGACCTCGCCCTACGCGCTCGACAGCAGCGCCTCGCAGCGCTTCGCCGTGATGGACGACGGTTATCTCGCCGTGGCCTCCGGCGGCGGCCTGCAGATCTTCGACGAGAACGGCAGCCTCGTGCAGCGCGAGGCCGTGACGCTGCTGCAGCCCGCGCTGGACGCGGCCGGCTCCTATGCCGCCGCCTGCGACGTGGGCGGCACGACGCTCGTGACCATGGACCGGAAGGGCAACGTGAAGACGACCGAGCGCTCCGACGCGCTCATCGCCGTGGCCGCGGCGCCCGACGGCTGGATCGCCGTCGTCTCGGAGGCGCAGGGCTACCGCGGTATGGTGACGGTCTATGACGAGAAGCAGAACGTCATCTATGAATGGTATTCGGGCGAGGACTACGTGGTGAACGCTGCGCTCTCGGACAATCACACGCTCGCCGTGCTCTGCGCGGGCAGCGGCGGGGCGAAGGTGCACGTCTTCACGATGAACAGCGAGGAGGAGGCAGGCTGCTTCGCCTCCAGGGAGCTGATGATGGACGTCTTCTGGACGGACGACGGCAAGCTCGCCGCGCTGAGCGAGGAGCGTCTCGTCTTCCTGGATCGCCACGCCGTGCAGACGGCGGAATACGCCTTCGGCGGCCTGCATCTCTACGACTACTCCACCGGAGGCGACGGGCTCACGACGCTCGCGCTCTCGGCCTACCGCACCGGCGGCACCTGCACGCTCGTGACGCTCAGCCCCTCCGGCAAGGTGATCGGCGAGCGCACGGTCGACGCCGTGACGAGCGTTGCCGCGCACGGCAAGCAGATTCTCGTGCGCTCCGGCGCGCTGCTCACGCTCTACAATCAGCAGCTGGAGGACATGCGCACGCTGGAGATCGATCCCCTCGGTGTGCGCGACGCGCAGCTGCTGCAGAGCGGCAGAGCGCTGCTCATTTACGACTATTCCTGCGCCGTGCAGGAAATCTAACCGGAACCGTGTTTCCCTAAAATACAGAGAAAAGGGATGATAAGATGAATACTGCGTTGTACATTGTTTTCGCGCTCATTCTCATAGCCGCCGCCTGGAGCGGATATAAGCGCGGACTCGTGCTCTCGACGGCGCATCTGGCGGCGATCGCGGTATCGCTGTATCTGGCGTGCCTGCTGTCCTCGGCCTTCTCGGGCGAGGTTGTGAGCGGCATGGTGCCGTTCGCGGAGGGCTTTCTCGACCACCAGATCGAGGAGACGGTCATTCCCGAAATGAAGCTCGACGCGTCCTACAGCGTGAAGGACACGCTGGAGCTGCACCCGAACCTCGTGGACGTCTTCTGCACGAACACCTTCCGCGCCGCCGGCATCGCCAGAGAGCCCGCCGCGCAGATGAGCGCGGAGGCGCAGAATTACGCCAGCACCCAGATGACCGACATTCCCACCGCGATCACACAGGTGTTCTGCCAGCGCATGGCGTACGTGGCCGGCACGGCGATCGCCTTCATTCTCGTGCTGGTGCTGCTGCTCGCGATCGGCAACATCCCGAACCTCGCCTTCCGCATTCCGAAGCATCCGCGGCTGGACGACGCCGGCGGCGCGCTGATGGGCCTCTTGAACGGCGCGGCCTACTGCGTGCTGCTGTGCTGGCTGCTCCAGTTCGCCGGCATGCTCATCGGCAGAAGCACGCTGGAGCAGAACATTCTCGCAAAGATTTTCATGAAGATCGACATTCTGACGCTGGGCGTCGGAATCTGACCCCCAAGGAGTAATTTTTATGCAGCCTACCCTTTGTGCCCGTTGCGGCAAGAATATGGCGGTTGTGTTTATCACCCGCATCGAAAACGGCGAGTCCCACAACGAGGGGCTCTGCCTCAAGTGCGCCCGCGCGCTGCACATCAAGCCCGTGGACGAGGTGATGGAGCGCATGGGCCTCTCGGACGAGGATCTCGACAGCATCACCGGCGATATGCAGGAGCTGCTGCGCTCGGCCGAGGATCTCGCCGATCTCTCCAAGGACGAGGAGGGAGAAAACGACGACGGCAAGACCGCGACCTTCCCCTTCTTAAACCGCCTCTTCGGCGCGAACCCGAACGCGATGCAGCCCGTGGAAAACGAGCAGCCGAAGCGCGAGGCCAAGCCGAACGACGGCGGCAATCCCGCGCCGAAAAAGCGCAAATTTCTCGACAATTACTGCATCGACCTCACCGCGCGGGCCGAAGAGGGCCGTCTCGACCACATGATCGGCCGCTCGGAGGAGCTCGAGCGCGTGCTGCAGATCTTAAACCGCCGGCAGAAGAACAACCCCTGCCTGATCGGCGAGCCCGGCGTCGGCAAGACGGCCATCGCCGAGGGGCTCGCGCAGCGCATCGCGGCGGGCGAGGTGCCGCACAAGCTCAAGGACAAGCGCGTGTATCTGCTCGATCTGACCGCGCTCGTCGCGGGCACGCAGTTTCGCGGCCAGTTTGAGAGCCGCATGAAGGGCCTCATCGACGATATCCGCAAGGCCGGAAACGTGATCCTCGTGATCGACGAGGTGCACAACATCGTCGGCGCGGGCGACGCGGAGGGCAGCATGAACGCCGCCAACATCCTCAAGCCCGCCCTCTCGCGCGGCGAGATTCAGGTCATCGGCGCGACGACCTTCACCGAATACCGCAAGCACATCGAAAAGGACGCCGCGCTCGAGCGCCGCTTCCAGCCCGTGACGGTCTCGGAGCCGTCGATGGCCGACAGCGTGGAGATTCTCAAGGGCATCCGCAGATACTACGAGGACTTCCACCAGGTGGAAATCACGGACGAGATGTGCGCCGCCGCCGTGCGCCTCAGCGAGCGGTATATCACCGACCGCTACCTGCCCGACAAGGCCATCGACCTCCTCGACGAGGCCTGCTCGGACGTGAACCTCAAAAACGCGAACCTCGTGCGCATGGAGGAGATCGAAAAGGAGCTCGCGGATTACGACAAGGAGCGCGAGCTGCTCCTGCAGGACCCGGAAAACGAAGACTACGCCAGACTCGCCGAGCTGCGCAGCCGCTCGCTGCTGTTAAACGACGAGCTCGAGGCGCTCGAGGCCCTCGGCCGCCCGAAGCTGACGCAGGAAAATCTCGCGCGCATCATCGAGCTCTGGACAAAAATTCCCGCCGCGAGCATCCGCGAGGACGAGTTTGAGCGCCTCGCGCAGCTGGGCGACCGGCTCCGCGCGCACATCGTGGGGCAGGACGCGGCGGTGGACGCCGTCTGCGCCGCCATTCGCCGCAGCCGCGTCGGCCTGCAGGCAAAGCGCAAGCCCGTGAGCTTCATCTTCGTGGGCGGCACGGGCGTCGGCAAGACGGAGCTGGTCAAGCGCCTCGCCGCGGACCTCTTCGACGCGCCGGAGAGCCTGATCCGGCTCGACATGTCGGAATTCATGGAGAAGTTCTCCGTCTCGCGTATCATCGGCTCGCCTCCGGGCTACGTCGGCTATGACGAGGC
>JAZPZZ010000176.1:0-8828 GCA_045544935.1 Oscillospiraceae bacterium | reverse complement strand
TGAATCGCTCTGCGGCGCGTATGAAAAGTCCATCCACACGATCATGACCTCCGGCCTCATCCTCATCCTCGTCACGGCCATCCTCGGAAAATTCTGCCCCACGCAGAGCATCGCGCAGGTCTGCACGTCCATTGCCCTCGGTTCGCTGAGCGCGGTGCTGCTCATCCTCTTCATCCTGCCGGGCCTGCTCGCGTGCTTCGACCGCCTCGTCGTCGGCAGACAAAAGTAAGGCGTGAATCTTGCTTTTCCGAAATGGAAATGCTATATTGAGAACCGATGAAACCTACCCCGAAAGGACTTCGGATATGAAACGCAAAAAAATCAGTGAACAGAGCTGGTATCCCTATGCCGTCGCCATCTGTCTCGGCGTACTGCTGTATGTGTTCTTAGAGCACATGAGCAACATCTGGGGCGCCGTCAGCAAGATCAGCGGCTATTTTCTCCCGGTGCTGCTCGGCTGCGTCCTTGCCTACCTCATGAATCCGCTCGCCAAGCTCTATGAGCGCAAGCTGTTTCGGAAAGTGACGAAGCCGAACCTCGGCTGGTCGCTCTCCGTGGCGCTCGCGTTCGTCACGGTCGTGGCCTTCCTGCTGTTCCTGCTCGGCACGCTCGTGCCGCAGCTCATCGACAGCATCTCCACGCTCGTGAGCAATGTGGATTCTTATCTCGCCACGCTCAAGAAGCTCATTGAGCGCTGGGGGCTGGGCAAGCATATCGATCTCGACAGCGTTCTGTCCTCCTCCGGCGATCTGGTGAACAAGATCGCCGCCTGGCTCTCCAAGAACCTCAGCAACATCGTCAGCGTCTCGTCCAGAGCTGGCAAGGGCGTGGCCAACTGGGTCATCGCGCTCGTGCTCTCGGTGTACCTGCTTGCGGCAAAGGAGCCGCTGAAGCTCGGCGTCTATCGCCTGGCCCGCGCCATGATGAGCAAGCCCCATCTGGAGTACTCCCAGCGCTTCCTCCGCCGGTGCGACAGCATTCTCTCGCGCTATATCACCTACAGCCTGCTCGATGCGCTCATCATCGGCTTTGCAAACCTCATCTTCATGTGGATCCTCGGCATGCAGTATGCGGGCCTCGTCTCCGTCGTCGTGGGCTTCACGAATCTGATTCCGACCTTCGGCCCGATCATCGGCGCTGTCATCGGCGGCCTCATTCTCCTGCTGGTCAAGCCCGTGCACGCGCTCATCTTCGTCATCTTCACGCTCGTGCTGCAGACGATCGACGGCTATGTCATCAAGCCCAAGCTCTTCGGCAACTCCCTCGGCGTCTCGGGCCTGCTGATCCTCGTTTCCATCGTCGTCGGCGGCAACATCTTCGGTGTGGTCGGCATTCTGCTCGCCATCCCGTTCGCCGCCATTCTCGACTTCGTCTATAAGGAAGCCTTTCTCCCGTGGCTCGAAGCCAGAGGGGAGCGGCGGCAGAAGGAGAAGCCTGAAACGAAATAAAAAAAGAACCGGTGTAACCGGTTCTTTTTTCATATCTCTTCGATTCTGATCGTAAACTGATCGCCGTCCGTTTCGATCACGGCGTAGGTGTGCTCTCCGTAGTCCCCGATGCTGCCGGGGTTGAGCACGGTCAGCTCCTCGTCCTCGCGCAGATACGCCTCGTGCGTATGCCCGAAGAGGACGATGCGCGCGCCCAGACTTCTTGCGGCGCTCTCGAGCTCAATCAGATCGCGCTTCACACCGAAGAGATGCCCGTGCGTGAAGAACACCGGCACCGCGTCCAGCTCCGCGCAGAGATATTCCGGCAGCTCCGACCAGTAGTCGCAGTTGCCGCGCACGGCGTATACCGGCAGATTCGGAAACCGCTCGTACACCGCCTCCAGATCGCGCTCGCCGTCGCCGAGAAACAACATCGCGTCCGGCTTTTCCAGCCCGAGCGCGAGCAGCATCTGCTCCGAGCGGTTGTGCGAGTCGGAAAACACGCAGAATTTCATCATGAATCCCCCTGTTTCAGTGCGATGAGCATATCATAAAAGAGAAAAAAGGTCAAAGATTTCCATTGGAATGTAAGATTTTTTCAGAATTCGGGGCATTGGGCGAGAGGAGGCGAAAAGGAAGGAGCCGGTTTTCCGGCTCCTTCCTTTTATTCTGCCTTCATCTGCAGATAGTCCCGCAGGATCTCCCTGTGCGACCGCACCAGCGTCTCCGGCATGTCCTCCGGCCGCACCCACGAGAGACGGACGGATTCGCCGTCGTTCACGCGCGGCTCGCCCGACCAGTCCTCCGCGAGAAAGGACGTGTTCACTACGTACCATTCGTCGCCGTTTGCCGCCCGGCAGAGATGGTCCGGCCCGGAGTAGACGCCGATCAGCCGGAGCGCCCCGACCGTGACGCCCGTCTCCTCGAAGACCTCGCGCCGCGCCGTGTCCTGCACGGATTCGCCGAGCTCCATCAGCCCGCCGGGAAAGCACCAGCGTCCCTCGGGATAGACCCGCTGCTGCAGCAGCAGCTCGCCCCGGTCGTTTCGAATCACGCAGGACGCCCCCGCGAGAATCAGACGCCGGTGGCCCACGAGCTTTCGCAGTTCTTCAATGTATCCCATCAGCCGTGCCGCTCCATGTGCCGCCCGATCGCCTGCATCCCCTTGAGACAAATCGTGCTCACGGCGCTCAGCAGCGCCAGCGCGATGGCCGCCTGCCGTTTTCTCATGTTGTTTCCTCCTTGCTCAAATAGGCCGTCAAGACCTCCAGCCCCTCCGGCGTTACGCAAAAGCGCGGGTCCTGCTCCGCCACGAACTTTTTCAGCGCGTCCACGTCAAACCACTCAACCGCCGAGACCTCCTCGGCCTGCAGCTGCAGCGCTGCCATGTCCACGGGACGGTCATAGACGTAGACCCACGCAATTTCGTCGTCCCGAAACAGCGCGCCGTGAAACGGCTCGGCAAAGCCCACGCGGAATTTGCCGATGTAAGTCAGCTCCTCGGCCTTCGCGCGAAGACCGAGCTCTTCCTCCAGCTCCCGCAGCGCGGAGTCGAGCGGCTCGGCGCCGGCCGGAATGTGCCCGGCGGACGAGGTGTCAAACCGCCCAGGCCAGGAGTCCTTATTGTCGCTGCGCTTCTGCAGCAGCGCCTGCCAAACGCCGTTTTCCGATCGCAGGACCCAGGTGTGCGTCGTGCGGTGCGGCAGACCCAGCCGGTGCGCTTCCTCGCGCGATGCGATCTCGCCCGTCGGAAGCCCCTCGTCGTCCACCAGATCGAAGTATTCCATCTTAATCCTCCAGCCAGCGCACCGCGCCGGTTGCAATGTCATAGATCGCGCCCACAATGTCGAGCTCCGCCGAGGGAATCTCGGGATGCGCGGCAAATTCGCGCCGGATCGTCTCCACCGCGTGCCGCACGTTCAGACAGCAGGCGCGGTCCTCATCCTTCTCGTCGCCCACGGCGAGGAGAATTTCGTCCGTGATGTACTGGATGAAGCCGTCCCCGCCGCCGGAGAGCGCCGCGTGCACCGCGCCGCAGCCCGTGTGGCCGAGCACGATGATCATCCGGCAGTCGAGATGTCCCGCCGCGTATTCGATGCTGCCGAGCTGGTGATCGTCCAGCACGTTTCCGGCCACGCGGATCACGAACAGCTCGCCCAGCCCCGCCGAGAAGATGCTCTCCGGCATCACGCGCGAGTCCGAGCAGGCGAGCACGATGGCGTACGGCCTCTGCCCGTTTTCCGCCGTAGAGAGCCGCACGGCGGGGGAGACGTCCCCGATCGGCGACGCCGCGCCGAGAAACCGGCGGTTGCCCTCCGTAAGCTTCGAGAGCAGCGCTTGATTGCGAATCATTCTGTTTCCTCCATTTCCACCGCGAAGAGGCCGCCCGCGCCGCCGGAGTGGAGAAACAGCACGTTCTCCTCGGGCCGCACGGTGCCGTCCGTCAGCATTTGCATGAGTCCCGCGAAGGCCTTGCCTGTGTAAACCGGGTCGAGGAAGAGTCCCTCCGTCTCCGCCAGCAGGCGCACGGCCTCATTGCCCTCCTCCGAGGCGATCGCGTAGCCCGGCCCGCAGAGATCCCGCAGCGAAAAGTCCGCCGCCGTGATCTCCGTGTCCGCCTCCAGCAGCGCCGCGGCCTCTCTCATCAGCCGCAGAGTGATCTCCTCAAAGGGGTCGGAGTCCACCATCATCCCGTGCACGCTCGTGCCGGGCAGAAAGAGCTTCGCGCCCAGCGCCAGCCCCGCCATCGTGCCGCCGCTGCCTTCAGCGCATACGAGATGGTCAAAGTGCATGCCCTGCCCGGCGATCTCCTGCGCGCAGGCCACGTAGCCGAGCGAGCCGAGGGCGTTTGAGCCGCCGCAGGGAATCTTATAATAGGGCACGCCGAGTGCCTTTCCCACGCGGTCCATCTCCGCGTAAATGTCGTCATAGCTGTCCGTGTCCAGAAAGCGCACGTCCGTGCCCATCAGGTGCTCCAGCAGCTGATTGCCGCGCCGCGCCGTCACGCCGCGCTGCTTGAGAATCAGAATCGGCTTCATGCCGAGGCGGTTTGCCGCCGCGGCCGTGAGCATCGCGTGGTTCGACTGCGCGCCGCCGGTCGTGAAGACCACCTCGGCGCCCCGAGCCTTCGCGTCCGCGAGCAGAAACTCGAGCTTTCGCACCTTGTTGCCGCCGAGCCCCAGCCCGGTCAGATCGTCGCGCTTGAGATATACGTTCGCGCCGAACCTGCGGCTCACGTTCTCCAGCTTCTGAATCGGCGTCGGAAACAGCCCCAGCGCCACGCGCGGAAAGCTTTGCAGCTTTTTCAAAGGAACTACCTCCTTTTTCATTCACATATCTGCATTTTACCACGCGCTTTCCAACCCCGCAACCTTGCGTTTGCACCGAAAACCAAGTATATTGATCTCATACGACCAAAGGAGGGGAGCCCATGCTTCCGATTCTGTCCACCGGCAGCGTCCGGTATCTCCGACCCCTGCACGGCAGCGCTGCATGGTTCTGGGGCATGGACCATACCGACGGCGATCTCTATGAGGCCGAGGAGCTCTATCAGCTGCACCATAAAATCGACCGCACGCGCCTCATCCTCGTGCGGGACTCTGACCGCCGCGTGTTCGAGCCCGTTTCACCGAAAGCGGGGCAGTATTTCGGCGTCCCGATCTTCCATGACGGCGCACCGCTGATTCTGCTCGCCGATTTCGCGGCGGGCGTCGTCCGCGCTCTGCGCTTCGATGCCGATTCCGGCGAGACGACGATCGTGCTGGAGCTTCCGCGCGCGGCGTTTGCCGATTGCTATAACCTGCAGCTGCACGTCTCGCCCCTCATCCTCACGCGGCAGACGAGCGGCCGCTTTCAAATCCTCTGGCCGTACGCGGCGGATTTCCCCATCGAGCCGACGGAGAGCTTTGACACCGCGGAAGCCGAGCGGCTCTATTTCTCCCGCTGGCACGAGACGCCGGATTACTGGGAGGACGCCGTCGTGCGCGATGCGCGCACCGGCGCCGTCATCGAGGTGCTGCCCGGCGCGCTCTGTCTCCTGCCGGACGGCAGGACGTGGCTGCTCACCGATTGAAATCGGAGCGAAAATATGGTAAAATCATCAAAAGCAAAACGGAAAGGAGGCCGAAACGATGCGTTGCCCCAGATGCGGAAGCAGCGTGTCCGACGCTGAAAACTTCTGCCCCTATTGCGGGGAGCGGATGACGGACGATGTGATTGCAAAAAGCAATAAACCTCTGCTCATCGCCATGATCGCGATCGTGCTTGCGCTGCTGGTGGTCACGTTTCTGGCCTTCACCGGCAAATTCACGCCGCATGACGACGAGCCTGTCGCGGCGGCCACCATGACGCCGGAGGAAGCGACGCTCACCGCCGCGCCGATCGCGACTCCCGCCGCGGAGGCGTCCGCCGAGCCGACGCTCGCGCCGGAGCAGACCGCCGCTCCCACGCCCACCCCGGAGCCGACCCCGGAGCCGACGCCTGCCGGCGGGGCCTACATTCTTCCGGACAGCAACAGCCCCGCGCTCTCCCAGGCGGAGCTCGAGGGGCTCAGCGAGCGCGAGCTGATGCTCGCGCGCAATGAGATTTTCGCCCGCCATGGCTTCATCTTCACCACGCAGTGGATTCAGGGATATTTTCTCACGCAGGGCTGGTATCGCGGCACCACGCCCGCCGCCCAGTTTGACAGCAGCGTCTTCAATTCCTACGAGCGCGCGAACGTCGACCTGATCCTCAGAATCGAAGCGGAACGCGCCGGATAACAAAAAACGACCGCACCCAATCGGGTGCGGTCGACGTTTTTTTGATGTTACTCCTTGACGCTGCCGTCGGGGTTGAACAGCGGCAGGGGACCGAGCACGATGATGTCGTCGCGGTTGATCGCGTCGCCCTCGGCGAGCACGGCCATCTTGGCCACCACCTCGCCGCCGGCCTGCTTGACCAGCTCTTCCATCGCGCGCAGGCTCTCGCCGGTGGAGATCACGTCGTCCACGATCGCGATGCGCTTGCCGCGGATCATCTCGGCGTCCTCCGTGTCGAGCACGAGCGTCTGCACGCCCGCCGTCGTGATGCTCTTCACGTTCACGGTGAACACGCCCTGCATATAGGCCTTGGCCTTTTTGCGGGCAATGAAGTATTTCTCCGCGCCGCTCTGGCGTGCCATTTCATAGATCAGGGGGATGGCTTTCGCCTCGGGGGCAATCAGGTAGTCATATTCGGGTGCGCGCTTCAGAAGCTCCGCCGCGCAGTGCACGGTCAGCTCCACATCGCCGAAGATGACAAACGCGCCGATGTACAGGTCGTCAGACACCTTGCACAGGGGCAGATCGCGTTTCAGCCCGGCGATATCCATCTCATAGGTCATGAATGGGTCCTCCTTCAAATGTAGTATCCAACAGGATATCAATTTACATTATACAGCATTTGCGTAAAAAAGCAAGCGCGGCACATTCCAGCAACTTCCATTTAGCAAAATCTAACAAGGAATCCCCGCGATATCTGTCAAAATAGATAAAGCGCAGGGAATAATCACAGAAAACCTTGTGTTAAATTCCTAACGCCGTCAAGTTGTATAAATTTGGTGTGGATTTTAGGGCCGAAATTCCCGCCTTCGTCGAAAATGAATAAAATGTGAACATAGCGATTGCGATTCTCGTGGAATTCGTGTAAAATAAAGCCATCCAAAAAGGTTTCTCTTTGGTCAAGTCCACGGCAGACGATCGCGGTTGTCATCCGCCGGACCGGGAGGGACCCCGTTTGTGTTTTGGAAAAAATGGAAATGGAGGAATTCACTATGGCGAAACAATCTGTGCCTGTTCCTGATCATGGGAACGATCGTGGCTCGTTCGGCTCGAACATCGGGTTCCTGCTCTCCGCTATCGGCTCTGCGGTCGGCCTCGGCAACATCTGGGGCTTCCCGTATAAGATGGGTAAGAGCGGCGGCTTCTCGTTCCTGCTGATCTACCTGCTGCTTGCGATTTTCGTCGGCTTCGTTATCATGCTCGGCGAGCTCGCCCTCGGCCGCAAGACCGGCTTCGGTCCTGTGAATGCGTACGCTGCTGTCTCCAAGAAGTTCAAGTGGGCCGGCTGGCTTGGCGTCATCGTTCCGTTCCTGGTTATGACGTTCTACTCCGTCCTCGGCGGCTACTGCATCTACTACATCATCGTCAACGTCATCGGCCTGTTCTCCGGCGGCGCACCCGGCAACGAGGTGTTCGGCGCACTGCTGACCACGCCCGGCTTCGGCATCGGCTGCACGCTGCTGTTCATGCTCATCTGCTACTTCATCAACCGCAACGGCGTCGGCGGCGGCATCGAGAAGTTCAACGAGGTCGGCATGCCCGCCCTGTTCGTCCTGCTCGTGGTCGTCATCATCCGCTCCCTTACGATGCCCTATGCGTCTGTCGGTCTGAAGTTCATGTTCGTGCCCGGTTACTCCACCAAGGAAGTCATCGTCAACGGCGTGAGCTACGGCTCCTTCCTGGAATCCGCTCCCGGTGCGCTGTCCGTCCTGGCCACCGCCGCCGGCCAGATGTTCTTCTCCCTGTCTCTGGCGATGGGCGCCATGATCACCTATGGCTCCTACCTCAGCAAGTCTGAGAGCCTCCCGAAGAACTCTGTCATCATCACCGTCGCCGATACCCTCGTCGCCATCATGGCCGGTATCGCCGTCATCCCCGCCGCCGTTGCCCACGGCATGGCTCAGATCGACGCCGGCGAGCTCGAGAGCGTTGCGCAGATCAAGCTCAACGGCCCCGGCCTCCTGTTCAGCACCCTGCAGAACGTGTTCCACAGCATGGGCGTTCTCGGTGCTGTCATCGGCCTGCTGTTCTTCGTGCTCGTGCTCATCGCGGCTGTGTCCTCCGCCATCTCCCTGGTTGAGGCCGTGTCCGTCACCTTCATCGATCGCGCTTCCGCCCGCGGCCACGAGGTCAGCCGTCCCCGTACGGTCGGCATCGTCTGCGTCGTCATCATGATCTTCGCCATCTTCGTCTGCGTCGACGGTCTGGCCGAGCGTCCCTTCACGCCGGCTGACATGTTCGGCTGGAAGGTCGGCACCTGGAACGACTGCTGGCTCGACTTCATGGACGTGTGGTCTGAGGGTATTGCGATGCCTCTCGGCGCTCTGATCATGGCCCTCATGATCGGCTGGGAGCTCAAGCCCAAGTACTTCGCGGACGAGATCAAGCAGGGCGACTCCGGCAAGTGCATCGGCTTCTGGGGCGTCTGCATGAAGTTCATCGTCCCCATCGTCATGGTCTTCGTGCTGCTCGTCCAGATCAGCAGCTTCTTCGACCTCGGCTGGTTCTAATCGAACCGCTTTCCGATCAGATTTTCCGAATCTGCAAAAACAACCGCAGTCGGCGGCCCTCGGGCCAAGTCGGATCGGAGCCATGTCGTTCT
>JAZPZZ010000175.1:0-6070 GCA_045544935.1 Oscillospiraceae bacterium | reverse complement strand
GGCACACCCGATCGGGTGTGCCGGTCTTTTCGAGTTTCAGGGCTGCGGCGTCGCGGAAGGGGCTGTCTCCGTGGGCGCCTCCGGCGCAGGGAGGTCCGCCGCGCGCAGCAGCATCGCCACGGCTTCGGCGCGCGTTGTGCTGCGCGCGGCGCCGATCGTGTGGTTTTCATATCCGTGGATGATCCCGAGCGACACGAGCGCGGCCATGCTGTCCTTCGCCCAGCTCGGAATGCTGCCGGTGTCGGCAAAGCGCTCCAGCGCGGCGCCGTCGTTCGGCAGCGCGCGGCCGGCGCTGAGCAGATACCGCGCGAGCATCGCGCTCAGCTCCGCGCGGGTGATGCTGCTGTTCGGGCGGAAGGTGTTGTCCTCATAGCCGTTCACGATCCGGTTCTGAACGGCCCAGCAGAGCGGCGCGTAGTAATACTGGCCCTTGTCCGCGTCCTTGAAGGGGACCTGCGCGCCGGAGGCGTCTCCGCCCGCGAGACGATACAGCATCGTCACGAGCATCGCGCGCGTCAGAGCGGTGTTCGGGCTCATGACGCCCGGCGCGGTGCCGTTGATGACTCCTGCGCTCACAGCGCGGTCGAGCGCTTCATAGTGCCAGTCCGTCACGGCGACGTCCTTCATCGTGTTTCCGTTCGCGGAGTACGTGAGGAAGGCGACGGGACTCGGGTCCATGCCGGAGCGCACGGCGCAGGCGCGCACGGTCGTGCCCTTTTCGAGCGCGACGGGCGCGGTGTACTTCGCGCTGTCCTTCGAGGGGGCGGAGCCGTCCGTCGTGTAGTGAATTTCCGCGTTTTGCGTGCTGCAGGTCATCGTGACCGTGCCGCCCTCGAGAGAGAGGACGGGCGCCGCCGGCGCCGTCGGAATCTGCGTGCCGTCGGCCGCGATCGTGTAGCTCCCGGCGCAGATGTTCTGCGAGACGGGCACAATGGAATAGCCGCGCGCGAGCAGCGTTTCGATGATTTCGGGCAGCGCCTCGGTGGTGTGTGCGCCGTCGTTGTGGCACAGGACGATGCTGCCGGGCTTCACCTTCGAGAGCACGCGGTCTTTAATCTCGTTCGCGCTGTTGCCGGACCAGTCGAGACTGTCCACGTCCCACTGAATCGGCGTGACGCCGAGATCGCGGATGGCGCGGATGACGGTGTCGTTGTATTCGCCGTAGGGGCAGCGGAAGAGCGTCGGCCGCACGCCGGTGATGGCCTGAATCTTGTCCGAGCAGCCGTTGACCTCCGCCTGGATCTGCGCGTAGGACAGGTTTCCGAGGTGCGGATGCGTGGAGGAATGGTTCATGACCTCCATGCCGCTGTCCGCGAGCGTTTTGACCCAGTTCGGGTAGGCGTCCACCCAGATGGACACGAGGAAGAACGTGGCCTTCACGTGGTAGCGGTTGAGGATGCTCAGAAGCGTCTGCGTGTGATCGTCGCCCCAGCTGGCGTCGAACGTGAGGGAGACGACCTTGTCGCTCCGCTGCACGCAGTAGATCGGAAGCTCCCGCGCGGCGGCGGCGCCGAAGGGGAGCAGCGCCGTGACCATCACAAAGGCCAGCAGTAATGCAAGGAGTCTGGATTTCATTTCTTTTTCTCCTGTCTTCGAATTTGGAATACCGTGCTATTATCGGCCCGCGGGAGATAAAAATCAACCCCGAATTCCATTTCGGATGCGGATAAACGACCGGATGCTTCAGGCGCCGTCCGCCGCGCGATAAAGGACAAGCCGGACCGGTGAGGCATCGGCAGAAACCGACGCGGAAAAGGAAAAACACCGCCCGATCGGCGTTGCTTTTCCTTGCGTGCCCGCTGCCGGGCGAGCACCGCGGCTTAGAAGCCGTTGGTGGGGATGGATTTGGTGGACATGTTGCCGCCCGGGACTTGATACAGCGTCAGCTGAACCGAGCTGTAGGAAACCTGATTGCCGCTGTATGTGGTAGAGATGGAGATCACGCTGTTTGCCTCGGAGCAGCTGGTCGTGCCGCCAAACAGGTCCTGCTCGCCGTACCAGACGGTGCCGACCGCGTATTTCAGCCGGTAGCTTCCGTCGTTCACATGGACGGTTGTGCTGGAGCCGGCGCGGACATAGACGGTCAGATAGACGCTCGGGTCGCTGGTGCTCTCCAGCTTGACCAATGCCGGGCTGTTGTCGTTTTTGATGGTCACTTCGCCGTATCCGCCCTGGCAGCCGCTGTGCAGGACCGTCCCGTTTGCGGGCTCGCTCTGCTGGATGCGGTCTTTCAGAGCGGTCAGGCTGCTCTCCAGCTGCTCTGCTGCCTGCGGTGTGTTGACGACCGTCTTTCCGGTTTGGAGAATGTTCACCGCAGCGAGCTTGCTCCCGGCGGCCTCCAGCTCCTTCGACTTGCCCTGAAATGCGGCGACGCAGGCCTGAATCGTGTCGTCAGGCAGGTTGTTGATGCCGCGGTTCTTCGCCAGTTCCTGGAATGCGTCGATGGCGCCCTGATAGTTTCCGCTGTTCAGCGCGGCTGTCACCGCCGCTTCCTCCGCCTTCAGAAGCGCGTCCTCGGCGGCGGTGAGCGCGTCATAATTGCCGACCTGCTTTTTCGCGGTGGAGGACAGCTCGTTGTACAGATTCCGAGCCCGCTGGATCGCGGCGCCGCTGTCGGCGGTCACCGTGCCGATGGAATCGATCGCGAGGGTCACCAGCTCCGCCTCCGCGCTGAGGAGCGTTTTTTCGAGCTCAATATGCTTTTTCGCGTCAACGCTGAGCGCGTTATACTGCTCTCTGGCTTTTTTGATTGCCGCTTCACGATCCGGCGTCACCTCGCCGATCTCGGAGATCAGCGCGTCCACGTCTGCCGCGAGGCATTGTGCATAGGCCTTCTCGGCCTCCGTCAGAAGCGCGTAGTTTTCCACCTGGTCTTTTTCCTTGGCGGTCAGCTGCCGATAAGCGTCGCGTGCTTCCTTGATCAGATCGCCGCTTTCGCTGGTGACCGTGCCGATGGCGCTGATGCACGCTTCCGCGTTTTTCACGTTTTCGCTCTTTCCACAGCCCGAGAGGAGGACCGCACACAGCAGAACGGCGGCCAGAACCAGGCAGAGTGTTTTCCTTGTGCGCATAGGCAAGTCCCTTCTTTCTTTTCTGTGATAAAGATATTTTAGCATGATATGAATCATATGGCAATGAATTGTAGACAAAATGCGAAAATTCTGTCGCTTAGTCAGATTGGTAAAAGCGGCCGGGCGGTGCGTCATGCGCACGGTTCAAAACAGCGACAGCTGCTCGTGCTGCTCCGGCAGCTCCGCGATGTACCGGAAGCACGCCTCCGGGTCGTGCAGGACGCCGTGCCGTTCGCATTCGTCGTGGATGAGGCGCAGGAGCCTTCCGGCCCTCGGGCTGCTCGCCTCGTAGGCATTGCCGTATCGCTTTCTGTATTCGTCGCTCAGGCCGGGGAAGTGCCGGTCGAGCGCTTTGTAATAATATTCGCGGTTCCCGTCGCGCAGCGTCAGCCCCGCGCCGAAGCAGACGACGCCCTTCACCCCCGCGTCGAAGCAGTAATCGAGAATGCGGCGCACGTTCTCCTCCGTGTCCGTCAGAAACGGGAGAATCGGCGTGAGCCAGACGACGGCCGGCACGCCCTGCTTTTGAAATGCCTTGAGCACCTCATATCGCCGCGTCGTCGTGCAGACGTTCGGCTCGAGCACGCGGCTGAGCTCGTCGTCCGCCGCCGTGAGCGTCATTTGCAGCACGGCCTTCGCCTTTTGGTGGATGTGCTCGAAGAGCGCAAGATCGCGCAGCACGAGATCGGATTTCGTGATCACGGAGGCGCCGAAGCCGTACCGCTCGATCAGCTCCAGGCAGCGCCGTGTCAATTGCAGCTTCGCTTCGCACGGCTGGTACGGGTCGCTCATCGAGCCGGTGGAGATGACGATGCGCCTGCGCCGCTTTTTCAGAATGTCCTCCAGCAGCGCCGGGGCGTTTTGCTTCACCTCAATATCCTCGAACGGGTGCGTAAACCCGTAGCAGTCGCTCCGGCTGTCGCAGTAGACGCAGCCGTGCGCGCAGCCGCGGTAGAGGTTCATCCCGTTATGGCGCGTCAAAAGCGCTTTTGCGTCGACAAAATGCATACGCATCCCCACGATTCTTTGGTTTCATGCCCATCATAGCCTCTCTTTGCCCGCGCGTCAACGCCCTGCAGCTGGGGAAAAATGGTTATGAAGTTTTTTCATGCGCTCCATGCACAAATTGCGTTTTACAGAACTCCGTTTCGGCGTTAGGATAGACCGCGTCAAAGATATAACACAAAAGGAAGTGTTTGATCATGAACGACCAGAAGCAGCGCTATGGCCTGCTCACCGCCATCACGCTGATCACCGGCACGGTCATCGGCAGCGGCATCTTCTTCAAGGCCTCCAGCGTGCTCACGGCCACGAACGGCAGCGTGCCGCTCGGCATCCTCATGTTCGCGCTGGCCGCCCTCGCCATCATCTTCGGCAGCCTCGCCATCGGGCAGATCTCCGCGCGCACCGACAAGCCCGGCGGCATCATGACGTATTATGAGGAGTTCATCAGCCCGCGCATGGCCTGCGCCTACGGCTGGTTCGAGGTCTTCATCCACTATCCCGCGATCATCGCGGTGCTCTCGTGGATCGTGGGCGTCTATTTCTGCACGCTGTTCAACATCGACGGCTCCATCCTCCTCCAGTGCCTGATCGGCACGGCGTGGATTTTCATCTGCTTTGCGTTCAACACCCTCTCCCGCAAGGGCGGCGGCTATTTCCAGAACGCGGCCACCTTCATCAAGCTCGTGCCGCTGCTGCTCGTGGCGATCTTCGGCCTCATCCTCGGCGACCCGATCACGGCGCTGAAGGCGCGGCCTGTCGCGGCGAACTCCGCCGCCGGCCTGCTCGCCGCGGTCGGTCCCCTCTGCTTTGCCTATGACGGCTGGCACGTGGCCACCTTCGTGCAGTCGGACATCAAAAACCCGAAGCGCAACATGCCCCTCGCGCTGTCCATCACGCCGATCGTCATCACGATCGTCTATATCTGCTATTTCTGGGGCATCTCCGGCATCCTCGGCCCCGAGAAGGTCATGGAGATGGGCTCAGCGCACGTCGCCGCGGCGATGGAAAAGATCCTCGGGCCCCTCGGCGGCAGAATCTTCTTTGTCTTCGTCATCGTCTCCGTCATGGGCACGGTCAACGGCGAGACCATGGGCCTGTGCCGCACGCCGTACGCGCTCTCGCTCAGAAACATGTTCCCGGCGGCGAAAAAGTTCTCCGTCATGAACAAGGCGGACATGCCGGTCAACTCGTGCCTTCTGAGCATGGTGCTCTCCCTCGTGTGGATGGTGGCGCACTATCTCTGCCAGTCCACCGGCATCCTCGGCGGCTCGGACGTGTCGGAGATCGCGATCATGTCGAGCTATCTGCTCTATATCCCGCTCTACGTCGTCGTTTTCAAGCTCTGGCGGCAAAAGGAGATCCAGAGCTTCTTCATGGGCCTCATCGTGCCCGTGCTCGCGGTGCTCGGCTCCTGCATCGCCATCCTCGGCGGACTGCAGAACCCGCTGTTCGTCTGGTACCTGCTCATCTGCGGCGCCATTCTGCTCATTGCGTTTTTCTACTACGGCAAGCACAAAGACGATATCCACACCGTCTGATGCGATGGAGAAGAAGGAATTTACTCTCTCGCTCGCGCTGGTCGATGCGCTGCCGGTGCTGTTTTTCGGCGTCGCGGCGGCGCTGCTCGGCGTGAAGCTCAAAAGTCTGTTGTTCGTCCTCGGTGCGGCGCTCTGCCTGCTCGCGGGCGCGGGGAAGGTCGTCTGGAAGCTGCTCATCGCGCTGCGGGGAAAGGACGTCGCCTTCCTCGGCGCGCAGCTGCGCTGTGTCATGCCGGCGGGCTTTGTGCTCATGCTCGTTGGCGCGGTGGTTTCCGACCGCGGGACCGTGCGCGCGCTGCTGCGCTCGGCGGTGCGCCTGCCTTCGGCTTTGTTCTTTGCGCTCACGATCGTCGGGCTCGTTGCCATGATCGTCTGCGCGAAGAGGTTCGACCGCCGCGACGTGCGCGGCAACTGGATCGAGCAGGGCATCAACGCCGCCGCGCAGGCCTGCGCGAT